>JANOPS010000224.1:0-31565 GCA_031421995.1 Gemmatimonadaceae bacterium
GGCTTCGGTGACTTCGGCCTCGCTGACATTCACCGCCGTCATTTTCCCGTCGCGACGGGCCTTGGAGATGTAGTCGCGTTGGAGGTTGTCCCGACGCAACAAGTCTGTTTGCATTTTGCGCCATTCTTCGTAGGAGCCGAAACCCCCTTCCTTGAGCGCTCCCCGGAACTCGGCGTCAGTCTTGAACTGCGACTTGACCTTCTTTTCCTGGTCGTCAACCGCCCGCGTCAGGTCCGCGTCGTTGACCTCAACTTTCTCTGCCTTCGCCTTCTGCACCAACAGCTCGGCTTCCATGAGCTGCTGGAGCACTTCAGCTTCCAACTTGGCCAGATCAGCGGGCGACTTCACCGGAGCGCCAGCAGATCGGCGTCGCAGCGCTTCAGCGGTGACTTCGGAAATCAACACCACCTGGTCTCCCACCACGGCCGCGACGCCGTCAATCGACAGCGTCTTGACTGGCGGCACCGAATCCTTGGGCGCGGCCTTCGCGGGCGCGGCCTTCACGGCCGGTGTTGTGGACGTGGCCTGTGCGGCCGCCGTGGTTGCCAGGGCAGCAATCAGGCAAAGCGACAGCGGCGCCGCAGACATCGCGGCGCCGGTCAGCGTTCGAAGCGAAGTGGGCATCATGCGGGTGTGTACCCGGCTCATTGCTCAGGGTTGCCAGCGACGCGCGGAAGCGCGCCGCTGTCCACATCTTCGTGTCTACTTACGGCGTGGGCGGCTTGGCCGGCGGCGTCGCCGGTGCAGCTCCACCCGGCGCCGGCGGCGCACCCTGCGGCGGCGCACCTGCGCCCGGAGGACCACCAGCCGGCGACTTGGCGCGCAACGAATCGGCCGTGGCACGCACCGCCTTGGCTTTCTCTACCACCTTGTCGAGGCCCGCGTCGTTTACCGCATACGCGAACTTCGCCTGCAGCGCACGAGCTACCGGATACGGCACGTCAACGAACTGCGCTTCGTTCTTCACCAGCTTGTCGAAGAACGCCTCAACGCGCGCGGCGGCAATTTTGGCCTTGTCACCGCCCGACTTGACGCTGTCAGCCAGCTTCGTGGGGTCGACACCGAGCGCCGTCCACGTCTGCGTGACCGCGTTCTTGTAGTTGAGATAGATGTTCGACAACTCGGATGTGTCCGGCACCATCTTGGCGCTATCGGCCATGCGCAGCATGAGCTCGTTGCGCACGATCTGCTGCACGAACTTGCCGACCAGCGAATCGGGCGCGCCGATCAGCTGCGGGCGGACTTGCGACTGCGGCGGGTACGCCGACAGCCAGTCGGCAAACTCGGCAGCCGTTAGCTCACCACCCTTGTACTTCGCCAGGGCGCCCTTGTCCTTGGCATACCCAAGCGGATTGCGTGCAATCGCCTTGGCCTTGATCTGCGCATCGGTCGTCAGTTCGACCTTGGCGTTCTTCTCGGCCGTTGCCAGGAAGATGCTGTCAGCGATCGCACTCGTACGCTGCTTCGCGATCGGCGTAAACTGCTCCTTCACGTCGCTGTAGGGCGTGCGGTAGATCACGTGATAGCCGAACGACGTCATCGTGACCGGCGAAATCTCGCCCGGCTTGATGGCCAACACGGCCTTTTCAAACTCGGGCACCATCGCGCCGCGCTGGAAGATGCCAAGGTCACCGCCACGTTCGCCGGCGCCAGGCTCATCGCTCTTGGCGGCGAGCTTCGCGAAGTTGGCCGGTGTGGCCTCTGCGCGAATGCCTTCCGCTTTCTTGCGCGCCGCTTCCTTCTGCTCGGGCGTGGCACTGGGATCGACCTTCACCAGAATGTGCCGGGCCGCCATGGCTTCGCCGGAGTTGAAGCGCTCCTCGTCCGTACCGACTTTGACCGTATCCCACGTCTTCTGATAGGTGTCGTAAAACTTCTTCACCTTCATTTGCTGCATGGGCGACCAGAGGGCGTTGTCCATCGTCGGCTTGTCGACGAGGGAGTCGCCCTTCGCGCCGGCCGCAGCCACTAGCTGGTAGTTGACCCAGAGCTCAGCGATCTGGCGCGCCACGTCCTTCTCGAGCGGCGCTTGTGAGGTACCCAGAATGTCCGCGAGGCGTGTGACGGAAAGCTGTTGGCCTCCGACGGTCGCGGCGACATCAGGATTAGAGGCGGCGCCACAAGCAATGGCGAACGCGGCGGCAGCAAATGCAGGCAAACGATACGATGTCATCGAGTCGAACCCCGGAACCGGAGTGAATTAAGGTATAGGAGTGGGACCCCGCCGAGTCGGCAACGGTTGCCGGTCGGTCTGCTTCCCATCAACGTTTACGGAGTTAAGGCACGCAGTGCGCGCACCAACCCATCGAGCATTTCCGAGCCACCCAGGCGTGTCAGCTTGAGCGCGAGCGGTTGCGTCCGACGGACATCCACTTGGAACTGCACTTCGTGGAAGGCCGCCGACAGCCCTTTCAGGCGCGGAACCGCGTCAGCCCTGAAACTAACACGGGCCTCCGAGGCGCGCACAAGCACCCCCTCTACCCCTAAAGCGGCGCCAAGTACCCTGAGCATGGCGCTGCCGAATAAGGCGAGCGCCGGCGGCGGAAGCGGCCCGAAGCGGTCTCGGACCTCCTGCTGCAGTGCCTCGATGTCCTTTGGCACGCGCAAGGCGGTCAGCCTGCGGTACACGTCGAGCTTGGCGTCCTGCGAGAGGATGTAGTCGTCGGGCAGAATGGCCGGAAAGTCCAGGGAGACGTCAGCGGGCATCCAGGCCTTCTGGCCGCCCGTCTCCGACAGCTGCTGCACCGTCTCCTCGAGCAGCCGCAGATAGAGATCGAACCCGACCGAATGGACAAACCCCGACTGCTCAGGGCCCAGCAGATTGCCAGCCCCACGCATTTCCAGGTCTTTCAGTGCCACCCGATAGCCGGAGCCCAGCTCCGTGTGATGCTCCAACACCGAGAGCCGCCGCTCGGCGTCGTCGTCGATGCGATCAGGCACGAGCAGATAGCAGTACGCCCGACGGTGCGATCGGCCCACCCGGCCGCGCAGCTGATACAACTGCGCGAGGCCCAAATGATCAGCACGATTGACCAGCATGGTATTGGCATTCGGCACATCAAGCCCGCTCTCCACGATCAGCGTCGACACAAGAATGTCGATCTCGCCGTCCACGAACTTCGCCATGACGGACTCCAGCTCGCGCTCCTTCATCTGCCCGTGCCCGACCGCCACGCGCGCCCTCGGTACGAGCCGCTGGAGATGATCACCGATGGCCACGATCGTTTCGATGCGATTGTGCACGAAGAACACCTGCCCGCCCCGGTCGAGCTCACGCGACACGGCCTCTTCGATCAGCGCATCATCCCATGGCTCCACAAACGTCAGCACCGGCGAACGATCGCGCGGCGCCGTTTGCATGATCGTGAGATCGCGCAACCCAGCCAACGATTGATGGAGCGTACGCGGAATTGGCGTGGCAGTGAGGGTGAGCACATCCGTCTGCAGCTTCATCTGCTTCAAGCGCTCTTTGTGCTTTACGCCAAAGCGATGCTCTTCGTCCACCACGATCAGGCCGAGGTCTGCGAATTCGACATCGGCGCTGAGCAGACGGTGCGTGCCGATCACGATATCGATCTGCTTCTTTTTGAGCTTCTCCACCACGACCGCTTGCTCTTTCGCCGTTTGAAAGCGGCTCATGACTTCGACCGTCACGGGGAAGTCGGCAAGCCGATCGCCAAAACTGCGCGCGTGCTGTTCTGCCAGAATGGTCGTGGGCACCAACACGGCCACCTGGCGACCACTTTGCACGGCCTTGAACGCGGCCCGGATCGCGATTTCGGTCTTCCCGTACCCCACATCGCCCACCAAGAGGCGATCCATCGGCCGTTCACTCTCCAGATCGCGCTTGACATCAAGCGTGGCCTTGCGTTGGTCGGGCGTGTCTTCGAACAAGAAGGAGCTTTCCAATTGCCGCTGCCAGGCCCCGTCCACCTCGTGCGGCGGTCGCGTGCTGACTTTGCGTTTCGCGTACAAATCCAGCAGCTCCTGTGTCATCTCGAGGATGGCCATGCGCGTCTTGTCGCGCTGCGCCTTCCAACGATTGCCACCCAACTTGTGCAAGCGCGGCGCCGGGGCGTCTTCCGACACATCGTGTGCACTACGGTACCGCTCGACTTGATCGATCTTGTACAGGGGCACGTTCAGCCGATCGCCGCCCTCATACTCAATGACGACCGCTTCAATCGTGCTCTCGCGAAAGAACACCTTTTCGATCCCGCGATAGATGCCGATCCCGTGTTCCAGGTGCACGACATAGTCGCCGGGCTTGAGTGCCCCCAGCGTGTCGAGTGCCGATCCCGTGACGTACTTGCGCGTCCGGCGTAACCGGCGATCGCGACGAAAGATTTCGTGATCGGTCAGTACGCGGACGACGTTCGGCACCACGAACCCGCCGCCAAGCACGCCAATGGCAATCGATGCGGAGACCGGCCCGTCTTCTCCAAGCAGCTCTTCGAGTCGCTCCGCCTGACCAGCATTATCGCACAGAATGACCGTATTCAGGCCATCGCGCTGCAAGCGGCGCAACACGCGCAGATCGCGAGAGATCCCCTCGGGCGGGCGAATCGGGAACGACACGTCGGGCGCCGGCCCGGTTGGCTGCACATCAGCGCTCGCCGCGCTGACCGCGCGCTGGGGCGGCGGAGCAATGCGGATGGTGCCAAAGCGCGCCAGTCGTGAAGCCATGATCGGCGGCTGCACGAAGAGCGCCTCGCGCGTCACGTACCCTTCACCACGACGACGCGCGAGCTCAATGTGGTGCGCGGCCTCGTCCCATGTGCGCACGAGCTCGGGCAGCACGCTGCTTCCAGACGGGATGATGACGAGCGCATCGGGGGGCCAGAGTTCGGGCAACGCCACGCGCTCAAGGACTTCGTCATCATCCTGAAGGCGTCCATCAACCGGCAAGACCAGCGCGAGCGCCGCATCACGCGTGCTGCGCTGGGTGTTCAGGTCAAAGTGTCGCAGCTCGACGATGTCATCGCCCCAAAACTCGAGCCGCACCGGCTCGGCCATGCCGAACGAGTAGATGTCGAAGATGCCTCCGCGCACGGAAAACTGTGCAACGTCTTCGACCATCGCCACGCGTTCGAATCCAATGGACTCCAAATGCGCCGCCAGCTCCTCGGGACGGCGCACGTCGCCCTTGCGCAGCTCCACTCGCGCGTTCGCCAGGGCGCGCGGCAGCTGCGTTTGTTCGAGCACCGCACGAGCGGTCGTGATCAACAACCGCACGCCACTGCGCGACAACTTTTCCAGCGTTTCCACGCGCTCGCCCGCGACTTCCGCGTGAGGCTCAACCTCGCCAAAGCCTTCGCGCGGTGGGTAGAGGGCCACCGGAATGTCGTCAACCAACGCCTGCAGGTCGGCCAGCCACCGTTCCGCATCACCAACCTGGTCGGCGATCACGACGAGCAGGCGCTGCGGTTCGGCGCGCGCAAGGGCCGCAATAAAGACGGCGTCACTACTACCGGCGAGGCCGCCAACCCGCAGCGACGTGCCCGATCCGGGAAGCGCTTTCGCTATGCGCGAAAACGCGGGCAGCGCGGCGATCGCATCGAGAAGTCGCGGCAGTCCCATCAGGCGGCCGCGCGAGGCGTGGCGGCCGACGCCGCAGCGCCGCTGGATCGCGCGGTGCTGGATCGCGCGGCGCCGGCAGACGCGCCACGCGCAAACCATGCTTCCAGCACCAACGCCACGAGCGCGATGATCAGCAGTGGAAACAGCAAGGAACGACCCGAGGCCTGCGCCAACGTGCGGCGGCGCCACTCACTGGCCGAGGTGTCGACGGCGACGGACCGGCCGACGACCCGTGACTGGAAACTGGAGCCCAACGTGCCCACCGCGTCACCCCGCATGTCTGATTCAAGCGCTTCCGGATTCACCACGATCGCTCCAACACGCGCCGCTTGTCGACGCAAAAAGTACACACCGCTCTCGCTGGGGATCGTGAGGCGATCGCCTGCGAGGGGCACCAACGACCCATCAGGACGCTCAAGGGCCGACGCCGCCATCAGCGCCCGATCCACCACGACCTGCCCAGGGGCCGCCGTGAGCACCACGCCATCATCGCCGAGTCGACGCGAAAGCGCGTCCAGCACCCACGGCACGAATCCCGCGCGCAGCGGAAGATCCGTCGCGTCGACGTCAATCGGCGACGCGAGCAAGACATATCCTTCGCCGGCCACGATCCACGGTGTGCCGCCGGCCGTGGCGAGCGTGTCAGCGAACGACGTGGCGCCACTCCCTGCGGCCGCGCCAGCGATGCCGGGCGAGCGTTGTAGGGGATAGCGAAGGCGCACCTGTACACCATCAAGCGTTGGCACACCGCGCACCAACACAAGATCGCGAGCAATCGCACCGAATCGCCACGGGATTCCCAAGCGCGCCAGCGTGCGATTTGCCTCGCCAACACGAACAGGGTCCGACGGAGCCGTCAGGAAGACCGGCCCGCTGTTGATGGGTGCATCAGCGCCAGACACGGTGACCACGCCTCGCGTGCCAACCACGCCGCGTTCAAGGCGTTTCTCCTCAACCAAGGTTGCGAGCGCGGCCGAGAGGAATGGTCCCGCCTCACTCCGCGTCACGACCGTTGGCGGTGGCGCCACGCGAACCGTAAACCACCGCGTGTCGTCCGCTCGTAATGCGTCCACGTCCAATTCCACGCTGCCGCGCAGCCATCCGGAGGCCGCACTGGCCAGCCGTTGCGCGGTGGCAATGGGCGCGTCGGCGGTAGCCGGCGCAACCGTGCCACGTGCGACCGTCCGACCGTCCAGGGCAATCCGCCACGTGGCGGAATCGGGCGATTGGACAGCGAACGTCACGACACCGGCGGGCGTCCAGCGCACCGGCTCCACGCGCACATCGACGATCGCCGCGTTCTGCACCGCCGTGGGTTGGCGTGTGAGCAACTGCACGGGCACGGCGCCGGCATCAATCGTGCGCAGCGCGCTGCTGTCCGCACCACTGTTGCGCCAGGTGGTGGCCTGTCCGTCGGACACCACGGCAATCACTGGCGCCCGAGGCGCGCCGCTTTGCACGAGCGTGACGGCGCGACGGATCGCGGACGGCAGGTCGCCGCGTCCGCCCAGTGGTTTGATGCTCACGAGTGCGTTCTCCAGCGCGCTGATCGTCCCGCCGGTCACGCGTCCGTCGGCGGTGACCAGCCAGACACGATCATCCGGCGTCAGGGATTTCAGCAGGGCGCCAACGTCTGCGCGCATGGCGTCGAGTGTCACCGTTCCATCACGCGCCGCGCCGGAACTCATCGAATTGTCGATCACGAGTGCGAGGGAGACCGGCGCATGCCCAAGCCCGATCAACCGGGCGATCGGTCGCGCCGCAGCCAGTGCGACAGCGACGACGGCCAATAGCCTGAGGAACAGCAGCAGGCGATGTCGCAGTTTTCGCTCGCGACTGTGCTCCTGCTCCATCCGTGTGAGATACCGCACGGCGGGAAAGTCGACGGTTCGTCCAACGCGTCGACGAAGCAGATGCACAAGCAGCGGCACGCCAGCGAAGGCCGCCAGCAACAGGAATGCGGGTGCGAGAAATGCCATTACACGACGGTTCCTTGTCGCCCTGCGGCGCCGAGGCGACCAAGAGCACGAGCGCTCAGATCATCGCTCCGCGGCCGTTGGCGCCGACGAGATGACGCAGGGCGTGGCCAAAGGGTTGGTCGGTGGTCGCGAGCGCATACCGTGCACCGGCGCGACCGATGGCGCCGCGCCACTCATCGAGCGCCTCGCGTACGGTGGATTGATAGGACTCGCGGACATCGGCCGTGGCCGCGGGGACTTCGATGCGCGACTCGGGATCGCGATAGAGGGCTTCGCCCGAGTCCGGAAAATCGCGTTCCGCCGGATCCATGATCTGCACCATGAGCACCTCGTGACCGCGCGCGCGCAGCGTCCGCGCCGCATCGGCAACGGGCGCCGCGTCGACCAACAAATCAGACACGACCACCACGAATCCCGGGCGACGCACAATCCGACCGGCCTGCATCATCGCACCGGCGACATCCGACGCGTCACCGCCGCCCGGCTCATCAAGCGCGGCGACGAGTCGCCGCCACTGCGCACGCTGCGCGCGCGGCGGAATGACGTTGCGCAGACCGGCGTCGAATCGCACGAGTCCCACGGCATCGCGTTGCCGCAACAGCAGCAGGGCAATCGCGGCGATCAGCCGTTCAGCATAGGCAAGCTTGGATAAGCGCGACGGATCGCCCGTCCACTGCATCGACTTGCTGGTATCGAGCACGAGGACGGCCCGGGCATTCGTTTCTTCTTCAAACTGCTTCACCACCCATCGATCAGCGCGCGCCGCAATGCGCCAGTCGAGGTAGCGCAAGTCGTCGCCGGGCATGTAGGGGCGATGCTCGGCGAATTCGACGCTGAAGCCTTTGCGCGGGGATCGGTGCAGGCCGGTGATAAAACCATCCACCACCCAACGGGCCACCAACTCGAGGTGGCCGAGGGCTGCAAGGACGGCTGGATCCAACTGATCGGCGCGGGCGGCGGACATCGCCGTAAGGTCGCACCCTGCATGGGCTAGGACCATCCCCCTTCGACCCCTCGCTAGATTTATGGGCTGTCCCTGTTTTACCCATTCAGCCTGGCATCCCGCTTGAAGCTCAGCCACATCCGCAACTTCTGCATTGTCGCACATATCGATCACGGTAAGTCGACCTTGGCCGACCGCCTGATCGAAAAGACCGGTACGCTTCAGAAGCGTGAAATGAAGTCTCAGGTCCTCGACACGCTTGACCTTGAGCGTGAACGCGGGATTACGATCAAGCTCAACGCGGTGCGCATGAGTTACACTGCGGCCGACGGTGAGAAATATGAGCTCAATCTGATCGACACGCCGGGGCACGTAGACTTCACCTATGAAGTGTCCCGCTCCCTCGCCGCATGCGAGGGCGCGATCTTGGTGGTCGACGCATCGCAGGGCATTCAGGCGCAGACCCTGTCGAATCTGTTTCTGGCCATGGATGCCGGCTTGGAGATCATTCCGGTGCTGAACAAAATCGACTTGCCCGGCGCCGAACCGGAACGGCGGCGCCAGGAAGTGGTCGACCTGATCGGCTGCATGCCGGAAGATGTGCTGTCGGTGAGTGCGAAAGAGGGGTTGGGGATCCCCGAGCTGCTGGAGCGCATCGTCGAGTTTGTCCCGCCGCCGAAAGGCGATCTGACAGGCCCGTTACGGGCACTGATTTTTGATTCGTACTACGACAAGTATCGAGGCGCGATTCCCAGCGTGCGCGTGGTCGACGGCGAAGTGCGCAAGGGCACGAAGATCACGTTTGGGATTTCCGACAACGTGTACGAAGTGGCCGAAGTCGGTTATCTGCAGTTACGACAGGTACCTGCGGAGGTGCTTCGCGCAGGCGAGGTTGGCTACGTGCTGGCGTCGGTCCGCTCGGTGCGCGAGACGCGCGCCGGCGACACCATCTTCGATGCGGAGAATCGCGCATCGGAAGCGCTGCCCGGCTACCAGGAAGTCCGCAGCTTTGTGTTTGCCGGCATTTACCCAACCGACACCACACAGTACGAGACGCTGCGTGATGCGTTGGAGAAAATGAAGCTGAACGACGCGTCGCTGCAGTACGAGCCGGAAACCTCGACCGCACTGGGGTTTGGCTTCCGGTGCGGATTCCTGGGACTCCTGCATATGGAGATCGTGCAGGAGCGGCTGGAGCGTGAGTACAATCTCGATCTCGTCACCACCGTGCCGAGCGTGGAATACCACGTGCAGAAGACGGACGGCACCACGGTGACCGTGGAGAACCCCGCGCTGATGCCCGCGGCCGTGCTCATCTCGGCGGTCGAAGAGCCGTACGTGAAAGCGCGCATCATGTGCCCGGTGGAATACATCGGACCGATCATGAACCTGGGCACCGAGCGACGCGGCGTGTACAAAAACATGCGCTATCTCGACACCGCTCGCGTCGAGTTTGACTGGGAGTTTCCGCTCGGCGAGATCATTCTCGACTTCTTCGACAAGATGAAGACGGTCAGCCGCGGCTATGCGTCGTTGGACTACGAGATGTTGGAGTATCGGGAAAGTGATCTCGTGCGCCTGGATATGCTGATCAACGGCGACGCCATCGACGCGTTCTCGGTCATCGTCCACAAAGACAAAGCGTACGAGTGGGGCCGCAAGGTGGCGGAAAAGTTGAAGGAGCTCATTCCGCGGCAGTTGTTCGAGGTCGCCATTCAGGCGACGATCGGACAGAAGGTGATTGCGCGCGAAACGGTGAAGCCGTTGCGCAAGGACGTGCTCGCGAAGTGCTACGGCGGCGACATCTCTCGCAAGCGCAAGCTGCTCGAAAAGCAGAAAGAGGGCAAAAAGCGCATGAAGCAGGTTGGCAGCGTCGAGATCCCGCAAGAAGCGTTTCTGGCCGTCCTGCAGGTGGACTAGCCGACGACAGCGCGTGTCCGCCCTCGTCCTCCAGACCTCCTTTCTTGGAGACATGATCCTGACGACACCGCTCATTGAGCGACTGTCTCGGATCGGGGCGGTGCACGTCGTGGCGACGCCGGCGAACGCCGCGATTCTCGCCAACCATCCGGCGGTGACCTCGGTGATTGTGTTTGACAAGCGCGGGGCAGATCGTGGGCTGGCGGGCCTGCGTCGCGTGGTCCGAGCGGCCCGTGCAACGGGCGCCACGGCGGCGTACTTGGCCCAAGGCTCGATGCGCACCGCGTCGATTGCGTGGCTGGCTGGCATACCGGAGCGTGTCGGCTTTGACACCTCGCCGGGACGGCTGCTGTACACGCGGCGCGTGCGGTATCAGCGCTCGTGGCACCATGCGCAACGCCTCTACTCGCTCGGTGACGGTGCGGCTACGGGCGACGCGGTGCACCCACCGGCATTGCGCCCCTCCCTGCACCCAAGCGTGGCCGATCATGCGCAGGCAGATGCGCTGCTGTCGTCGCACGGCGTGCAGCGTGGAGATCGGCTCGTGGCGCTCGCGCCGGGAAGTGTGTGGGCGACGAAGCGGTGGCCCTCGTATGACGCGCTTGCCGCGGCGTTGATCGCCCCGCTGGCGGGTACCCCCTCTGTCCGACTGATCGTGCTTGGCGCGGCGGCCGACGGCCCGCTCGCCGACGCGATCGCCGATGCCGTGCTGGCGGCGGGTGGCCTGCCCGTGATTGACGCAACCGGCAAGCTGTCGATGCTCGGTTCAGCGGCGCTCTTGGAGCGGGTGCGCGTCCTCGTGACGAATGATTCCGCGCCGCTGCACCTTGCCTCTGCGGCCAATACGCCGACCGTCGCGCTCTTTGGTCCCACCATTCCCGGGTTTGGCTTCGGCCCACTCGCGGACCACCACGCGATTGTTCAGCAAGCGCTCGGCTGCCGACCGTGCGGGGCACACGGGCCGCGTACGTGCCCACTCGGTCACTGGGACTGCATGCGAACTTTAACCGTTCCCAGCGTCGTAGACGCGATCCGCGACCTCGCTGCACATGACGTGACTCGGCAAGGCGCCTGATCGAAGGCCGCGATCGAAGGCATATCGTCCCGGCGCCGGCGCGTTATCTTGTGCGCATGCCCCCTATCGCTGAATCCCAATTCATTGTTGGCGTCGATCTTGGCGGTACCAACATCGTCGTCTGCGCAATGTCCGCCGATGGATCACAACAGCACGGCCTCGCGTCCCAACCGACGGGCGCGCACGAGGGCCCTGACGTGGTGATCGCGCGCATGGCGCGTCTGGTGAACGAAACGGTGGCCATCACGATGCGCGAGACCGGTGTCTCTCGGTCTGCGTTTCGCGGGGTGGGTATCGGGGCGCCCGGACCGCTGGATCGCGAGAAAGGCTTGGTGCTCATCGCACCGAACTTAGGCTGGCATATGGTGCCACTGCGCGATCGCATGACCGAACTCACCGGCCTTCCCGCCGCGCTCGATAATGATGCGAATTGCGCCACGTATGGTGAATGGTGGATTGGCGCCGCCAAAGGCGGACGCAATGTGATCGGCGTGACGATCGGCACCGGCATCGGCGGCGGACTGATTCTCGACGGCAAGTTGTATCATGGATCGAGTGACGTGGCCGGCGAGATCGGTCATGTTACGATTGATCAGACGGGGCGACGCTGCGGCTGCGGGAACTACGGCTGCCTGGAGGCCTACGCGTCGGGCACGGCCATCGCCGAGCGCGCGCGTGAGGCGTTGTCGTACGAGCAAGAGTCCATCCTGCCGGGTATGGTGGGCGGTGATGTGGCCAAGATCACGGCGGCCACCGTGTATCAGGCGGCGTCACAGGGGGACGCTGTAGCGACCGAAGTGGTGCGTGATACAGCGCGTTTTTTGGGCACCGGCCTCGCGAACCTGCTCAATATCTTCAACCCCGACGTGATCGTCATCGCGGGCGGGGTCACGCAAGCGGGCGAAGCGCTCTTCGCACCGTTACGCGCCGAGATACGAAAGCGCGCCTTCAAGCCGGCCGTCGATGCCTGTCGTATCGTGCCAGGAACCTTGCCGGGAACCGCGGGCGTGGTCGGGGCCGTCGCGACATTCATCGCACAACATGGTGCCTCGAGATCCTGACGCCCAGCGGCGAGACCACCGCACCGCGGCGTGAGATGACAGCGAGTCATCGGGTCGGCGTGATCGGAACCATGGTCTGGGACGTCATCTACGGGCGGGATCGGCGCGCGGTGCCCGTTGAAGAATGGGGCGGTATTACGTATGCGCTGTCAGGCTTTGACGCCGCATTGCGCGAAGACTGGGCGCTCGTTCCGCTGATCAAAGTCGGAGAGGATTTCGCGGCGCGGGCACGAGCGTACCTGCGCACCCTGCGCACGGTGCCTTCGGACGCGGCGCTGATCGAGGTGCCCTATCCCAACAACCGCGTCGAGCTGCGGTACATCGACGACGAACGGCGAAGCGAAGTGTTGAGCGGTGGCGTGCCGGGATGGACGTGGCTCGGGCTCAAGTCGGTGCTCGATGCCGCGCGTCTGGATGCGTTGTACATCAACTTCATGAGTGGGTGGGAGCTCGATCTGCCAACGATGCAGCTGGTGCGTGCGCATTTTCGCGGGCCGATCTACGCCGACCTGCATTCGCTGGTGATGGCGGTGCAATCGGATGGCCTTCGGGTGCCGCGACCGCTGCCCGATGTTGCCGCTTGGTGTGCCTGTTTTGACGTGCTGCAGATGAACGAAGACGAAATGCGACTCATCGCTCCCGATCCCATGGCGTTGTCGGCTACCGCAATGGCTGCGGGCGTTTCGTGCTTGTGCGTCACCATGGGCAAGCGCGGCGCGGTGTATGTGGCGGCGCCCGGGATCGAACGATTGTCCGACATTCCTCGTCTGTCGGGTCACAGTTCCACGCTCTCCACATCACCGCGCGGCGGTACTGGCGCATTCGGTGCCGTGCGGACAGCCCTTGTGGCGTCTATCATTCCACGGACCGAAGGCACTGGCGATCCCACAGGATGTGGTGATGTTTGGGGCGCAACCTATTTCTCTCGACTACTTGCCGGTGATAACTTGACCACTGCTATCGGCGCGGCAAACCACGCGGCATCACGCAATGTGGAGCACCGCGGCGCGACGGGACTCGCGCACCATCTTCGAGGAGAACTCAGCACGTCGTGACCACCGTGATCAACGTGCCGCCATCGCTGGACGACCAGTCGTTTGAACTGGTGTTCGAGCAGCTGGCGCTGGTGCCCGACGGGCAAAAGATCCTGATCGACGCGCGTCATGCGCGTTGGGCGTCGCCGTATGGGTTGACTGCGCTGCTGTGCGTCGCGCAGTCGCGCAGCGAGCGCATGGGATTTGCCGTGCCTGAGCATCCAGACACCGTTTCGTACTGGTCTCGCGCGGGGTTTTTTCGTCACGCCGCGGAACTCTACGACATGCATGGTACGGTGCCGCGTTCGCGTGAGCCACAGCATTCCGATGTGCTGTTGGAGATCACGCCCATTGTTCGCACCGAGGACATTCACGGCGTGGTCGGTCGCATTCAGGAACGTGCCGGCGCGATCCTGCACGGTCAACTGCACCTCGATACGGCGGTGACCGGGCGATTCAGCATGACGTTGAGTGAGTCCTGTCAGAACATTGTCGAGCACGCTGGCCAAGGCGGATGGGTGGCCGTCCAGTCGTACAGCTACCGTCGGCGTCTCGGTCGACGTGTCGTCGTGATCGCGGTGTGCGACGCGGGCATGGGGTTTCGCGCGTCACTCGAGAGTTCACCGGGACATCGCGCACGCGACCGGTGGGATGATGCGATGGCGCTCGAGGACGCGGTGCTCCGCGCGACCAGTCGGTTTCGGCATACCGACAAGGGACGCGGCCAGGGATTGGCAGGGATTCGGCGGTTCGTGGGCCAGTGGGATGGGAAGCTGACCGTTCGCAGTGGAACGGCGCGCATTGCGATCACGCCGTCGTGGGATGAAGACGTACCGATGACCGAAGGCCTGCCGAGTTTTCCGGGATCGCAGATGCAGATCACGATTCCCGAAAAGCTGGTCGACACGGGAAGCAAGCCACCAAGCGTGGAGCCCTCGCGTGCACGGCCGCGCCCGCGGGAGCGTTCGTCATGACGCACTTTATCGATGTCAGCACGGTGTTGCGCGGGACCGTGTGCGATTTGTATTCCAATCTCGTCACGCGTCCGACGGGCGCTGCCGTCCGCTCGGCCATTGAGCAGCAGGTTGTGGAGATGGGCGTGCCCGTGGTCACGACGATCGATTTCTCGCAGGTCAGCCTCCTGGACTTTTCCTGCGCCGACGAGATCGTCGCCAAGTTGCTGTTGCGGTACGCCGACGACGACGGCCCCACGGGGTACGTGCTCTTTCGCGGCATTCACGATGGACATCTGGATCCGATCGAGACGGTCCTTGCGCATCACGACTTGGCGTTGATCGCGTGGAACGAAGGATTTGCGGAACTGTATGGCAGCGTGACGGATGACGAACGATGGCTCTGGGAAGTCGTGCGCGATGACGGGCCGATCAATCTCCTCGACGCCGTGCGTCTGCTGGGCATTGCGATTGCCGAAACGTCCACGTTGCTGGACCGTTTGGCCCAGAAACGCCTTATCATGCGTCATGCCGATGGCTATATCGTGCCCGGCGTGATGCCCCGAGCCTCCTGATTCACGATGGCCAAATTCAGTGGGTTTTCTCCGCCGCTCCAAGTGGTTGGATTCATCTCGTCCCGCGCAGGGGACGCCGAGCGCGGTCCGATGATCCGGATGCGACCCGAAGATGCACTTATCCGACTCGTGACCGATGGCGAGTTGGTGCGTGTGGTATCAGATCGTCGTTCCGAGCTTGCCGTGCTCCAGGTGGACGAATCGCTGCCGCGAGGTGGCGTGATTCTCCGCGATGTAGTCGGCGCATCGCCGTCGGAAATCGTGCGTGTGCTCAAACCGGACAACGACACGCTTCGCTACGTGTGACCAGGACCCGTTTCTCGTGACCTCCCATACCCAGCCTGTCCTCGGCGGTGATGCGCCCCATCTCCCCGCGTTCGAGGGGGTGCAGCGTCGGCTCGCCACGATGGAGGACGCAGAAGCGGCGGTCGTTCTCGCCAGTGGGGTTGCAGCCACGGCGTGCACCATGTTGGCGTTGCTCCGCACGGGGGATCACCTGATTGCGAGCGCCTGGTTGTACGGCGCGACACGGCGTTTTTTCGAGCGAGAGCTGCCCATGATGGGGATTCAGGTCACGTTCATTGACCCAACGGAACTGCGGGCCTGGCGACGGGCGGTCCAGGCGAACACGCGAGTGCTGTTTCTCGAGTCGCCGGTCAATCCCACCACGCGTATCGTGGACCTTCGGCACGTGCGAAGTCTCACCGAGGAACATGGGCTTGCCCTGGTCGTTGACTCCACCTTTGCCACCCCGGTGAACTGCAAACCACTTGCTCACGGCGCAGACGTGGTCGTCCATTCCGCCACCGAGTATCTCAACGGACAGGCTGCGGGATCCGCGGGTGTGGTGTGTGGAACCGAGGCACTGGTTGACGAGGTCCGTGAGAAGATGGCCGTGTGGGGCCCTATTCCCGACCGCGCGTGCATTGCGCGACTTGAAAGCGGCCTGGAGACGATCGCCCTGCGTATTGAGCGCCAGAATGCCTCCGCCCTTCGCATCGCCCGATGGGCCGAGGCGCGTGGGGACGTGCGGCGCGTGCTGTACCCTGGCCTTCCGTCGCATCCTGACCATGCGGTCGCCGGCCAGATGTTCCACGGCTTTGGCGCGAGCGTTGCCCTCACATTGACAGGAGGAGCGCCCGCCGCAGAGCGATTGCTGGACGCCGTCGCCGTGTTTCAGCATACGCCCGCTATCGGTGGCGTGGTCTCGTCGATCAGGCTACCCGAGCACACCTCGCATCGCACGCGGGCGGCGCAAGAGCGTCTGGCGGCGGGATTCGATGGCAGCGTCATTCAACTGCACGTTGGACTCGAGGATGCGGACGAGCTGATTGCTGACCTCTCGCTCGCGCTGGCATCGTAGATGTCGGGCATCCTGCGATTGACGAACGTGACGAAGGACTACGCGCGCTCAGGCGTTGCGCTGCGCGACGTATCGTTCGAGATGAAAAAAGGCGAGTTCATCTTTTTGGCCGGACATAGTGGCTCCGGGAAGAGCACGATGCTCAAGCTCCTCGCCATGAGTGAGAAGCCGTCAAACGGCGAGGTCCGCATCTCCGGATTCTCTTCCACAAATATCAAGGATCGCGAGATCCCGAAACTGCGACGCCGTCTCGGCATCGTCTTTCAAGACTTTCGCCTTCTTCCCGACCGCACCGCAGAAGCCAATATCGCGTTCGCCCTGGAGGTCACGGGAGCGTCCAAAGCGACCATTGGCCCCAAGGTATCGCGGCTCTTGACGCAAGTAGGCTTAGCCTCGAAGGCGACGGCATTCCCGCACGAATTGTCTGGCGGCGAACAGCAGCGCGTCGCGATTGCCCGGGCACTGGTGAATGACCCATTTGTGTTGCTCGCCGACGAGCCCACGGGCAACCTCGATGACAAGGCGACGCACGCGATTTATCTGCTCCTGCGCGAGATCAATTCCTCGGGCACAGCCGTGGTGATGGCAACGCACGACATCTCGCTGATCGAGCGCACGGGTCTGCGTTTCCTGGTCCTTGATCGCGGGAGCCTGATGTATGACGGCACCGATGTGGCGCGCCTCCGGGCCGACATGCGCGGTGGTGGACGATGAGACTGGCCTGGCGTGAAGTCCTGCTGGCGTTCCGTCGCTCGCCGGCCCTGGCGTTGCTGAGTATCACCACCATCGCGTTCTCGCTCTACGCCTTCGGATTGTTCGGGCTTGTGGCGATCAACATCAAGGCCGCGTTACGGACGATCGAAGATCGTGTGGAAATTCGGGCGTTCGTGATCAACACCGCCAAGGACGAGCAGATTCAGGAAGTCATGCTCGCGGCCCGTCGTCTGCCGCAGGTCGCCAGCGTGGGCTACGTCAGTCCGGATTCCGCCATGCAACGCGCGCGCGCCGAACTCGAGGAGTTTCGTGACGTCATGGAGGGGACGCTGCTTCCAGGATCAATCGAACTCCGTTTAAAAGAGGGCGCCCGCGATCCCGAGGTGATGAAGCAAATTGCGGGGCAGCTGCAAACGTACGGCATCGTGGACGATGTCATGTACGGACGTGAATGGATTGAGAAGCTGTATCGCGTGCGCACGATCGCGGGGATTGCCGGCACCGGTCTTGGCTTCGTGTTCGCGCTCGTGGCCGTCATCATCATTGGCGCGACGATTCGGATGGCGATTTTGGCCCGGACCCGCGAGATCGAAGTCATGCGCCTGGTGGGGGCCACCAATGGGTTCGTGCGTTTACCCTACATGTTGGACGGATTGCTCAAGGGCATGGTGGGCGGCCTGATCGCCGTGCTGCTCTCCTGGTCGACCAATCGCCTGGTGTCGCGCTCCTTTATGCAGACCGAGTTCTTTACCACCGAGCAAATGTTGTTGGGCGTTGTCGCCGGCGCGATGATCGGTCTTCTGGGCAGCTGGCTTTCCGTCGGGCGCCATCTTCGTCGAGTTTGGCAGGACCGCTGATGCCCCGATGCGGCGCCTGTGGCCGTGCGCATTCCGGGATTCTCCGCGTCGGCGTGCTCGTGGGGATTGTGGGGATCGGATCGTCGGTCGCTGCGCAAGGTGCAGGCCGCGCCGCGGTGCAGCCGCCGGCGTCGACCGCTGCGCAGCGCCTGCGCCAGCAGCAGGACGCGCTGGACAAGTTGCGTCGGGAGCGCTCGGACCTGGAAGCACGTATGCAGACGCTGCAACGGAACGCCAGATCGTTGGCCGAAGAGGTCAGCAATTTGGAGGCGCAGCGCACAACCACCAAACGGCTCGTCACGGCACTCGACGAGCAATTGGGCACGATCACCAAAGAGGTCGCGGAGGCAAGCACGGGGCTTGCTCGCGCTGAACAGGAGATCATCAGCAAACGCGCCGTGTTGGAACGACGCATGGTGGATATCTACAAACGCGGACGGCTCTACGAGGCTGAGGCGCTGCTTTCGGCACAGTCTTTCGCGGCCCTGGTCGCTCGCTACAAGTATCTCCACGACCTGACGCTCTACGACAAGGGCCTGGTTCGCCGTGTTGAGTCGCTGCGAAACGACATTATCACGCAGCGCGAGCTCTTGGTCCGTCTCCAGGAGGAGGTCCAACGCAACCGAACGGAAAAGGACCGGGAGGCGAACCGCCTGGCGAGTCTTGAGGGACAGCGGCAGCGCACGCTGGTGGTCGTGCAGCGCAGTGCCGCGCAGACCCGGGAGCGCTTGATGCAGATCGCGCGAGACGAAGCCAGACTGGCCGGCGTGATCGCAGGATTTGAAACTGCACGTCGGCGCGCAGAGATGGCACCGAACGCAAAACCGGCGGCGCCGTCCACCATTCGGACGTCAGATCTTGGAAGGTTAGACTGGCCGGTCGACGGGACGATTCTTCAGGGCTTCGGTCTTGTCAGCGGAGTCGACGGGACGCGGACGAAATCGAACGGGATTCGCATCAGTGCTCCGATGGGCACTCCCGTGCGAAGCATTGCGGCAGGAGAGGTCGCGCTTGCCGAGGCCTTCAGCACATACGGCCGAACCGTGATCATTCAGCATGGTGGGGGCGACTACTCCATCTACGGCTCGCTCGATCGCCTCGATGTGCGCAAGGGACAGATGATTCCCAAGGGCGCGGTGATCGGCACCGTCGGTGCCGCCGACCCGGACCTCCCACCGCACATGTATCTCGAGACGCGGCCCAAGGGTCGCGCGGTCGACCCACTGGCGTGGCTCCGGGACCAGCGTCGTTAGCAACGACTGCCTGCGAGGGCCTCGCAGCGTAGATTTGGACATGCCCGCGAAAAAGACCAGTGAACCCCCTGCAATCGTCGACGCCGGCGATTGGACGCGCGATCGATCGCCGCTCGGGGCGCATGTGTCCATTGCCGGTGGCACATGGGAGTCGGCCGCACGGTCTCGCGAGATCAGTGCCACGGCAGCGCAGATCTTTACGAAACAAGCCAATCGCTGGGCGGAACGGGACGTCGACGCCGACGAAGTCGCGCGCTATCGCTCGGCCATCGCGCAGACGCACGTGCGGTGGTCATGCGCCCACGACTCCTACCTGATCAATCTCGCGTCGCCGAATGATGCCCTTCGCGCGCAATCCATCGCGAGCTTCGCTGGCGAGCTAAGACGCTGTCACGCGCTCGGCCTCGATGCACTCGTCTCGCACCCTGGCAACTACATGGATGACCGTGCCAGCGGGCTTGCGCGAAACGCCGACGGCATCATTGAAGCGATGGAGGCCGAGCCCGGCACCACGCGCTTGCTGATGGAGTTGACAGCGGGACAAGGGACAGTGCTCGGGTCGACGTTCGAGGAAATGTCCGCGCTGCTGGAACGGATCCCCGCGTCGCTGCACGCGCGGTTGGGTGTGTGCCTCGACACCGCGCACGTCTGGGCCGCTGGGTATGACTTGATCACCGCCTACGATGATGTCTGGAAGCGATTCGGCGACATTCTTGGATTCGAGCGACTGGGCTGCCTGCATTTGAACGACTCGAAGGCCGCGCTTGGCTCGCATCTTGATCGACACGAATTGATCGGCGAAGGCACGATAGGTCGGCAGGCGTTTTTTCGGATCATGACGGATGAGCGACTGGCATTGGTGCCGAAGATCATCGAGACACCAAAGGGCGACGTACCGGCTGAGACCGACGGACGGATGCTGCGAGTGCTCAGGGAATTGGCGGCATGAGCGTCGAGCATCGCAACCGCCGGTCGCGCCGATGGGATCAGGCATGCGTGCGTCGAATGATCCTACTTGCCGCGTGTGGCTGTGCGCTGCGCTCAACGGCGCTCGCAGCGCAGACCAGCGGACAGCGCACGGACGACGTCGCGAGGCACGGCTGGACGGTATTCGGTGACGTTGCCGGTGTGTTGCGCGGCACGTGGCTGTCGAGCACCACGGCGCCAACCGTCGAAAGCGATATCGGTGTCAGTCTCGCCGTTGGCGCGCAGCGACCATTATCTGCGAGGACGCGTGGCGGATTCGCCGTTCGCGTGCAGAGTCAGCCGCTTCGGCTCTCCGAGGCTGGCGTTGAGTGGGACGGCGGGACGCTCACCGTGGGCGATGTCGTGGGCGCGCTGGTGCTTCGCGGAGTGCGCGCCGGTGGCGTGCAGTCAGAAATTGAACTCAGCAGCGGCCTCTCGTTGTTGACCGGCGCGCGTCGCATTTATCCGTTCTCCAGCGCGGGAACGATAACGCCGGTGGTCGGGCTCGGCGCGGTGTTGTTTCGAGCCACCGATCGCTCGGGACGCGCGCACCGACGGCGACTGAATCTGATGGTGCGATATGATCTGATTCGTCTTGATCCCGGCCCGACGCTGGCAGGAAGTCTCGACGCCTTCGCCGGTACGGCCGGCTGGTCACCGCGCGTCAGCGCAGGGTTGCGGGTGCTTCGATGAAACGTCGCTCACTCCGGACGGCGTTGCACGCGTGGCTGGTCACGTGGCTGGTCACGTGGCGGGCGGTGGCTCGCGTAGCCGCCTGCAGCGTGGGCGTGCTCAGTGGCTTCGCTTGCGACACGCCATCAGCCACACGACCAGACGAGGCCTTCAATCCGACGACGCTGACTGGCGGTGTGCTCTATCGATGGACGAGTGGCACCACCATTCGCGTCTGGGTGGTGAATCCGTCGTCGGCCGGATTCCCGATTGATCTTGGGCTCGCGACGCGTCAGGCGATGCATCGCTGGAATCAGGTCGCTGCTTTCGGTGAGTTCACCTTGAAATCGGCGACCCGAATCGACGAGGCCAACATCATCGTGTTCGATGGTGTCGCGCCCCTTCCGGTGTCCGAGGGGAGCTGCGTATTCAACCCGCGAGGTTCGACCGGCTACGTGTACTTCTGTCCTGGGAGCGCCGTCGCGGGGGCAGTGCCCCGTGCCGAGCTCTTGTGGCTCACGCAGGGTGGTCCCGGCGTAACGACCGTCATCATTCGTCTCGATCGCGGTCGCGCTAGCAGCCAGAGTGCGTACAACGCCATCGTCGCGCATGAGTTCGGCCACGCCTTGGGTATTGGGGCGCACAGCGATGTGCCTTCAGACGTCATGTTCGGACTCCCGACAACGGAAATTCCGAGCGAGCGAGACCGAGCGACGCTGCGTTGGCTACTTGGCCAGCGACCGGCACTTGTGCTGTAGCAGGCTCCGCGCGCTTGAGCCGAGGGCGCCTCGCAGGCATGTTTCCCGTATGAGGGCGCAGTACGTGTCGGTACGCGAACACATCCCGAAGCGACGTTTCCTTGCAAGGGTTTACGTAGTCCTGCTTAAACACTGCCGCACCGCGGTAGCGTATGTACCGCTTACGTTCATCGGTTCTCCTGCGAAGGCGCTCTCCGGTCGTCTTCGCTTTCCCAATTTGTAGAGGGTCGCAGTCATGGCGACAGCGTTTTCTCCCATTTCTTCCGTGACGCGCGAGAGCGCGGGTGGCTTGGCCCAACAGGGACTCACGCCGTCCGGTCGGGTGCACTGGAATCAGGTGGCCCCCGAGTTGGTTGAGGCGGCCATCCGTCGCAACGAAGGTGTGCTCGCCGAGATGGGACCCTTTGTTGCCGTGACGTCGCCGCACACCGGCCGCTCGCCAAATGACAAGTTCGTCGTGCGGGAGGCGTCGAGCGAAGCAGACGTGGACTGGGGCAAGGTCAATCAGCCGATGACCGCGGCGCACTACGCGACGCTCAAGGCGGACGTGCAGGCCTACCTCAACGGCCTAGACGAGCTCTTTGTGCAGGACCTGTACTGCGGCGCCGACCCGTCGTCGCGTTTGAGTGTGCGCTATGTGCTTCCCAATGCGTGGCACGCCAATTTCGTCCGCAACATGTTCATTCGACCGATGGTCGAAGAGCTGGCGTCCTTCGCGCCGAACTTCACCGTGCTGCACGCGCCCGAATATCAAGCCGATCCGGCGCGGCATGGGACGCGCACGGGAACATTCATCGTGCTGAATCTCGCCGAGCATACGATTCTGATTGGCGGGACGCGCTACGCCGGTGAACTGAAAAAGGCGATGTTCACGGTGATGAACTACCTGCTGCCGAAGCGTGGCGTGCTGTCCATGCATTGCTCGGCGAACATCGGCGAGGCCGGCGATACGGCGTTGTTTTTCGGTCTGTCCGGCACGGGCAAGACCACGTTGTCGGCCGACCCTTCGCGAGGACTGATCGGCGACGACGAGCACGGATGGGCGCCGGACGGCACCTTCAACTTCGAAGGCGGCTGTTACGCGAAGGCGATCAATTTATCGGCAGAGGGTGAGCCGGATATCTATGCCACGACGCAGATGTTCGGCACGGTGCTTGAGAACGTGGTGCTCACCGAACCGTCACGCGCGGTGGATTTCGCGAATCAGTCCATCACCGAGAACACGCGCGCGTCCTATCCGCTGCACTACATCAAGAATCATGTCCCGAGCGGGCGCGGCGGGCACCCGAAGAACGTGGTGTTTCTGACCGCCGATGCGTTTGGCGTGTTACCACCGATTGCGAAGCTTTCGCCTGAACAGGCGATGTACTACTTCCTGTCGGGCTACACCGCCAAGGTGGCGGGCACGGAGCGCGGCGTGACCGAGCCGCAGGCCACGTTCAGCGCGTGCTTTGGTGCGGTCTTCCTCGTGTGGCATCCCACGAAGTACGCGACGATGTTGGGCGAGTTACTGCGCACGCATGGGGCACAGGTGTGGCTCGTGAATACTGGATGGTCGGGTGGTGCGTATGGCGTGGGCAAGCGCATGAAGCTCGCGCACACGCGCGCCATGGTGCACGCGGCACTGGGTGGTCGATTGCAGAGCGCCGCGACGGCGACGGATCCGATCTTCGGGTTGCAGATGCCGACAGCAATCGACGGCGTGCCGAGCGAAGTGCTCAATCCGCGAAGCACGTGGAGTGACGGTGCGGCGTACGACGCGCAAGCGCGTAAGCTGGCGGCGATGTTCCGCGAGAACATCACGAAGTTCGGCGACGCGGTGCATGCGAACATTTTGGCCGCGGGCCCTCAGGGATAAGCAGGTTGAGTGGTGAGTGTCTGAGAGAAACGAGAGGGGAGTGTGAGGCACCTGTGCAGGTGCCTCATACTCCCCTCCCCTCGTTGCTCAGGGAACCAGACGCGTCTTCTCGATGAACAACTCGCGCCCTTCGCGCGCGGCGAGATACACCGTGCCGTTGGGACCGAAGCCCACGAGCTGCCGGCCTGCTGGCACTTGTACGCGATGTATCAGTTCCCCTTGACGGCTGACAACATCGTAGACTTGCGGTGGCAGGTTGGCCATACCGGGAATCATGCCGGCCAAGGCACCGAAGCCCCCAGCACCTGCGTCGCGTCCACCGCGACCACCCGTCGTGTCACCCGGCGCTCTCCGACGAGCCGCTGAGTCTCCCGCCGCGCCGCGCCCGCCAGTGCCACCGCCGCCTCCTGGAGGGCCGCCACCGAAGCCACCTCGTCCACCGCCGCCTCCCATCATCTGCGACGCGATCTGCGCGGACAGATTGGATGTGGACGGCAGAATCCAGAGATTGCCGTCACGATCTGCCATCGATGAGCCAGCACGCACGGGCGGATAGTAGTCCGGGAGTTTTTCTGCTGCGGTGACCTCAAAATTCATGCGAAAGGCGTTGTTGCCACCTTGCGCGGCGGAGCGATCGGTGATCGCCTTGGCCATGGTTTTGAGCGAGTCGACCATCTTGTTCTTGTCGTCGTCCGAAATGCGCTTCCAGTCGAACGGCAGCCGCTCGGACGAGACGACCTTGCCATCAGTGGTGAAGTAATCGACATGGTAGTCCAGCACACGCACAACGGCGACCGTTCCATCGCTGAGCAGCGCCCAATCATCACCCTGTGGCAAGGGATTGATCTTGACCGTCATCCGCATGCTGCCATCTTCGCCACGCGTCATGGCTGTTTCGGATTTCGGCACCTTGAGCCACGCCACGCTGTCGGCTTTGCGCGTGTCGAAGTTGGCCCGCACAACCGGCACCGAGTCGGGCTGCTGCGCGCCCTGACCGCCGCGTCCACCGGGACCGCCTCCGAAGCCACCACCACCGAAGCCTCCATCTCCGCCGCGACCCGCCTGTGGCGACGCCGGCGCTGCGGGCGCAGCTTGGCCTGGTACGGGCGGTGTGGCAGCACGCGGTTGCCCGCCTTGCGGTTGCCCGCCACGCGCTCCTCCACCACGGTCGTTGCCTGATCCGAACATCGCGCCGACGCCAGGACCACCGAAACTGTTGCCCTGACGATAGACGAGCTGTCCCTTCGTGTCGAACGCGTTTGCCCCGAGGTTGGTCGAGGCCAACGTGTTGATGTCGTTGTTGCGCGGCGCTGCCATAATCCGGGCGACCTTGCCCTGCGCGTTCAACACCAACATGGCGTTGGTCGACGGGTCAACGATGATCGACGAATCGCCGAGATAGGGCAGCAGTCCGGCGGATCGTTGCCCGTACGGAACCGGCGCCCCGGGCGCCGTATCGGCGATGATGCGCACGTCTTTGAGCGCACCATCGAAGCGCAGCATCTGACGTCGTGATGCGTCGTTGACATAGACGCTGCCATCGGAGAGTGCACGTATCGAGGTCACGGCGCCTACGCCGCGAGCCGCGCGCGCTTCAGCGGGCGAGAGTTGCTTGAGCGGAACCTTGTTCGCGGTGCTCGCCGTGTCCTGCGCGCGGATTGATGTGCCAACGAGCGATGCGGCGCCGGCCACCGCCAGTGCGCGAACAAACGATGTGTGCAACGTCATAAATGCCTCGGGGGAAGAGCAACGCGCTTGTGCCAGATGGCGAATGAGAGTGAGACGTTGGGTGTTAGGCATCAGTTCCCTCGCCCGCCACCACCACCAAAACCACCACCACCTCCTCCACCGCGACCACCACCTCCGCCACCACCGCCTCCGCCTCCGAAGCCGCCGCCGCCGCCAGCACCGGCCGTACCGGAGCGGATGCCGATCAGCGTGCGCTTGTCCATGAAGCCGGCGAGTTGGGTTGGCAGGATACGGTACTGCGCCGCCGTCAGCAGCTTGCGCAAGTCGGGGGCGATCTTGATCAGCATGTCGACGTTCTGCTCACGTGCGTGCTTGTACTTGTCATACGCGGCGCCGTGATCGTACTTGTCTGGCAGATCGACGAGGAACCGCGTGACCGGGTTCCAGATCGAATCGGACTTGAGTACGTAGTGATAGTTCAGGGTCGCGATGCTATCGGCCTGCTTGCGCGTGAGTTTCAACGTGTCAGACTGTTGCAACAATTGCTGCATGGGATTGATAATCCCGGAGTTCGCGATACCACGCAGCTGCTGCAAGCTGGGCTTGTTGCCGGTGCGTGAGCGGCCGCGATCCAACTGCTGCAGCAATTGCTGGCTCTCCCGGGTTGGGCCGATGTCGAAACGCAGCAGGGCCGTGATCGACGTAGGCTGACGGAACGCGTTTTGCGAAGGGCGGGTCGACCCAAAGCGTTCGTTCACCTCATACTTGAAGGCGCTGGTCGTAGCATCAAATCCGCGCACAAACAGCAGGTTCTGATCAGGCTGAATGAACTGGCCCCACCCTTTCAGGTTATCCTGACCGTGCACCAGTCGATCGACGCCGCCGATCGGATTGGTAATCTGCACCGACAAATTCACGCGCTGGGGGAGACCAACACGAAGTGAATTGACCGAGATACCGAGGTTGCCGCTGGAGGTCCACGGTCCACGGCATGAATTGCGTTCGGCGAGCGCGCCCAATTGCGAGCGCAGACACGCAGTTGCCTCCGGCGTGCCACTGGCAAGCAACCGCTGCATACCCGCCGTCACGGTTGGATCGTTGCCTGCCGCAGTCGGATTGAAAATAAACGCCCGATCGTTGTTGTAGCTGTCGCCGTTCACATCGCCCTGAATCAGCGGCGTGTACAGCACGCCCGAACGGAATCCGGCCGACCACGAAATGCGCATCGTGTTGAGCCAGTTGTAGCTGAGCGAATACTGGATTTGGTGCCGAGAAAAATTCTGCCCCGCCGACCACTCGCGCGTGCGCGGGTCCGACACGGTGCTGTTGAATCCGTTGAACTGCTCGCGCACGTCGGCCAGGACATACGACGCACTCCATCCCCACCGCGAACTAAACGACACCGGCCGCAGATTGAACGTGAGCTGGCGGCTCTCCGATTGCAGATTGGACACCTGCTCCGTGACGCGCCCGTACGCTTCCACCACTCGTGAACCACGCCACGCAATCACACCGGTGGAGGGCACCACCGAGCTGCTCGGCACATAGATCGGCCGATTGCCCTCGTTGCTCAACGCAAACCGCTGCTGTCCGGGGAAATTGAGATCGATACCGGCGCCCTGGTTCTGATTCCGCGACCACGTCGCATCCACCGTGGCTTGAAAACGATTCTTCAGGATCGCCCCACTCCACTGCAGGTTGGAACGCAAGGAGCGCTGCGCCAAGTACCCGCCACTGAAGAAGGTGACGTTGGGCGTGCTGTTGGCGAAGACCGTGCCCGTCGTACCATCCGCACACGTCAGCGGAATGTTGTTTTCACTCACCGAGTACGAACGCCAGTTCGGAATGGGCGTTGCGGCACCCAGGCAGGTGAGTGCCTGCAATCCCGTTGGCAGCCCGGTATTGTCGATGGCGCCTTGCACCAGCGTGAGTCCCGGCGTGTTCTGGAAGACGCCGAAACCACCGCGCACCACCGCTCGCGGAGCACGCACCATACCGGGGATCAGCGTCAGCTGATCAGCCTGACCATACGTCCACGAGAAACCTACGCGCGGACTGAGGTAGTACCGATCAGGCACCTCCGCATTGTCGCGATTGAACGCCGTGGCGATGGCCGCATTCGGATTGGGGCCGCTGAGATACTTGTTGCCGTCCAGCCGCACCCCGTATTGCACCTGCACATCACGAGTCGGGCGCCACGCATCACCGAGCGAGAATGCACCAACCACCTGGCTGCCGCTCCGCCTGCGGGGAGCGAGCTGCCGCGTGAACGACGCTGGCGCGCCAACCTCAAGCTCGCGCAGTGAGTTGTACGTGAACGTGCCCAGCTGGTTTTGCGTGAAATCCTGCCAGTAACTCTCCTGGCGCACCTCGGTGGTGAACTTCACGCGGTGGCGGTTGTCACCGCTGAACCACGAGAGCGTGTTGTTACCGGACACCGTGGTGTTCTGCGAGGCGGTATTGAGATTGGTGCTGCCGGCGAACGCGAGGTTGCGCACCGATGAGGATCCGTCATCCAGGACAGAATTCACGCGCACGTTACCGGCAGGCAGATTCACAAACGGCTCGGCGGTGTTGCGCGAAAGATTGAAGCCGACGGTCGATTCGGTAAAGAGGCCAAAGAACCCTGCCTGACCACTGTGCCGCAGTTGCGCGGTGCCTCCATACGTCGAGCGCTCACCGTCCCGCGATGGCGTGAACAGCGCGGTTTGGCCGCCACCAACCGGCGCTGTACGACTCAGATTGCCGGTGATGGTTGCGGTGTACGTGTTGCCGCGGGTGGAGTTCTGCGGCACGAGGTCGAATCCGCCGAGGAATGAGCCCCGGTCCACAATGCGCTGCGACGAATACTCATCAACATTGAACGGGACTTGCTGCGTGTCAAGAATTCCCAGCAGACGCGAGACCGAGTCTGCCGAGACACCAACCGTCTGGAACCCGAGGTCATTGCTATTCAGCAGCGTCTGCAAATCCTGCATGCGACGATCATACTGAAACGACGAGTTGTAGAACGAATGATCTTGTTTGAACGGCCCCGACGCGGACCCGCCGAGTGAGAGGTTCGTGTACTGCTGCGCCGTGGCCAGCGCCACACGATCCACCCACTGCATGGGCGGCGCAATCAGATTCGAACTCAACGCGCGTGTCCGGAAGTTTGAACCTGCACGGGTGCGCACCTGCAACTGCCCGCCCGAGAAGCCGCCGCGCGACACGTCATATGGCGACGTGGACAGTGAGGTGCTGACGGCCGCGTCACGCGGCACCGTGGCATCGCCGAAGTTGAGGCCATTCAATTGCGTGTTGTTCTGATCGCCACCAAGACCAAATACCGAAAACGCGTCGGCGGCGCCATCGGCACCCAGCAGGAGTTGCACGCCGGGGATGGATGCCGCCATGGCCGCGAGATCGCCCATCTGATCGGCCGTGAGAAACCCCGGATCCGAGGACACCGCGCGCTCCGTCCCACTCACATCGGAGAGCGTGTCGTTGCGCGATACCGCGGCGCGTTCTGTCACCTGAATCGCATCAAGTGAAACGGCCGCCGCGCTCATCCGCGCGTCGGCGATCAGGATCTCCTGATCCGCCGTGCGCAACACCTGATACCGTCGTGGCGAGAAGCCCAGCGCGGTGAACGTCACCCAGTAGTTGCCTTCACCGCCAGGAAACGAAATGGTGTATCGGCCGTTGCGATCGCTGCGCGCCGAGCGACTCACATTGCCGCTGAGGGTGGTCGCGGTCACCAGCACGTTGGGAATGCCGATGGTATCGGCGCCGAGGACGCGACCACGGATGATATCGACTGACTGGGCGGCCGCCGAGGAGGCCACCAGCAGGAGCAATCCGAGGACGGACGCGAAACGGCGCAAGAAAAGGGTATGGGTCACGTAAGACTGAGACGGGAGACGAGCTGTTTCGTTAAGCGGCCGGTCGGCAATCGAGGCGCCATACCGTGTTTTTGATACGCTGGGTGTGCCTCCGCCGTTGAGTGCCGATGGAGTATCTTCCGGCATGGAGATCATTCGCGATGCGATCTGGAACAACGTACGGCTGGACCCACTGGCGCTCGCGTTGCTTGACACCCCCGTCATGCAGCGCCTGCGGTATGTGCGGCAGCTGGGCCTTGCCTTTCTGGTGTACCCAGGAGCCACGCACTCACGTTTCGAACACGCGCTCGGTGCCTATCACCTGGCGGGCTTGGCACTCCGGCTGCTCAGCGAACACGACGACGCCGCAGCATCCACGCCGCGCGACCACGCGCTCATTCGAGCCGCGGCGCTCTTGCATGATGTGGGACACTATCCCTTCTCACACGCGCTCGAAGAAATCGGCGTGACGCATCATGAGCAGGTGGCCCGCTCACTCATTACGCAGGGACCGATCGCGCAGGCGCTCTCAGACGCGCTGGGACCAGACGCGCCAGCGGAGGTCTTCGCGCTTATCACAGGGACCAGCGCGCACCCCTTGCAAGGCCTCATTTCGGGATCCATCGATCTGGACAAGATCGAGTACCTCAAGCGCGATGCAACGATGTGCGGCGTGCCGTATGGCGAAATCGACGTCGATCGACTCCTGAACTCGCTGGTGTTAGTCGCGCACCCGGACCACGGGCGCATCACGATTGGCGTGCACGAGAAGGGACTCTCTGCACTCGAGTCCTTGCTCTTCGCGAAGTACCAAATGTACCGCAACGTGTATTGGCATCACGCCGTGCGCAGCGCAACGGCGATGTACAAACGGCTCGTGGCCGTCAGCTTGGACGCCGGCATTGTGCAAGCCGCGGAGGTTGCACGGTACACAGACGAAGGACTCCTGGTATCTCTCGATACGCCAGAACTTCCGCCGGACGCCCGCCGACAGCTTGAGGGGATTCGCGCACGGCATCTGCACAAGCGCGCGTTCGAGTGCCCGGCAGCCATGCTCGGCGATGACGTGGGCGAGTGGATCGCTTCGGATTTCCCACTGACGCGCCGGGTTGAGGATGCACTCGCGCAGGAATTGTCGCTCCCTCCCGGCGCGCTACTCCTGGACTATCCGGCCAAGACCCAGATGCTGGGGCTCGAGTTGCCGATGCGACGCCGCGATGGGCGCATCGAATTGCTGACCTCGGCGGGCTGGGATGGCGCCATGAATCTGCCTCGTCTCAGCGATGAGTTCTATCGCAGTGCACGGCGGCTGCGGGTGTTCACTGCCGACCGTGCGCCTATTCCCACCGAAAAGGTGTTACTGGTCTTGAAACAGGATGCCGAGGCGGTGCGGCATCAGTTGGACCACGGCGCTTCGCTGCTCTAAGCGGCACGCCATCCCTGCGTCGTCATCACATCGCGTGTCGGCCGCGCGATACTTACCGTTCCTTATGCGATATCTGTGCGCGATCTGTGGGTCGAGCCTGCTGCTGCTCAACGCGGGACCAGTCCATGGGCAAAGCGCCGTGGTCGCTGACACGGCTGCACATGCCGTGCCCGCGTCGAACGCTTTGCACGACTCGACGACGGTGCCGCTCAGCGCGTGGGGCGGATTGCGCAAGGAATTCCTGTCTAGCTCTCCCCCGATCCGCGTGGTGATCGGCGCGAGCTTCGACCAGCTGCAGGACGCTCCCAAGGCGTGGAATCCTACGCTCCGTGGATTTGGGCAGCGAGGGAGCGTCCGGTTCGCCGAAGTGGGCACCCAACTCTTGGCACTCTACGGCACCGCCGCGTTGCTTGGTCAGGATCCCACCTACCGACCGCGTCGCTCCGGATCGCGTTGGGCACGCACCCAGCATGCGCTGGTTGGATCGGTGACCGCGTACCGACCCGATGGCTCACGCGTCTTTGCTCCCGGCACCTTCACCGGCGCGGTTGCTGCGGCCGTAGTGGCGAAACAGCTCCTGCCGTCATCCTCGACGCGCGCGGAGATCGTATCGCGCGGTACCTCGATGCTGACGAACCGCGTCGTGCGGTCGCTCTTGCAGGAGTTCTCCTCGCCGCCGCGACACTAAATACGTCGGCGAGCAACGCGACACCGCCGTCTGATCCGTGCAGGCACGGAGGCGCCGATATCAGGTGCCCTTGTCGCACCGCGGCTTGCCCTGCTTCGCGGCCTCCAGCATCTCAACGGCCTCAGTGGTGATCCCCTTCCCCCGATCCTTGGCATAGAAGGCGGCAATCCCCGCATGCAGGGAGTCGCTGCTCACACTCGCCCGCACGCCGTGCGCCCATTGGCGAATCTCTCGCGGCAGCTCGACGATGCAGCCCATATCGTTCCCGTTCGCATCAAGGAGCACGATGGTCGGCGTGGCATTGCGTCCGTCAAGCGACTTATGGGTTTCCTGCACCG
>JANOPS010000225.1:0-12062 GCA_031421995.1 Gemmatimonadaceae bacterium
CGCTGCAAGCCGGGACCACCATCATCTCCGCGCAGAGCGAGGGCCGCGTAGGCGGTGCCACCCTGCAGGTGCGGCTGGTACCGGTGGGAATGGTGACGGTCAGCCTCGCGAGCAACACGATCACGGCGGGCGCGACGACGAGTGCCACTGCGATGGTCAGAGATTCTCTTGGTGCCGTCGCGACTGGCCGTGCGCTGGTGTGGAGTTCGGCGAATACCGCTGTCGCTACTGTGAATGCGAGTGGTGTCGTGACGGGCGTTCAACCGGGAACGACGATCGTGCTGGCGACCAGCGAAGGGGTCTTTGGAAATGCGACGGTGACGGTGGTGCCGATTCCCGTAGCCAGCATCACGTTGGCGGTTGGTAACGTCGGGCTGGCGGCGGGCGCAACGACAACGATTGTGCCTACGCTGCGGAGCGCCGCCGGGGCGCCACTCACGGGCCGACAAGTGAATTACTCAGTGAGCGCTCCCGGTGTCGCGTCGGTGAGCGCGAGCGGGATGGTGACGGGGCTCTCGCTCGGAAGCGCCGTCGTCACCGCGACCAGTGAAGGGCGGAGTGCCAACCTTGTGGTTCAGGTTCGTGCCCCGCTGCAGCCGTGGATCATGCGCGATTCCGTAGCGGTGATCGAGCTCAACTCGGTGTATGACGCGCACCCCGCACCGGACCCCGTGAATTGGCCGAACATGCGCGTGCAGCCGGCTGCGTGGAACATGCAGTTACTGCTGCCGGAGCTCGAGAAGATCGTTGTGCCCACCAATTACGATTTTGTGCTGATTTTCAATTTGCGGGAGATTCCCGCGTGGATTAATTCGGGTACCCGGTACATGCTCCCGGCGCAAAATCTCGGCATCAACAACTCGCTGACGTTTGCAAGACCTCCGCAGTGGTCGAGGTTGCGGTCGGCGCCACACATGAACTGGATCGATTTTTTTGACACCACCGCTGTCACGATTTCCCCGCAAACGCCGTCGACGATGGCGCATGAGATCGGCCACTTCTGGGGCGTCTATACCAGCAACATCAGTTGCGGCTCGCTGAATCGACTCACCGAGTGGGTGCGGGGGACCCACTTCACCGCCTGTCTGGCGGCGATCTCCTCGCACTGGACCTACCTCTGGACACGTCCGGAAGGGGGCGGCATCCTCCCGAGCGGCGCGTCCAGTCAGCGGTTCAATGAATTTGATCTCTATGCGATGGGACTCATGGGCTACAACGAAGTGCGAACGGTCACGCACATGGTGCGAGAGGATCGCATACCCACCAACACCGCGCCGATCTATCCGATCACGATCGATAGCCTGATCGCGCCCATGATCGCGTCCGGGGCGAACTTCTGCACCGGCAACTGCCGACGCATTCCGGACACCGATCCGTCCGCGCAGTCCATGCGGGCGCTCGTCGTGATCGTGAAGGGTGCCGATGAAATGATAACGGAATCCCGCCGCCGGACGGCACTTGAACTCGCACGCACGTTTGGCGCGTACTGGAACAATGCGACCTTCGGTCGATCGACACTCTCTCTTGAGTTGTTCAAGAAGCCGTAGGCGGCGATACGCAGCGTCGCGCGTGGACGTGCGACGAGGCAGCCTGCGAGGGGCACCCGGCGCCCACTCCGACCGACTCAACGCTGGAAAGTTCGGGTCGGCGTAGGCCGTCGACCCCTGCCCAGCGGCACAAGCACGAGCGGCTTAGCCCTCGCACGAAGGCCCCATGCCACTACCGTCGCATCCGCACGCCCCCACCGCTCCAGTGCCGGGCAGGACCCGTCCACAAGCACACGCCCCTCGGTCACCCGCCCGGATTGCGTCAGGGCGGCGCCCAGCGCGCAGCGGGCCATCATCAACCGCCACCACGACAGCGTCAGGCGCTCGGCACGACTGTCGACTTCAATCACCTGTGAGAACAGACGCGACGCCTCGTCCGCGCGACCGCTGGCCATCGCCGCCATCCCCGAATGCCAGTCGATCAGCACCATGCGATCCGATCCTTGCGCCAGTCCGGCGCGCGCTCCCCGGGCGAACGACGCGCTGCGCACCGCCTCGTCGTTCCGACCCAGCGCGATGAGCATGGGCACACGTTGACCCGTCATGTAACGCCAGAAACTCGTATCCCCGGAAGCGCGCGCGCGCGCGATCGCTGAATCCAGCAAGGCCAGACCGTCGGCGTTCCGACCCTCGTGCGCCATGATGATGGCCACATTGCGCATGGAGCTGGAGATCAGCGGATGCTCCGGCGCCACCGCGCCCTGCATCGTGCGCAGCGCTGCGCGACTCATCGAATCTGCCAGCGCAAGGCGGCCGGGCATGTTCACGACGATGAGCGCCACGCGCTCGTACGCCAGCGCCAGTCCATGACCGGGTGTCGTCAGATGCGTTGCCGCCTCCAGCACCTCCTGCGCCAGGACCAACGCGCGCTCCCACTGACCCGCCGCATTGAGCCACGTGGCCAGATTCCCTTTCACCGTCAACACGGTGGCATGTTGCGCGGGGAAGCGTGTGGACACTATGCGCAACGCGGCCTCTTCAAGCGCCGCGGCCTGCACTGGTTGCGCCCGCGTGCCGGCCTCGCGCGCGCGCGCATCCAGCAGGCTGGCAATTTCCACCGAATCCACCCGTCCACTGCTCGCCTGAAGTGCGATCGATGTGTCGAGCAGCGCGCGGGCACGGTCCGCATCTGACGTGACCGCTGACAACCGGGCATACGCGTTGCTGACATCGGGATGGTCGCGACCCACCGTGCGCAACAGCACCCGCAACACACTGTCGCGCTCCGCCGTCGCGGCATTGGGGCCATGTCGGTCCCCTCGCACGTCGGCCAGCGTCTGACGCGTGCGCAACACTTCCAGATGCTCCGCTCCCAACGCTTTCCGTCCAAGGTCGACCGACAGGGTCAGCAGGGACTCCGCCACCGCGTAGTCGCCGCGACTGAATCGCACGTTACCCAAGGATCGGTACAAACGCATCTGTCGTTCCGTCTGGCCTTTCAGTTCGGCGACTCGCGCCTCGGCGCTTGAAAGAAATGGACCCACGCGCAGCGTGTCCGCGCCCGGTACCACGCGTGGATCGGACTGCTCGAACAGATCGGTGATAAACGCCAACACGTCCTCGCCCGCCTCACGCTCGGCCACCGCGCGATCTCGTTCGGCCAATAAGCGTCGCGATTGCACGACCTCGCGCGACAAGACCACACCCATCGCCACCACCAGCGTGATCGCCGCGACAACCGCAACCCGATTGCGCTTCACGAATCGCGCGGCTCGGTAGCTCCAGCGATCCGGGCGCGCGCGGACCGGGAGACCGGCGACATAGCGCTGCACATCGTCAGCCAATTGTCCCACCGTCGAGTACCGACGCGCCGGTTCCTTGCGCAGCGCCATCTGCACGATGCTGTCCAGATCGCCGCGCAGACGCGCGCGCATCGCTCCATCGGGCGCCACCGCGCTTGCCAATGGGGCTGGGGTCTCCAGAATGTCGCGTTCCATCTCGCTGCGACTGCGTGTGTGCCTCGCGAACGGATGCGCGCCGGCCAATAGTTCGAAGAGCAGGGCTCCAAGGCCATAAACGTCGGTGGCCGTCGTGACTGGCTCGCCGCGTAGTTGCTCTGGCGCCGCATGCGAAGGCGTCAGCAGTCGTTCACTCTCAACAGTCTTCCCCGTGTCATCCATCAATTTGGCGATGCCAAAATCCAGCAGGATCGGCTCGCCTGTGCTGGTCACCAGAATATTCGACGGTTTGAGATCACGGTGAATGATGAGATTCGTATGCGCGAACTGAACGGCTTCGGCGATCTTGAGAAACAACCGCAGGCGGCCGGGCAGGTCGAGGCGCTTGGCGTACTGCGTCACGGGCTCGCCGTCGACAAACCGCAACACGAGGTACGGTCGGCCGTCCGGTGACGTGCCGGCGTCCAGTATTGACGCGATGTTGGGATGACTCAACCGCGCCAGAAGTGCGCGTTCCGCGATGAATCGCCGAGCCAGCGTATCCGAACGCGCGTCGGCGCGCAGCAACTTCACCGCGACCTCAAGGTCGAGCTCGCCGTCGGCGCGGCGCGCACGATATACCTCGCCCATCCCACCGCGACCCACCAACTCCGTCAGTCGATATGGTCCAATCAGCGTGCCGGGGGCCAAACCCTCCAGCATGCGTCCTTGGTCACTCACGAAGCGACGCTCAACGCGCATCGCCCTTCCGGCCTCACTCGCCGACAACATGGCGTTCACCTCGTCCACCACGTCAGGTGCGGCGTCGGACGCTGCAAAATATTCCGCGCGCTCCAGCGGGCTCCGCTCGAGCGACTCCCAGTACAGCCGCTCCAGCAACTCCCATCGGGTCTGGTTCAGGTCAGGGCGAGTCATCGTTCATCGTCGCGACAATCACCACGGAGAGTGGACATCCCGGTGTCACGTGTCCGAGAATCCGCTGAGATCGCCGGCCACTTCCTTGGTCAGCCACGCGCGAGCGATCTGCCAGTCGCGTTGTACCGTCTTCGCCGACACGCCAAGTGCCGCCGCCGTGTCCTCAAGTGTCAGTCCGGCGAAGAACCGGCACTGCACGACCTCAGCGCCACGCGGATTCACGGTACGCAGCCGCTCGAGGGCCTCGTCGAGCGCCACGAACTCCTCCGCCTCCTCGACTGAAAGGAACGCTTCCACATCTTGCAGCGGCACTGACTCAGCACCGCCGCCGCGCTTGGCGCGCAGCCGCGCGCGCGCGGAATCCACCAGCACGCGGCGCATCGTGGCCGAGGCGGCACTGAAGAACTCCGCGTGACCGAGACCATCGAGCGAATACTGCTGTGCCAGTCGCAGATACGCTTCGTTCACGAGGCCCGTCGTGGACAGTGTGTGTCCGGTGCGCTCCCGGCGCAGGTGCGCATGGGCGAGGGTGCGAAGATCGTCGTACAGCTTGACGACCCATTCGTCGGCGGGGCGGGGTGCTTGGCTCAAGGAAGGGCGGACATGACGGACCGAAGATACTGCTTGCCCGATGGCCCGGCCACTGACGTCGGACGCGAATGTCCTGATTGGCGACGGAACGTCGCGACGATGTGAAGACCGGTATCTCGCCTTCTCGTCGTCTCGATCCAGCCTCTCCAACAGGAAGCCGCCAATGCCCCCGTTATCCGCGCACGTTGTTTCGACCTCAGCCTCCTCCCTCACTCGCGTATCCTGCTCGCGACTAGTGCGTGCCGCCAGCGTGCTCCTCGCGGTTGGATGCGGAGGCGAAGAATCCGGCACCGTCGACCCACCAGCGTGTGCCGTTTTTTCCCCGTCGATCAGCACCTTCGCGGCAATGCCAGCGGCGATTCTCACCGGGCAGAGCGCCACCCTCAGCTGGACCATCACTGGCGCAGCACAAGTCGCCGTCACACCGACAATCGGTACGCCAAGCGGTGCCAGTGCGGCGGTGTCACCAACGGCCACGACCGCGTACGTGTTGACCGCCACGAATTGTGCCGGGAGCACAACGGCGCAGACCACGGTGACGGTCTCGCCGGCGGCACTCTACGTGTCGCCGGATCAGCACACCCCTGGCGCACCGATCGACGGCATCAGTATCCCCGCGCAGTATGGCGTGGGCAGCAATGCCTACACGCGCAGCACCCCGATCCTCGTGCGTCATCCGCAGGGCGCTACCGGCAGGCGCCCGCTGATTCTCTGGTCGCACGGCGGTGGAATGCTGGCAAACGGCAAGTACAACAACGAGGAGTGGGGCAATCTCTTCGTGCGCGCCGGGTACATCGTGATTCACATGAGCCACGTGCCACGCACCACCCGCGAGTTCACCCTCCTGTTCACGGAGTTCGGACTTGCACCGCCAACGGATACGGTCGCCAGCGAGATCTTTGAGTTTGCGGCGAATATCGATCGCCCCCGCGACGCGATCTCGGTACTCAACGCGCTCGCGTCTTTGGAGCAGACGAATCCACAGTTGGCCGGTCGTATTGACTTTGACCGCATCGCCGTGGCCGGTTGGTCGCGCGGGTCGTACACCGCGAGGACCACCGCGTGTGCCAGAATCAATCTCGCACCAACCATCCCTCGATACAGTTTTCGCGACGCGTCCAAGTCCACCAACACGCCGTTGCGTGTACAGCTGAAGGCGGTAATGGCCAATTCCCCGCAGGGTCCGGGACGCCTCTCCTTTTATGACAACGGCGGCGGCGACCACTCCTGGGCCGACTGCACACTGCCAGACCTGACGCAAACGGCCAGCGGTGACGCTACCGACACACCGCCTGCAAATCGCGTCGCGCCCTTTCCGTTGTTACCGCCCGGCAACAAGCACATGATGTTCATCAATGATGTGCTGGCGACGCACGAGAGCTTCGGACTGGTCAATGCAACATCACCGCAGTTTGATCCGCTGATCAGCAGTACAGCACTCGCCTTCATGGATGGCTACGTCAAGGGGTTGCCAGCCGCACGCGCGTACCTGACCTCCGCACATCTGCAAGTCATGAGTGGCAACAAGGCGACACTGACCGCGCGTTAGGGGAGGGGTCGCGGCCGGAGTGCCGCGACCCTAGAACTCGAATCCGAACGCGAGATTGAGGTGCTGGTTGGTGCGAGACCCCGCGGCATAGTCCGTCGTGGTGCGACGCCACTCGAAGCCCAGCACGACGGGCCCCGCCGGCCGCCAGTGCAGGTGCGCCTCGGCCGTCGTGTTGCGCAGCCGTCCATTGGCCAGCACGTCGGCATCCTCGGGGTCGTCCATGCCGCGCCCGCCGCCGATCAACAGCCGCGGTGTCGCTTGCAGATCGATCTGCGCCCAGCCGCCGCGCGTGCGCACCGCGGCACCGCCCACGCCGAGTCCCTGCGCGATGCCGCCACCGCCGAGCCCGCGCAGCGCCTGCCCATCAAAGGCCTCGCCACGCACTTCGACACGCGAACCGAGTGGAATGCGGAACGTCGCCGCCACCGCATTCGTCGTTCGCTCCACGTTGCTCGCGTCGGCGATCCGCCCCGCGTGCACGCCGGCGGTGATGCTGGCAGGACGTTCCGCCTCTCCCCAGTCGAGGCGCAGTTGCCCCTGTAGGTACGGCATACTTGTTCGTTCGGCGGCGTCGAACTGCGTGTCGAAGAGTCCGCTCGCGTCGCCACTCGTGGGCGCGAGCACGGCTGCCTCGACGCCCACGCGCACGCGGCCGCTGGTGTGCACGCCGCCGCGCACCTGCGGCAACCAGAGCCAGAGATTACCCGCGCCAGTGAAGCCCGGCACGCCAACCGACGCGAGGCTCACGGGATCGACGCCGGTGATGAGCGGCTGTTCCTGCCCGATCATCACCGAGCCATGCTTCCACGCCAGGGTGCCGCGCGCCGTGCGCAATCGCACCAGCGGGAAGGTGCGACCACCGCTGCTGGGCTGCTGCCCGCCAAAGAAGTCGGCGTCGATATCGCCCTGGAAGGTGCCGCCGGCGATCTGGGCGGCGCTGAAGCCGAGGCCCAGTCGCGTCTGGCGGATGCTCATCGCCATGCCGCCTTGGGGGCCAGTGCCCGAATCAGGGCGCGCGAAGATCGGCACATCCACGTTGTTGGTGCGGGCGTTGTTGGTGAAGGCGTTCATGATCGCGCGCCCCCAGAACTCGAGCGAGACGCGGCTGCGCGTGCGGAGTGCGGTCGAGGCCTCGGTCGCCAGCTGTTCGCGCAGCAATTGCAGTGCTGCTTCTGCGTCATCGAGGCGCTGCAGGATCGAATCGAGTTGCGCCTTGGTGGTCGCGACTTGCGCGCCTACCGCGTTGACGGGGATGACACCGAGGGCGAGCGCGATCGCGACCAGCGGTGACGCGACGGCGGCGGCGACGCTTGACCATCCACTGCGCGAAGGGGTACCGTTGGGATGATCATGGAGAACAATCTGCTGCGACATCGTGGCTCCCTCAGTGGTTGGCTCGGTCTCGCGGCATTCGCCGCGGGAGCGACGATCGCGCTGCCTGCATTGCTCGCGGCGCAGGACGCGGTCTCGGGTCGGGTCTCGATCGCCGAACGTGCGGGCGAGAAGACCACGGATTTCAACAGCACGGTGATCTATCTGACGCCGAAAGATAGCGCGACGGTGCGACCGCGCCCGGCGCGCGGCACGATCGCCATGACCGGCCGCGCCTTCGTGCCGCACGTGCGAGTGGTGACGCCCGGGAGTCGCGTCGACTTCCCCAACGAGGATCCGTTCAGCCACAACATCTTTTCACTCACGCCGGGTGCCGCGTTCGACCTGGGGCTCTATCCGTCGGGCAAGAGCAAGGATGCCATGTTCCGGCGCCCGGGGGCGTATTCCGTCTACTGCAACATCCACCCGCTGATGACCGCCTTCATCGTGGTGGCGCCGTCGCAGTGGTTCACGCAGGCCGGGAACGACGGACGCTGGTTGATCGAAGGCGTTCCGGCCGGCGAATACACGCTCACGGTCTGGCACGAACGCGCGCCGTCGGTCACCGCGCAGATTGTGGTGACAAACACCGGCCTCAGCGGCCTGAGCACGGCCCTCGACGCGCGCGGCTACCAGCTCGCGGAGCACAAGAACAAGTTCGGTCGCGCATACGACAAGAACGCCGTTCGTTACTGACGCGCTTTCCCTGAACCCCGCCCCATTGAAGCCGAAGGGTCTGAGTCTCACCGTCAAGATCTTCCTGAGCACGGCGACGGTCGTTGTGGTGATCATTGGCATCACGCTTGCGATCGCGGCGCAACAAGCGAGCCGCGCGGCCGATGAATCGGTGAATCGCGTGCTCGGTTCGGCGCGTGCCGCCATTAACGCGCAGCTCGCGGGCGGCACGGCGGGACTCACCGAGGCCGCGGTGGCGTTCGCCGAGAACGCCGCCTTCCGTTCGGTCGTCGAGTCGCGCTCCGGCACCGATGTGCTCGACCAGGCGGGTGTTGCCGCGAACTCGCTCAAGGCCAAGTGGGTGCAGATCACGGACGCTGAAGGGATGCGGCTCGCCAAGAGCGACGAGCCAGGCGCCGACGCGATCGACATCAGCGGTTCCGCCGAGGTGCGCGCGGCGCTCGGCGAGAAGGCCGCGAGCGGCTTCGGTGCGACGCGCGACAACGAACTGATCCAACTCGCGGCGGTGCCGGTCTTCGGCGCCGGGAGGCTTGTGGGCGCGATGCTCGTGGCGCGGACTATCGACGACGCATTCGCCGAACAGGTGAAGATGAGCGCGGCCGGATTGCAGGTGGTGTTCTACACCTCCAACACCGAGGGCAAGATGATCCTCGCCGCGTCCACGCTCGGCAAGAAGGACGAGGTCGTGCGGGCCATCGCGTCGCTCCCTACGACTGCGAACGATTCCGCGGAATCGCGCGTGAAGGTCGACCTGGGCGGCGTGCACTACGTGGGCCTCGTCGAGACGCTCAGCTCGACGGCGGGACAGCGCGTGGGCGGCTACCTCATGCTGCGCGACCGCGACGCCGAGTTCGCGTGGTTCGCGCGACTGCAGACGTCGCTGCTGCTATCGGGCGGCCTTGGCATCGTGGTCGCGGCATTGCTCTCGCTGCTCATCGCGAGCCAGATCACGCGGCCGGTGAACAAACTCGTGGGCGCCACGCGCCGCGCCGCCGACGGCGACTACGCCGCCGAGATCCCGCAGTCGAGCAACGACGAGATCGGCGTGCTCGCCGGTGCCTTCCGCGGCCTGTTGGCAGACCTCAGGGAGAAGCAGGAGCTGGTGGCCTTTCTCTCGAGCGCCGAGTCGGTCAACACCATGCGCGCACCGATCTCGTCGGCGACGAGTGAGCAGCGGATCGCCAACGCCGGACTCACGCCCGGCAGCAAGTTCGCCGTGCGCTACGAGATCAAGGAGATTCTCGGCGAGGGGGGCATGGGCACGGTCTTCAAGGCCGTTGACACCGAGCTCGGCGAGATGATTGCGATCAAGACGCTCAAGCAGGACTTCCTCTCGCAGGACTCTACCGCGCTCGAGCGCTTCAAGAGCGAGATCAGGCTGGCGCGTCGCATCTCGCATCGCAACGTCGTCCGCACGCACGACCTGGGCGAGAACTCGGGCGTCTACTTCATCACCATGGAGTACGTCGACGGGAAGTCGCTCAAGGAGCTCATCGAGGCGCGCGGTCGGCTCCCGCTCGCGATCACGCTCTCGGTGGGGAAGCAGCTCGCGCGAGCGCTTGAGGTCGCGCACGAGCAGGGTGTGATCCACCGCGACATCAAGCCGCAGAACATGGTCGTCGAGCCTGACGGCGTGCTCAAGGTCATGGACTTCGGCATTGCCCGCCTGGTGTCGCGGAAGCCGGAGAGCGGCGTGACGCAGGCCGGGGCGGTGGTCGGGACGCTCGAGTACATGGCCCCTGAACAGCTGGCCGGCGATGAGGTGGACCACCGCGTGGACATCTATGCTGCCGGCTGCGTGCTCTACGAGTGCCTCACGGGGCGCCCGCCGTTCACGGCCGACACGCCGTTCCAGCTCATCGCCAAGCTGCTGGAGCAGACTGCGCCCAGCCCCCGGAGCTTGAACGCCGAGGTGCCGGCGGCGCTGGATGCGTTGATTATGGCAACACTCTCCAAGGAGCCCTCCGGGCGCCCGCAGACGGCGTTGGTTCTTCACGACTGGCTGGCCGGGATCGGCTGATCCGAGGGCTTCTGCCACCGACTGCCGCGAGCCCGGCGAAGAACAACAGGAGAGTCAACAGAAGCTCCGCAAAGAAAAATCGGGGGACAGGGACGAAGGGGGAGAGTTGCCACAGGGTACGCGTGGGTGGAACGGCGCGCAGCAAAAAGGCCGGGGGCGACGCGTTCAGCAGCGTCGCCCCCGGCCTTTTCACGCACGACGCGCTTGACGGCGCACCGACGACTCCATCAGACGACTACATCCGACTACATCACCGTCGTCATCAAGTCCTGCAACGCCTTCTTCAGCAAGTCCACCTTCTTCGGATCGCAGCTGCGGTCACCGTCCACATCCGACGTGAGCTTGGTGAGCGCGGCGTTGCGCGCCGCCCCGGACGCCTTCTCGGCTGCCGAGATGGACGCACGGATCTCCCCGATGCGCGCCGCGTTCACGCAGCCTTTGCGCTCCAGCTGATCGGTATACGCTTTCGCCAACGCGAAGCTGGGCGGCCACGAAATCTTGGGCTGACCCTGCGCGTTGAGATAATCCCACTTCACCGTTTTTGCGGCATCGAGTTCATTCTGCGTGACGTACTGACTGGCCGTCATTTCGGTGACGTCGAGTCCGCGCGCAATCTCCGAACTGACGATGGCGCCGTTGTACCAATACACCGACCACGATCCGCCGGACACCATGCGCGTCGAGTCTACCGGGCCACGATCGTAGGACGCGATCTCCATGGGGTTCGACGGATCCGTCCAGTCGAACACGGAAATGCCGCCCTGATACCACGCCTGCACCATGATGTCGCGGCCTGGGATCGGTACCAGCGAGCCGTTGTGGGCCACGCAGTTTTCATTGGACGACTGATACGACGGCAGTTTGTAATAGCTCTTGAACTTGAGCTTTCGGTTTTCGATGGTGAAAATGGCGTTCGCACCCCACTCCGGCTTGTCGCCGGCGCGACACTTGGGTCCGCCACCACCGCCCCACTCGTCCGAGAACAGCAACTGTGTGCCGTCGTTGTTGAAGGTGGCCGAGTGCCAGTAGGCAAAGTTCGAGTCGGCCGCGGCATCGAGACGAATGGGGTTGAGCGGGTTGCTGATATCGAGCAGCAGTCCGTGTCCTTCGCAGGCACCGCCGGCCAGACCGAGTGCTGGATACACGGTGATATCGTGGCACTGACTGCGATCGGATACCTTGGCGGTTCCTGGTGCCGGCGCCATCGCGAACGTGCGATTCATGATGCCTTGCAGCGCGCCGCGAAGGGCAGTGCTGTCGGCCGTCGTGGCGGCGCCCGTCGCGCCACGTGCCTTCACGATGCTGTCCAGCAACGGGCGAACCACCGCCGGGGAGGCCACGGCATCGGCACCGTTCTGCGGATTGAAGTAGATGAACGCACCGGCCGCGCGCTGCGGAGCGATGGCCTTGGCGGCGGCGACTTTGTCCGCTTCCGAGAAGCCATGCGACGGGTTGTTGGTGAGGCCAGCGAAGAT
>JANOPS010000226.1:0-1620 GCA_031421995.1 Gemmatimonadaceae bacterium
CCGGCGAGCGCCACGGCCTCTCGAATCATCGTCGCCGTGACTCGTGACTGTGGTGGCTGAGTGCCCTGCGCGAACACCGCCCGCACGAAGGGCTCGGAGCCCAGCCCGAGTGCTGCCAGCGCCGCGACAAACTGCCGGCGGTCAGGGGCGGTCATAACTATTGCTGTTGGATCTGCAATACGTTTCGCACATAGGCGCCCCTTTCAGGGATGGGAAACTCAATCGCGGTCGGTCGAGTGTCCGGTGAACGTACGGCGCGATCGCCGAGCAGGCGAGGGTGCGCCTTTCGTGGCGTCGTTTGTTCGTTGCTCTGAGTGGGGCAACGCTCGCTCGTGAACGCGTCTACGTCATCGCGCGTCACCGCCTACGTTAACTGACGTATAGGACCACATCGAAGACATATCGACCATGGACCACGCGGACAATCCGCGCACCGTCCACCTACACTGAGGTCGTAACATGTCTCGATTCTCTCGTATCCGGGTCCCGTCCGCTCTGCTCTTGCTCGGTGCTGCGTGCGCCGAACCGCGCACGGTCACTGGCCCCGAAGTAAACGCAAGTGCATCGCATGCCGCGTCGGAAAACGGCGGACCGATGGCCGCCCAAGGCGCGTTCCACCGGTTCGTCTCTATCGGTACCAGCGTCAGCATGGGATGGCAGTCGGATGGCGCGATTGCCGCCACCCAGCAGGAGTCATGGACGGCGCAGCTCGCGCGTCTCGCCGAACGCGAGCAGTCGCTGCCATTGCTGAGCCTCCCGGGATGCCGCTCGCCCTTGCGGGCGCCGCTGTCGACGGGTCTTCGGCTCTCCGGTGAAGCCGCAGGCGCTCCCGCGGCGACGCTCAGCTGCGCGCCGTTGGAATCGGGCGTGACGATTCCCGCACAGAATGTCTCGATCTCGGCAGCCAAGACATTCGACGCGTTGAACACCACTCCCGAAACGCAATTCGACGGGTTCTACAAGAAGTTGTACCCGCGCATTCTGCCACCGCACACGACGCAACTGCAGGCTGCGCTGCAGCAAAAGCCCAAGTTCATCTCGGTCGAACTCGGTGCCAATGACATTATCGACGCGCGCTCCGGCATCGCCATTGTCGGCGCGACAATCACGCCATTTCCGCTCTGGGCGTCGACCTACGCAACGCTCGTCGACGAGGTGGCAGCGAACGTGCGCCAGGGCATACTGGTGTCGCTGCTCAACGATGCGACGACGTTCCCGAGCTTCCGTCGGGGTGCGGAGATCGCCGCCGATCGCGCCACGATGTTGGCCGCGTTCAACGTCAACGTCCAACCGGACTGCAACGCGAGTCCCAACCTCATCTTCGTGCCGGTGCGCATTCCCACGGTCATTGCCGCCGGACTGACGGCACGCGCGCAGGCGCTTCCACCGGTTCCGTTTTCGTGCGCGGCTGGCGGACCGACCACGCAGGATTTTGTACTCACGCCGGCTGAAGTGGCCATCGTGAACGGTCAGCTCGCGCAGATGAATGCCTTCATCGAAGCGCAGGCCGAGAAGCATGGCTTCGCGCTCGTGCCGCTTGAGGTGCTGTACGGTCGTGCCGATCTCAAACCGCCGTTCAGCAGTGTGCAACTGATGACGTCGATGCAGCCGTACGGTTCG
>JANOPS010000227.1:0-12132 GCA_031421995.1 Gemmatimonadaceae bacterium
CAGTTGATGCTGCGCGCCTTTGCCGACGATTTCTCGGCCTCCGTCGCTCGCTACGTGGGAAAGCCCGTGCCGAGCGATTCGGTGGTCGCTGATGCCGACGTGATGCGCTACGTGGCGGCACACGTGCTGGTCACGAGTGCCGCTGGTGCTGCGCTTCCGCTTGCGCCGTGCGGCGTGCGCCGCGACCAGGGCCTGTACTGGGTGTGTGTGCGCGCGCCTGGCGCGGCAGCAGGGAAGGGCAGTGCGGTGCTGAATACTACCCTTCATGAACTGCACGCCGATCAGGTCAACATCGTTCGCGTGGAGCGGGCCAACGCGCGCAAAACGCTGGTGTTTACAAAGGGCAGTAAGCCGACGGCCATGAGCTGAGCTGAGCTAGGTCGCCGGCTTTCTTCCTGCGATCATCGGCACAAGCAGCATCGCCACCGCGACCATCAGCGCCGCAAGACTGACCATCTTGCCTTTCGCATACGTGTCCGAGTCGAACACCAGGGACACCTCGCGTGCCCCGGCCGGCAAATCGACGCTGATGAGCGAATGATCGCCGCGCCGCACGACACCTGGCTTTCCATCCACGGTCGCCTTCCAGTCTGGATACCAGTTCTCCGAGACCAACAGATGACTCGCCGTCGCCTCGGCGCCGCTGAGGGCGATGGTCATGCTGCCCGGCGCCCATGCGCTCACGGTGGCCCGCGTGGTCGCGCTGGGAAACGGCGGCGTGGCCGGCGGCACCGTCGCATTTGAGCTATCGGGCAGTAGCAACGCGCCACTCACGGGAAAACGCGGGTCGACGAGCGTCGCGACCACCTGCGCATCTGGTACCTTTGCCGCGGCGAGCACGACGCGAGCGTATGCGGGTACCGTATCGCGCTCGTACAGCACGGCCGTGGTCCCGAAGGGCGTTTGCGTGGGGCCGACGACTTGGTGAAAGCCCGGTATGTTCTGCGCTTGTCCGAGGATGACGTACCGAATGGCGAGCACGTCTATCACGTTTGGCGAGAGGATATTCTGGAATCCTGCGTCTTTGCCTGCGAGTTCATCATACTTGCGCAGTTCGAAGCCGTGATACCCAAGGGCGTCCGGAATGCGATACTTCATAAGTATCGAGTGGCCGTAACTCTGCCCCGCATCGATCACCCGGTACGGCATGGGCGCTTTCTGCAAATACGAGGTGACCGCATCATTCGCGAATAGCACGTCGGCACGCGGCGAGAATTGGTAGAAGAGGCGGTTTATGCTCCAGAGGTCGAGCGACATGAGCGCGACCACGCCGCCAACGGCCAGCGCCCCTTTGACGCGACCGGCCGCTGCGGCCCATAGCGCTCCGCCTCCCAGCAGCACGAATAGCAGCAACCGCGCGGCTCCGCTTTGCAGCGCCGACGCGTTTGCCGAGACCGCGTCATACCGTTCTGGTATTGCCAAGGCGGAGGCCAGTCCCTGCAATCCACCCACGGCACCAAGTATCGCAAACGCCGCAAACGCACCAATGACTGCGAGCACTGTTCGCACGCGCACGGTGTGCGACACGATGCGCTCCATGCCGATCGCCGCCAGCAGCGATACTGGAAACGCGACGAGATAGAACACCATACCCATCGCCCGGATCTTCTTGAGCAAGGGCAGGAACTCAAAGAACGGACGATAAAATGGCGTGTGTCCAGCGAACGACAGAAGCAAGAAGAACAGCGCGCTCACGGACATCGCGATCACCAAGCGTCGCCGGGCCGTGTCGCCGAAGGCGAGCGCCGCAAGTGCGAGCGGCAAGAAGCCCATGTACTCGGTGTGCAACTTGCCACCGTTGCTGCCCCAATACCTGTCCAGCACGCCATTGAATTCCGGCAGAATCGTCGTGAACACTTCCGACGGGGGGAACGCGTAGGTTGTCGCAAACTCCCACCCCGTGTTCGGGCCGCCCTCGGCTCGAGGCGAGAAGGGGATGTACTCAAAGAATGGCAAGACCTGTAATGCCGTAATACCAAGACCCACGCCCACCGCGAGTGCGGCCAGCGCGAGCGACACGTACGGATTGTTGCCCGGCGCGCGCTCTGCATCCCAGAAAGCGAGATACAGCGCCCACAGCCCAAGGGCGATAAGCAGGAAATACGCCATGTGGTAATGGCCCAGCACGATGAGCGCGACGACGAAGGCAAAAGCACCAAAGGCCCAGGTCTGTTGCCCACGAATCGCCCGTAACAGAATCCAGAAGGACAACGGCGTAAGCGCGGAGACGAACAACTTGCCGTCGTGGCCGGGGCTCATTTGCGACGCCACAATGCCGCTCATCTCATACGCAATGCCCGCCACCACCGCCGCGCTCCAGCTCAATCCCAAGGCGCGCGCAAAACGGTAGGTCAACCACCCGGCCAACACGAAATGCACGGCCATGCCCCACGTAATCGCGAGGTCGACCGGCATGATCCAGCGCAGCCACGCCGTTGGGTAGAAGATGTCGCCGTGCATCGCTCCGATGTACGGCAATCCGCCAAACAGATAGGGATTCCATTGCGGAATTGCACCGGTGGCCTTGAACGTTTCCGCACCAAACAGCCGGAAGGAGTAGCCCGCGATAAACATGTCTGACCGCGCGCCGCCGAACAGGATCTGGCCGGTGAGCAAGGGCCACAACAAGAGCAGGGCGGCGGCGATGCACACGGCAGCCGCAACCAGATGGGGGGCGCGCGGCTCGAACGGGGGCGCGGCAGCGCGTGCGGTGGAGCGGTCGTTGGTCATCCGAAGCAAACTAGCCACTGAGCGTCCGACCGTCACGCTTCCGGACCTGACCTCGCGATAGGCCTATCGCGACTCGTCTGCCCAGCGGACCAATTGCCGAGAGTAGGTGCCGAGGGTCCGGTAGCGCGCGCACGCGCCGTTCAGTAGCGGGGCCGCTTCGGCGGGTCGATTGAGCTTGGCAAGGGCAATACCGCGGCCGCACTCGTCGCCGGCGATATCCGGGTGCGTGGCGAGGATACGCGCCCGTCGCCCGGTCGCCGCGGCCGTGAAGGCCCGGAGCGCGTCGTCAAAGCGCGCCTGTCCCAATGCCAGCATCCCCAACTCGGTCTCGTGATTGTCGAGGGTCGCGTTGGGGAAGGGCGCCAGCTTTCGGATTCGTGCATCCGTCAACCGCAGCACGCGCTGCGCATCCTCGAAGCGTCCTCGCTCCATCATGTAACCCGCCCGCACGTCGTGCAATGCGAGTGAGTCGATCTCGCTGGCCCCTCCGAATCGGGCGAGACGCAGTGCGCTGTCGCTGATCGCGAACGCCTCGCGCACACGACCGCGCGCGTTCGCCAGATACGACAGGCTCCACATATTGTACAGAATCATGGAGTGCTCAGGGGCCAACGCCGCATTCTCCAGCGCGCGCGCCGCACGATAGCCCCGTTCGGCGTCTTCCAGAAAACCTCGAAACGCCTGCGCGGAGGCGAGGCGCTCCAACGCGCCGGCAAGCGCGACCGGATTGTCCGTGACCTGTGCCCGCTGCAGCGCCAGCATGTCGCGCGCCATCCCCTCAGCGACTTCGAATTCACCGAGATCACGAAGGGTCATCGCGAGATTCCCTTGCACAATGAGCCGATTGGGATGGCCAACCGGCAGCAGCGCCTCAAGCAGTTGCAGGGACTCGGTGAATGGCGGCTTCGCGTCGCGCATGAGCCCCACCGCAAAGTGCGACGAGGCAAGGGCGTTCAGGCTGGCGGCATGCTCCATCGAATCCGAGGCCGTGCGAAGGATCTTATTCGCTGCCAGTGCCTTCAGGGCTTCGACTGACGCGTTGCGGTCGTTCGTGCGCTCGGCCAGCTCTCGCTCGGCGATCATGACATCCTTGGGTTGTACGCCGGGTGCGTGTCGCAGACGCTCGACCGATGCGCGAAACATCGGAAGCGCCTTGATGCGACCCTCGTGCTTTTCCACGGCGCGTGCCAGCTCATGATAGGTCTGCGCCACCTCAAGGGAGTCCGAACCCGGCAGGGACATCATGCGATCGTACGCACGGCGAAGCGTCACTTCGGCGACGTCCAGTCTCCCGCGTGCCTGATGCATGGTCCCCAACACGCGCCACATGCGCGCTTGCACGTACGGGCTGCCGGAGAGCGAGTCCACAAGGGTGTCGCCCGCGGCCAGCAACTGCTCCACGCGCAGCGTGTCGCCGCCCGGAACGAGGACCGGGTTTGCCCGCGCGAACAACGAGGTGAGCAGCGCGACGACCGACTCGGTGGTCGCTTTCTCGCCTTGCACGCGATCGCGTTCGCGAGCCAGTTGTCTCGCCTGCCACGTCATGCTCGCGGTGAGTGCGATCAGGAGCGATACCACGAGCGCCGCCGCCGCCACGCCCACGCGATTGCGGGCCACGAATTTGCTCAGCCGGTAGCCAAGGCGATCACGCTCGGCGCTCACCGGCATCCCTTTCAGGAAGCGTTCAATGTCATCGACGAGCTGGCCGACGGATGCGTAGCGACGCGTGGGCTCCTTGCGAAGCGCCATCAGGACGATGCGATCGAGATCGCCTCGTACGCGACGGGCCCATGGGTAGGGCGATGCCTGCGCGCTCGGAGCGGCGGGCTCGCGCTCAAGAATGTCGCGCTCAAGCTCGGGCATCGAGCGCTTCCCCAATCGATGTGGCCGTGTACCCGTCAGCAGTTCGTAGAGCAACACGCCAAGTGCATAAACGTCTGCTGCGGTGCTTGCTACTTCGCCGCGCACTTGCTCCGGCGACGCGTGCTCGGGTGTCAGGAGGCGCAGGGCGGATCGCGTTTCACTTGCCGTCTGTTCGTCCGGTCCCGCGAGCAGTTTGGCGATGCCAAAGTCTAACAAATGCACGTCGCCTTCAGGCGAGACCAAGATGTTCGACGGCTTGATATCGCGGTGCACCACGAGGTGGGCATGTGCATACTGCACCGCGGTCGCAACGCGCATGAAGAGCTGCAGACGACCGTCAAGGGTTGGCACGAGCGTATCGCAGTGCGCCGTCAGCGGGAGCCCCTCGACAAACGGCATGACGAGGTACGGACGTCCGTCAGGGGTAGTGCCGCCGTCGAGAATCCCGACGATGCTGGGATGCGTCAGTCGCGCCAGAATGCGGCGCTCAGTTTGAAAACGTCGAACGAGCTCACGTGAGGCGAGCCCCGCGCGCAGCACTTTGATGGCGACATCCTGTTCGTACGTACCGTCCACGCGTTCGCCGCGATACACCTCACCCATGCCACCGCGTCCAATGGTCGCCCGGACTACATAGCTCCCGATGCGCGTCCCCGCGGCGAGCTCGACGACGTCCTCGGCGTTGTCGGTCACCATCCAATTTTCGATCGACAGCGGGCGCCCCTTGTCGTGTTCCGCAAGCACTGCCTCCAGCTCCTGCCGCGCCACGGCGTCGTCAGCGAACACACGACGGACGTAGGCAAGGCGAGCCTCACCCTGGAGCTCGAGGGCGATTTCGAACGCGTCAGCGATGCGGTCCCACTGCGCCGAGTCGAGGGTTGGTCGGTCTGTCATGTCGTAAGGTCGGTCGAAGGTGCCGCCTTGGCGAGAGGAGAGCTGCGACGGCACCTTGGTTACGGCGAGACATCGCTCAGGATTTGGACATCGGCTTGGTGCCCCGCACGAAGGCGGCCATGAACTTGCCGTCGATCTGGCTCAGGCTGGCCTCCACGTTGACGCCGGACTCGACCAGGAATTGGCGTGCGTCCTCACTGCGGTACACGCGCGTGGGCTCAATGTCGATGTCCGCAAATCCGGCCTCAGCCAACAACGACCGGAATTCCTGCTCCTCAAGAGCGCCCGCCACGCACCCCACCCACAGCTCCATGTTCTTACGCAACGCGGCCGGTACGTCGCCGCGCACCACGACGTCGCTCACCGCGAAGCGGCCGCCCGGCTTGAGCACGCGAAAGGCTTCGCGAAGCGTCTGCCGTTTGTCGCCTGAGAGGTTGATGACGCAGTTGGAGATGATCACGTCGACGCTATGATCAGGGAGGGGAATCGACTCGATCTGCCCCTTGAGGAACTCCACGTTCGTGACGCCGGCTTCAAGGGCATTCTGGCGCGCGAGCGTGAGCATGTCATCGGTCATGTCGAGCCCATAGGCTTTGCCAGTGGGGCCGACGCGTCGGGCCGACAAGATCACGTCGATGCCGCCGCCCGAACCCAAGTCCAAGACGGTATCCCCGGCATGCAACGCGGCAAGGGCGGTGGGATTGCCGCAGCCGAGCGACGCCAGGATCGCTGCAGACGGCAGGACGTCCGTCTCGCCGTTGACGTACAGATTTGATGTGATGGGATCGACGCTCCCGTTGAAGGCCGCGCCGCCGCAACATGAGCTGGCGGGGCTGCAGCACTCGCCGGCGGTGGGTTCTGCCGCAAGCACGCGTCGTGCGGCGGCGCCGTAGCGTTCCTGCACAAGGTCGGTGATGGAGGCCGCAGGCTGCGCGATGGAGGTCTCGTTCGTCGAATTCGGCATGGTCGCATTCGTCGTGATGGGGAGTGTGCTCGACATGTTTCGCTCGCTGATCAAAAAATGTTGATGGGATGGATGCTCGATGTGGTCCGTGCGCCTGCACCAATGCTTCTGCTCAATCCCTGCTCAATCCGGCTCAATCCCTGCTCAATCCCTGCTCGATCTCTGGTCAATCGCTGGACTTCGTGCCTTCTGTCTGCGGCTAGCCGCAGCAGCGCGCGATGAGCGGCAGTTTCTTTCGCCCCAGTGCTGTCGCCGACCGCAGCGACACCACATGGTCATGCACCTCGGCGAGCGTGTCCGCGGCCAGGGCGTAAAATGACCAGCGTCCGTCCTTGCGATCCGTGACCAATCCGGCGTCCCGCAGCACTCGAAGGTGAAAGGACAGTCGCGACTGCGCTGCCCCGACGTCGGTTTGCAGATCGCACACGCAGCGTTCACCATCCCGAAGCAAGTCGAGGATCTGTAGCCGCGTCTCATCGGACAGCGCGTGAAACAGTTCGACCGATCGGGTACGATGCACGCCGGACAGCCGGGCCGTAGCAGAAGACATGGGTTTAAACTATCAAGAAAAATTGATGTGTCAATGGGCGACCGCAGGGGTCAGCGACTGGCGAGGTAGATAGTCCCAATCACGACCACGGCGGCCAGCACGGCGAACCCAATTTTCCACGGCGACCACGGGCGATCGCCAACGACCTCGCCGGTCTGCCCGTTCACCACGACACGAAAGACCTTCCCGCCGTAGTTGTACGAGGCGATCCAGGTGGGCAGGAGGATGTGCTTGAAGGTCACCGCCTCGTAGGAGGTGGAGACGGCGTCGACGCGCTGATGATTCCCGCCGATATCGGCGCGCACCGCGCTCTCGATGGCGTTCGCGAAGATCGTCCGCGCCTCGCCAAACGCGGGCTCAAGCCCCAATTGATACGCCTCAACCGTAAAGCCGGCGATGAAGTCGTCGGAATACGGGTGCATGCCATCGATCTTCCATCCGTGCAGGACCTTCGCAAGGTGCTCGGGAATAGAGCGCGAGGCAGAGACCAGAGTGTCATCGAACGCCAGAGACACATGACCCGAGGCGGGGTACCAATCGGTGATCGTACGCGACACGGTTACCTCCCGGCCCTCGTTGTCGCGACGCGTTTCCTGCACGGTCCGGTCCACTCCGCGCATACCCGAATACGAGGAGTGGGTCTGTGCATCAAACGTCCAACAGGGCAGGTACACCCCGCGCACGCCCTGCGCCGATTGCACCAGGGCCTTGAGGGCGTTGGGAGCGAACCATCGGCCCTGGATCCACTGCCGAAAGAGCTGTTGCGCCCCTTTCGGTTCGAGCGCGAAAGGCACGACACCGCGTGGTTGAATCTGCCGGGTCGCCTGTGCCGACGCCGCAACCAATGGCGTGGCACAGAAGGCACAGACCGACGCCACCACGTGGTCATCAAATTGCGTTTGTGCGCCGCACTGTGGACACTCAACTAGCTGCCGACTGATGACGGGTTCGTTGCCCGCCTGCCGCCGCAAATGCGCTTCATAGTCCAACTCTTCGAAGGCGCTGGCCCGCGCAGCAGGGTGCACGGTTGGCAGGTCATTCACGGTCCCGCAATTCGGACACGCCAGCCGGCCAACCGTTGGCGCAAAGCGCAGCGACGCGCCGCACTGCTGACAGGGAAAAACGCGGCCCTCCTCGGGCGCGGTCGGGGTCGGAGTGTCGGTTGGCATGGCAGCGTGCAAGATGCGGTCGGTTCTGCCGCGGCGGCACTGCCAGTCGCCGGCCAATCAAGGGACGTCAGCCGACGGGCGCGATTGTCACGGCTGAGGCATTCCCTGTAACGCGATGCGTCGCGCATCGTCTTCATGACGAGGCCTGTACCGGTGGCAGGACGTCACCGGGTCTCATTCGCGCACAGGGACGATGCGCACTTCTTTCATGCCCAGTGATCTACCGTGCCGCAACTTGACCGCGTATTGAGCCGCCTTGAGACGGGCACTGCATCAAAGGTGATTCTGGAAGCCGACGAGCCCATTCGGTGTGAGACACCGACCGGGATGCAGTCGGTTACCCAGCAGGCGCTCACTCGACAGCAGGTGTTGGCGTTGATTGCCGAGGTCGCAACGCCCGACGAGCGCGCGTCGGTTGCCGAGGCCAATGCTATCCATCTGCTGTATACATGGAATAGCCAGCGCTATTTGGTGTCGCAAGACAGCGGGTCGACCACGCTCAAGCTGATGATTCGGAAGTGGGTCGAGAAGGTTGGCCCAAAGGACCCGGATCCCGACCTCGGCGCCCGGCAACTCCGGCGTCGCGCCAGCGACCGGGCCTTTGGCTCCTTCGAGGGGGAATCGGAGGCCAAGGCTGCGCTGGAACGCTTGTTGCGCCTGCAAGTGGCGCGTGGGGCGGCCGATCTGCATCTCCGGGCGGGTGAGCCGCCCATCCTTCGCATGGGCGGCGATATGGTGCGTATAGCCGACGAGCCCGCGCTGGACAAAGACGACATTGCCGGCATGCTGTGGGCCATCATGCCGAACAAGAACAAGGGTGAATTCGACGAAGAGTGGGACACCGATTTCGCGTACGAGATCGAAAACGTGTCTCGTTTTCGCGTGAATGTGCTTCGGGATCGTTTTGGCGTGGCGACAGTGATCCGCACGATCGCGAATGGTACGGTGACTGTTGACCAGATGGGGCTTTCGCCGGAGGTACAGGCGCTCTGTACCCTCACCAAAGGCCTCGTATTGGTGACCGGGCCGACTGGCTCCGGCAAGTCTACCACACTGTGCGCCATGGTTGACTTGATGAACCGCACGCGATCGGATCACATCATCACCATCGAAGACCCAATCGAGTTCGTGCACGAGAGCAAAAAGTGCCTGATTACTCAACGGCAGGTTGGGGTACACACGAAGTCCTTCAAGTCGGCATTGCGGGCCGCGCTGCGCGAAGATCCTGATATCATCTTGGTCGGCGAGCTCCGCGACCTCGAAACGATCGCCATCGCCCTCGAAACGGCCGAGACGGGGCACTTGGTGTTCGGCACGCTGCATACCTCGACCGCCGCCAGCACGATCAATCGCATTGTCGACCAGTTCCCGGCCGATCGCCAGGAACAGATTCGCATCATGTTGGCCGAATCTTTGAAGGGCGTGATCTCGCAGACGCTGTGCAAGAAGATCGGCGGCGGTCGCGTTGCGGCGCGCGAGATTCTGTTGGTCAACAAGGCCGCCAGCGCGATGATCCGCGAAGGAAAAACGGTCCAGATCCCCAACATCATCCAGACCCAACGCAAGCTGGGCATGGAAACGATGAACGACGCGCTGCTGACGCTCGTGAAGGGTCAGACGGTCGAACCCGAGGAGGCCTATATTCGCTCGGTGGAAAAGAAGGATATGGCCATCAAGCTGCGCGGCCTGGGATACAAAATGGACTTGGCGGGTTCTGAGGAGTAGGGTGGTGAGCGCCGCGCTCAGGCCTGAGCAGGTGTGGCCCCGCAACTTGCGGCGTGAGGGGAGGGAGGGGGGAGGGAAGAGGGACGAGGGAGGGAGGGGTGAGGGCACATACAGGCGTGGGCTATGAGCTCTGCGGTTTCAGGCTTGAGCGCCAGCTTGAAAGGTGAGCGGTGAGGTTTGGGCGACTCAGCGGTGAGGGTTGAACTTTGAGGCGACGCGTCTCACCGTTCCGACTTCGCGCGATTCCGGGGCTGAGCGCAGAGCGCTCTCGCGTGATCGGAGTCAGCCAATAGCCTCTACGGGCAAGAAGCCGCGCAAGCCGCGCCTCAAGCCCCAACCCTGAGTCGCCCAAACCTCACCGCACACCCCTCAAGCTGGCGCTCAAGCCTCAAGCCACAAAGCTCGCAGCCCACGCCTGTATGTTGCCTCATTCCTCGTCTCGTCAGGCCTGCGGCAGGTCTGAGGACGGCTGAGGCAGGTCTGAGGTAGGTCTGAGGTGGGTCTGAGGAAGGGCTGTGCGGCCTGATTAGAAATCGGCGGAGAGCTTGATTGACACCGCCCGCCCCGCCGCATTTGCAAACTCCTTGTATCGCGACATAAAGTCGCGGTAACGGCTATTGAGGACGTTCCGCACCGCAACGTCGGCAAACACGATGCCGCGTCGCGTTGAAAATCCTTTCCCGACAGCCGCCGAGAGCATCGACCACGCGCGCGGCGAGAAGTCGTTGCGAAACGTGCGCGTCTGTCGCGCGTTGAATTCCGCCGAGATCGACGCGTAGCGTCCTGGCGCGCGCTCGTCCCATCGCAGCGTGGTAGCCAAGCGCAGTGGTGGAACGAACGGGAGCGCGCTGTTGTCGGTCGTGTTCCGGGCCCGCACCACGTCGGCCACGCTTTGCACAGTGAACGATCGCGGGAGCGGAAGCGACGCCGAGAGTTCAACGCCCGCGAGTTGCGCATTTCCTTGCTGCACTTGCAACGAGTCGAGCGCACGACCGGGCGCCCCAACGGGCACCAAGTAGATGTAGTCCTGAATCCGGTTCACGTAGCCCGTCAGCTCACCGTTCACGCGAGCGTGACGCACGCGCAGGCCGAGGTCCGTGTTCAGCGACGACTCTACCCGAAGATCACGTTTCCCGATCTCGAACGCGCGCGTGCCCTCGTGGAAGCCATTCGCCCAGAGATCCGACGCACTCGGCGCGCGGAAGCCGCGCGCCACGTTCACCGCAACGGCGAGTGGCTTGTCGTGGCGGTACACGGCGCCGAGCGTGCCGGTCACGGCGCCGAAGCGAGTGCGTGACGGCGCGAGCGCGAGCACCGGATTGCCGGGCGTGTTCAGCCAGCGCCAGTCATGGCGCGCCCCCGCCGACACCGCGAACGCGCCAACCGTGCGTTGCTCGAAGGCGTACAGTCCAATGGAAGACGCATCGTTGTCGGGGATCAGCGTTTGCGTTCCGTAGGTACGAAACACGGTGCGTTGCGCCGCGACGCCCACGATGCCGGTGAAACCCAGCACCGGCGCATGATGCCAGTGCGTCAAGCCGTTCATGGTGGTGGATTGCAGACCAAGGTCGATGATGTTGGTGGCCGCAGTGCCATACTCCGAGCGTCGGTTCTGCTCCCAGCCGGCCCGCAGTTGCAGCCGCTGTCCGTTCACGCGCGTGTTCGCGTCAAGGGTTGCGCGCTGCGTCTGGATACGCTGGCGTCCGCTGTAGCCGGGCGCGGTGACGGGATCATCGGCGATCTGAATGCGTTCGTCGCGGACCGACGTCGTGAGCGCCACGTCGCGAAGATCGTCGCGCCAGCCGACGCCGAGTTCGCCGTAGCCAGTCACGTTTCCGGAGTTCTCAAGCACTCCGCCCGGCGTGCGGAGATCGTTTGCCCGTCGGCCTGTACCGGATGCTCGCCACCCAAAGGCTCCGCGCGCACCCTCACCAACCAAGGTTGCCGACGGGGCGATGGCCGCCGTATTGAAAGCGAGCGCCATGCGCCCGCGCGCGATCGTGGTCGCGTGTTCGGCTCGCGGGAGCGCGCGACGCACCACGTTGACCACACCGCCGAGCGCATCCGAACCATACAGGACACTCGCCGGACCCTTGACCACTTCAATGCGCTCGGCATCCGCCGACTCGACGTTGGGCGAATGGTCGTGGCCCCACTGCTGCGTTTCCGTGCGCTGGCCGTTGGCCAGCGTCACCACGCGATTGTTGGTCAGCCCGCGAATCACGGGCTTGCCGATG
>JANOPS010000228.1:0-2330 GCA_031421995.1 Gemmatimonadaceae bacterium
CTCGCGTCGCTACGGTACCGTCCACGAGCACCCGGTTTGGCGGCTTTGCGCAAGGCACCACCTACAGTGTGGTCCTTGGAAAGGCCGTCACTTACACACGGCGCATCGCGCTCCAGCACGCCGTGGACAGTCTGCTGCAAACGATCGACCGCGTCATGTCGACCTATGACTCGACATCGGAAATCTCACGGCTCAATCGCGCAGAGTCTGGCGTGCCGGTCGACGTGTCGGCATCGTTGGCCGCTGTGCTGTCCGAGGGGAGCGCGGTCTCCGAGGCCTCAGGTGGCGCGTTCGATGTCACCATCGGTCCGCTCGTCCGCGCGTGGGGCTTCGGTCCGAATGGCGCGCCGGCACGGGTGCCCACGGCGTCCGATCTCGCGGCGCTGCGCGAACGCGTCGGGTGGCGCGCCCTGCAGCGCGTCGGTCGCACGATCACGAAGCAGCGTGCGGGGATGGAGATTGACGTGAACGGCATTGCGCCCGGCTACTCCGTTGACCGAATTTCGGCATTGCTGGACACATTGGGTGCGCCCGACCATTTCGTCGAGCGGGGAGGGGAGGTGCGCGCGCATGGACGAAATGTAGAGGGGCGTCCGTTTCGTGTCGGTATCGAGGAGCCGGATACGGCGGGCCGGCGCGTTCGACTGGCGGTTATGCTCACCAACCGCGCGCTCTCAACATCGGGGAACTACCGCAACTCCGTCACTGTCAACGGCGTCCGATATGTGCATACGATAAACCCCGAGAGTGGTCGCCCGGTGACGCATCGGCTGCTCGCGGTGTCGGTGCTGCATGAACGATGCGCCATGGCCGATGCCTGGGCCACCGCGCTGCTGGTCGTCGGGCCGGACCAGGCGTGGACCCTCGCGCAGGCAAACGGCTTGGATGTACTGTTATTGATCGCCGGTCCCGACGGTCACGTCATCGAGCGAATGACCGACGGATTCGCGGCCATTGTGGACCGCCTGCCGTTCGCCGCCACGCCATCACAGGTGCCATGATGCAGATCTTTCTCTTGACCGTTGTCGGCATCGCCCTCGTCATGGCGGCGATGGCCATTGGCGTGGCGATTACCGGCCGGCGTCTCAAAGGGTCGTGCGGCGGAGTGGGCGGGTCGTGTGAGTGCGAACGCACCGGCGTGCCGATGGATCAGCGTACCTGCGGGAGACAGCGCTAACGCCGGCGCCATCCTATTCGTCTGCGACTTGAAAATGCTTACGCGAGAACGATCATCCAGGGTTTTCAACGTTGCGAAGCCTGTTCGAAGCTACGTCGTTTCAGTTTCGTGCATACTTGCATTCGTTTCATGTCGACCGAGCGCGATTGCCGATTACAACTGCACAGATGTCGGGATACCGGGCCTCATCATCGCCGTTCAGGATTCGATAAACAGTGCTCAGTCGATCTTCTCGAACGTGACAGCGGTGGCGATTGACGGCTCGTTCAGGGACTCCACAACGTACCCCTTAGTAGATAACGGAATGTCCCGGCGGGAGATCGCGATGGTCGTTAGCCGACCAGGGCGCTTTTCTGTCACGGTCACTGCAGACGGGTACGCTGCCTGGCAGAAGACGAATGTGGTCGTGAGCCTAGACGGTGGACGTTGTCCCAACAATGTGGTGCCAGTCAAGTTGATCGCCCGCCTGAAGCGAGCCTAGCTTCAATACTGTTCAGTTATGCGGTTTGATCTTGTCCTTTCTTGTTCAGCTTCCGCAAAACCGTTATGCATTGAACCACAAAGGACACGGAGGGCGCGGAGGTAAAACGCATCGAGCGCAGACGCCATCCGATGGCGCGGGCGACGACTGGTCGCCACCGCCTTCAGCCGGCGGTCGGTCGACAGGCCGTTTTCTCGGAGACGCGCACCATTCTCGCGCTAACTGGACAGTATTGCACCTAGTCGCCACCTAATCGCCACCGAAGGAAACGACCGCGTCTTAGAGCGACGGCCGCTTCAGGTGGAAGTCCGTCGCACTCTGGAATTGGTGCGCGACCGACAGAATCTTGTCGTCGTTGAACAAGGCGCCGGTGATCACGCCACAAATCGGTTGCGCCTTGTAGGTCGGCGTCGGCGCCGACGCGTCGGCACCACGTCCTCCGCCACCGCCACCGAACTGCGGCACGTCGAACTTGTACGGCAACACGGCGCAGGGGTGTCCTGTTTGGGCATTTGGACCGACATCCGCGTTCGGTCCGCCGATGAAGAGATCCAGGTCCTTCATGTACTCGCCCCACTTCGCCACGAGGACCATGCGACGGCGCTGATTCTGCACAAACTCGAAGGCGCGTGTCGTGCGTCCCCCAACGAAACGCGGATTCCAATCGGCTGG
>JANOPS010000229.1:0-4126 GCA_031421995.1 Gemmatimonadaceae bacterium
CCCTTTCCGCGGCCGGCCAACGCTCGGCCGATCACCAACGCCACCGCCAGCAGCCCCAGCGTGAAGGCACCGGCATAGGCGAGGGCCCAGGCCAAGACCACCAGCGGAACGGCCAGGATCCCGATGATGGTGATCACGCAGGCCAGTGTGGCGACGACCAGCAACGGGACCGCCAGCGCCTGCCACAGAAAGCCGATCCAGAAGCTGCCGCCGATGTCACGCGCGGCAGCACGTGCGACTGTCGTGAGTGATTCCTCGGCCGTGGTCAGTACAATAAGGCCGATGATCAGCCCGATTCCGAAAATTCCCGCAACGGCGAGCGGACCGGAGTTGACCAGGGACTCCATGTGACGGGCTACCGGTTGCGGCGAGAGACGGTGGCCAACGATCGGAGCCCAACGACGCCCAGTCCGGTGACCGCAACAAAACCGCCCATGATCAACGCCAGCATTTCCGGCGAGCTGGTTTGAAGCGTCTCAATGCCCGGCTTGCCAAGCACGGTCGCGACAAGGTCGCTGGTCGCGGCGGACACCTGCTCCTGCACCCGCTCGAGCCCCATCTGCGTCATGAGCAGCGCGATATCGGCCCGCGCGACTGCCCAGGTTCCGGCCGCCGTGAGCAAGCCCGCCGAGACGGCGGCGGCGAGACCGGCCGCCACTCTGGCCGGGCGCGTCGCTGGGACGAACCGCTGAGCCGTGTTCATCGCGGCGGCGTGCCACGGTTCGAATACCTGGACTTGACTCATGACGCGATCCGCAAACGCCGCTGACGGCGCAAAGTCGGGCAGGGAATCGAGCGCCACCATGAGCTCTCGCGCCTTGTCCAACTCGGCGTCGCACACCGCGCATTGTCTGACGTGGGCCCGAAGGGGTGCCACGCCGAAGCCCTCCTCTCCATCCAGGAGGAGCTCGATTTCGTCGGGTCGTAGGTGTCTTTCTTGCATATGGGGCCTCTCTTCGGACCTACGCGGCCGTCACAGGGGGAGTTTCACGGGTGTTAAACAAAAACGGAGAATCGTCTCGGATCATTCGCGAACCGCCTCCAGCGCCTTTCGCAGTTCGTGACGGGCCCGATGGATGTAGGTCTTGACGGTTCCCAGCGGCAGATCCAGGGTCGCCGCGATTTCCTCGTACGCGCGCCCCTCGACATGACGAAGCATGATGCAGGCGCGATACTCAGGCCGAAGCCGAGCAATGGCCACTTCGATGGCCGATCCCAGCTCCTTGGAAGCCAACTCGTCGAGCGCGTTCTCTTGTTCCGACTCAATCTGTAACGCCGACGATTCAACTTCCGCTGCGGTCGAGGCGTGGGGCGACCCGTCGATGCTGATTGTGTCGAGCCGACGCCGGCGCAGATGGTCGATGGCCACGTTGTTGGCAATCTTGAACAGCCAGCTCGAGAATTTGAACTCGGGGCTGTACCGATCGATGTTGTTCAGGACCTTGATGAAGGAATCCTGCGACAGGTCTTCGGCGAGCTCGCGGTCGCGGACCATGCGAAAGACCAGCGAGAAGACTGGACGCTCATAGCGGCGAACAAGTTCGCGGAAGGCGAGTTCGCGCCCTTGTTGGGCAAGGCGAACGACGTCCGCGTCTGGTAGCGCGGCCAGCTCGTCGGAGATCGGCATGCAGTGGAACAAGGTACTTCGCTGCACCCCATCCGACCAGCCAACCCAACGAATCACGGTCCAGACCCGTCGGGCCGCTTGCTCGGCCTCTCACACTCGCAGATGTTTCGGGATGCCAGTGGCCACCGACGATCGCGTTCCCTCCGCGACCCCGCATGCGACGTCTCCCAATCCCGATCCCGCCACCGCGCTCGCGACCGCGGCGAACGCGGCGCGCGGCGACGGCAAGCGCGACTATGTACAGCAGATGTTTTCGGACATCGCGCCCCGCTATGACCTGCTCAATCACGTGTTGTCGCTCAACATCGACCGTGCATGGCGGGTCAAGGCGCTCAAGGCCCTGGATTGGCGTACGCGGCCCGAGGGGACCTACCTCGACCTGTGTGCGGGCACACTAGACGTGGGCGCGATGCTCACGAAGCAGTCAGGGTTTGGCGGCTTCGTGGTCGGCGCCGATTTCGCGGTGCCGATGCTGCAGCACGGCAGGGGCAAAGCGCTCCGCTCGGTGCTGTCGCCCGTGGGCGCTGATGCCCTCGCGCTGCCGCTCGCCAACGCGAGCGTCGACGGGGCGATTGTGGCGTTTGGCATTCGCAACGTCGCGGATCTCGACGCCGGCCTGCGCGAGGTCCACCGCGTGGTGCGCCCGGGTGGTCGCTTCGTCATCCTGGAGTTTTCAACGCCGTCGAGCGCCCTCGTGCGGGCCGGCTATCACGCCTACTTTCACCACGTGCTGCCGCGCATCGGACGATTGGTGAGTGGACACGGGTCGGCCTACACGTATTTGCCGATGTCGGTGTCGCACTTCCCCACAGGAGACGACCTCGCGCAGCGCATGCGCGCGGCGGGGTTTGCCTCGGTCACGTGGCAGCCCCTCACGTTTGGCATCGCTGCGATTCACGTCGGAACTGTGGCGTCCGCGGCCCAGCTTTCGCACGCACCGACTTCCCTTCGCGACAACGCGCCCTGATGTCACTCGATACACTGTCCGATTTCGTCGACGCGATCGATCGCGCGGGCGAACTGCATCGCATCACCGCACCTGTGAAGGTGCATCTCGAAATCACCGAGATTGCCGATCGTGTGTCCAAGATGCCCGGCGGCGGGAAGGCACTGCTCTTCGAGCATCCGATCCTTCGCGACGGGACGCGCTCGCCGTATCCGGTCGCGATCAATCTCTTCGGGTCTATGCGCCGCATGGCGCTCGCGCTTGGCGTTGAGCGGCTCGACGAGATCGGGGATCGCATCACGCAGCTGATGGATCTCAAAGTGCCGGACGGCTTTCTTGGCAAGTTGTCGCTGCTCCCGCGCCTGCTGGAGATTTCGAAATTCCCGCCGCGTACGAAAGGTGGAACACCATCATGCCAAGAGATCGTGTGGCGCGGCGATGACATTGACCTCGATAAGTTGCCCATTCTGCATTGTTGGCCGGACGATGGCGGTCCGTATCTCACGCTGACGGCGGTCATCAGCAAAGATCCGGTGCGCGGCATTCGCAACGTGGGGATGTACCGCGTGCAGCAACTGGGCAAGCGGGAAGTCGCCATGCATTGGCAGCGGCACAAGACGGGTGCGGAACACATGCGGCAGATGGCCGAGCGTGGCGAGAAGATGCCGGTGTGTATTGTGATTGGCGGCGACCCGGCAAGCGTGTACTCCGCCAGTGCGCCGCTCCCGCCGAACATCGATGAGTTCTTGTTCGCTGGATTCTTGCGTCGCGATCCAGTGCGGCTGACGAAAGCGCTGACGTGCGATCTTGAGGTCCCCGCCGACGCGGAGATCGTGATCGAGGGGTATATCGATCCCGCTGAGGCGCTGGTGGTCGAGGGGCCGTTCGGTGATCACACGGGCTTCTACTCCGAAGCCGATCTGTACCCCAAGGTGCACGTCACCGCGGTCACGATGCGCAAGAACGCCGTGTACGCCACCACGATTGTTGGTCGTCCGCCGATGGAAGACTTCTATCTGGGCCACGCGACCGAGCGCATTTTTCTTCCGCTGCTCAAGCTCACGACGCCGGAGATTGTGGACTACCACATGCCGGCCGAGGGCGGGTTTCACAATCTCGTGTTCGTTTCCATCGACAAGAAATATCCAGGGCATGCCGACAAGGTCATGCACGCGTTGTGGGGGCAAGGGTTGATGTCGTTGGCCAAGGTGTTGGTGGTAGTCGATAAGGAGATCAACGTGCGCAATCCCGTCGAAGCGTGGTGGGTGGCGTTGAACAACATGGACCCCGAGCGCGACGTGCGGTTCACGATGGGGCCGGTGGATGTGCTGGATCACGCGAGTCGCGCCTTCACCTACGGCAGCAAGATGGGAATCGATGCCACGCGGAAGTGGCCGGAAGAAGGCTTTACGCGTGCGTGGCCGAAGGTGATCGACATGGATAGCGCCACGAAACAGCGTGTGGATGCGATGTGGAGCACGTTGGGCCTTCCTCCCGTGCCTCGCTGATGAGCACCGCTATTCCTCCCGCCACGCCGCAGCCTCGCTCGCCGC
>JANOPS010000230.1:0-30665 GCA_031421995.1 Gemmatimonadaceae bacterium
ACTTCGCGCGCGATGCGCACGGCGTCCGCGACAGGGAGTTGGCGTTCGCGTTCCAATCGCGCGCGCAACGTTTCGCCGGTCACCAGCGGCATCACGTAGTACAGCAGGCCGTCCGCGTCGCCTGAGTCGAGCAGCGGGAGAATGTGCGGATGCTGCAAACGCGCCGTCGTGCGGATCTCGCTCAGGAACCGTTCGCCGCCTAATGCCGCACCAAGATCCGGATGCAGCACTTTGATCGCGACGTCGCGATCGTGCTTGAGATCGTGCGCGAGATAGACGGTGGCCATGCCACCGGCGCCGAGCTCGCGGTCGAGGCGGTAGCGGTCGGCGAGCGCAGCGGTGAGGCGGCCGGGGACGTGGGCGGCGTCACTCACCGGCGAGCGATTCGATATCGGCGAGATCCTTGAGGCGGCCACTCGCCCGCTTGTTGCGGACGAAGGCGGCGCGACCGATGAACGGGACTGACACATCTTCGAAGTCGGCTTCGATCCGCTCAGGCCACGCCTCGTCGAAGGTCACGCCGCTGATCCCCGTGAGGATGTCGATGCGCCACGGGGGGAGTCCAAACTGCGCGACGGTATCCGGGCGCGTGAGATCGGCCCGTGTGATCCCGAGTGCCGCCAGGGGTGCACCGAACGCCGCCAGCGCGGCCCAGACGCGCGCCGCATTCTCCGGTGACGCGTCGATCCACACATCGAGATCGACCGTTGCTCGAGGTACGCCATGCGCAGCAAGGGCGTGCGCGCCCACCACGAGAAAACGCGCCTCGGCGCGACGCAGCTCGGCGAGCAAATCCCTGAAGTCCTCGACCACGCCCGGCTACCGGCGGTTCGCCTGACGTGTCACGACCGTCACCGGCATCGTGGTCCGCTCATACACGGGCAACGGCGCGCGCGTGTGAGCCCAGAGATCGGCGCTGAGCACCGCCACCAGTGCCACACGCTCGGACGGCGTGCCAGCCACCCGGCTGTCACCGGCTTCCGGGCTGTGGAGCGACACCACACGAACGGTCATGTTGCGGCGGTCGGTCGTCATCTCTTCAATCTACCATCCGAACGTGCTCGGCAGGAGCGGAGGTGTGAGTCGACGGCGTACCATGTCCCCCGTCTCACGGCACCTTCCCCGCCAGCCTCGCCCGCACCTCGGCTCCCCAGTTCGTAATCTGCACGAGCTGCTCCCCACGATCCGCCGTCGGCGTCGGCGGCACACGCAGGAATAAAAACCGCTGTCCATCGGGCGACACGTCGTAGTTGACCGCAATGTCGCTCGATGCGAATGCGCTCGTGCTGAATAACGGCGTCTGCGCCCCCAGCGTGAAGGTCGGCCCGACAAGACTGCGGCACTGACCAGCATCTTCGCCCCGTTCTGGTAAAACAGCTCGCGGCCGTTGCGCGACCACACCGGTTGCAGGCCGCCCGCCTGCGACACCGGCCACCGCCCGCTGTTCACATCGGGGTACGGTCGCACATACACCTCGAATTGCCCTGTCTCATCGTCGCGCCGAGCGTAGGCCACGATCCCGTCGGACAGCCACCAGGCCGCCAGCGCGTCTTCGGCCAGCGGCTTGGTCGTGCCGGTACGGAGATCCACTACGACCAGCGCCGTGGTCAGGCACGCCGTGCTGCATCGAATTGCTAACATCGCCTGGCCGCCTGGTAATCCGGCGAAGTTGCGCAGTGTGCTTCCCGCTGCATCCTCAGGCACAATGGTGCGCGGGGTACCGCCGTCCTTCGCCACGACACTGACTCCGCCTCGGCCGCGATAGGCGTACACCACCGTGTCGCTGCCTAGCCAGGCAACGCTCGGGAACGTGATCCCGAGCGAGTCTGCCAGAAGGACGGCGGGACCGCCCGAGCGCGGCACCTTGAGCAGCTTCCCGCTACGAGTGACGAACGCGATCCACTGCCCGTCGGGCGAAAATGTCGGCGCACCTAACGGCCGCGCTGCACCGCGCCGCGCGCACTAACGCGGGATCGAATCTCCGCGCACGGCGCGAACAATCGCTGCCCACCGCGGATCTCGCTGGATCGATTCGAAAGCGGGGCTGAGGATACTGAGGTAGGTGCTGGCGTCCCGTTGCGCGACGGCCTGCTGCAACGCGTCGAACGCGGCGGCGGTATCACCCAATTGGGCCAGGAGCAAGGCCCTCCGGGAGAGCGTAATACCGCTCGTCGGGAAAGCCTTTACGATGGCTCGCGCCGCCGACGTGTACGCCGCGTCACCGCCCATGCCGCGGAACAGCGCCGTGCACATGTCGCTTGGCCCGCCCGCGCTGCACAGACGGACCGCGTCGTCCGTGCGTCCGCCGGCGGCGTAGCTCGCCATCAGGTTCGCCGCCCATGCGCGCTCGTCTGGCGCCAACGCGACCGCACGCTCGACGCTCGCGATCGCGCTATCGTTCATGCGGGACGCGAGGAACCAATCTCCCCGTGCCGAATGCACCACCGGCGCGAGTCGGTCGATTGCCAGCTCCTGCCGGAAGGAAACGCCTGCTGCCTCCGGCTGGCCAAGCCCTCTCAATAGTTCGCTCCTGAGATGCCAGGCGAAGAGGGACGTCGAGTCGGACGCGATCACGCCATTCACGGTGCGCAGCGCGTCCGCCAGGCGGAACTGCCCGGCGAGCACGCGCGCCTGCGCCAGCCGCACATCGACCGCCGCACTGTCCAGCGTCATGGCGCGCTGCGCCGCGACCACGGCCTCCTTGAGAAACGCCAACGAGGTGCGCGTCGTATCGCCGTACTCGGGCAGCAACGCGTTCGACTCGGCCAGCCCTGCCCAGGCGCGCGCATACGTGGAGTCGATCCCCACCGCCTTGGTGAACAGCGTGCGCGCCTCGCGGAGCTTCTCCAATCCTCGCAGCCGCAACAACGCACGCGCGCGCAATTGTGCATCGCGCGCGGCGGGCAGCGTCGGGTCGTTTCGCTCGATCGCGACGCGTTGCGCCGGACTGAGCGTCACCGACAACGCATCCGCCACGCGCACGGCCACACTGGCCTGCAACCGAAACACGTCGCGCAATCGCTCCGTGTAGGGCTGGCTCCAGACGCGCTCGCCCTGCGAGACTTCCGTCAACACCGGCACGACTTGCACGCGCGCATTGTCGTCGAGCGAATCGCCCGCCGTGCGCGCCCACTGCACGGTGCCACTCAACACGTACTGCGCGCCGAGTGTCGCGGCCAGTTCGCGCGGCCGCATGTTCGCCACCGTCACGCCGCGCACCCCCTCGCGACCAATCACCTTCACGCCCGGCAGCTGCGCCAACTGATTGGCGATCTCCTCGCTCACGCCATCGGCGAAATACGCATCGGCAGCGTTGCCCAGGTTTTCAAAGGGGATCACGACCACAGTGCGATTGGCCGGATCGATGCTCGGGCGCACGAGCACGCGCAGGATCACGATCAGCGTGACCGCAAACGCGACGAGCGCCGCCGCCTTGAGCGGAACGCTGAATCGCGACGCAGGCCGCACCGCCGTCGCGAACGGGGTCGGCGTAGCAACCGTGTCCAGCTGCGCCAATACGTCATCGGCCGACGACGGGCGATCGCCTGGCAGTTTGGCGAGACAGCGCGCGACGAGATCCGCCAACGCCGCCGATACGGTGGGCACCACCGACGCCACGCTCGGCGGCGTTTGTGTCATGTGCGCCGTGATCAGCGCGTGCGATGACGCATGCTCCGCAAACGGATGCGCGCCCGTGAGCAACTCGTACGCGAGCACGCCCCACGCGTACAGATCGGCCCGATGATCGGTGGACGGATCGCCTGCTGCCTGTTCCGGTGCCATGTACGCCGGCGTCCCAATGGAGGTGCCCACCGACGTCAGCGTCGCGCCCGGCGCGTTGGTGGCCGACGCCGACAGCGCTTTCGCGATGCCGAAGTCGGTGACCACCGCGGTGCCGCGCGACAGCAACACGTTCTCCGGCTTGATGTCGCGATGCACAATGCCGCGCTCATGCGCATAGGCCAACGCCTGCGCGACGTTCCGCAAAATCCCAACCGACTCGGCCGGCGGCACCGGTCCAGTCAGCATCCGCGCGCGCAACGAATCGCCGCGCACGAACGGCATGGTGTAGTACGGCAGGCCGTCACTCGTGATGCCGGTGCTGTGCACCGGGACGATGTGCGGATCCTGGAGCGCGGCGGCCAGTTTGATCTCGCGCGTGAAGCGCTCCACGCTGAGCGACGCCGACAGTTCCGGAGACAACACCTTCACCACGATCTCGCGCGCGAGCGCATGATCGCGCGCCACGAACACGCGCGACATGCCGCCCCCGCCAAGCTCGCGTTCGAGAGTGAAACCAGTGCCAAGCGCCGATTGCAGCGTGTCGCGAAGGTCAGTCATGCACAGACGGAAGGGGGGTCACCAGCGGATTGCGGAATCTACAGCGCATCACCCGTCGCGTCCTCGACCAGCAACGCGATCGCAGAAGCCCGCTAGTCGCCGCTCCAGCGCACTGGTACATTCGGCCATGCCCACCCTCGACCGCCTCACTGCGGCCCTCGCCGACCGCTACCGCATCGAGCGTGAACTCGGGGCCGGCGGCATGGCCACCGTCTACCTGGCGGAAGACCTCAAGCACGACCGGCGCGTTGCGATCAAGGTGCTCAAGCCCGAACTCGCCGCCGTGCTGGGCGCCGAGCGCTTCGTGGTCGAGATCAAGACCACCGCCGCCATGAGTCATCCGCATATTCTGCCGCTCTTTGATTCCGGCGAAGCGGATGGCTTCCTGTACTACGTGATGCCGTACATCGAAGGCGAAACGATTCGCGAGAAGCTCACGCGCGAAACGCAATTCGGTATCGATGAAGCCGTGTGCATCACGCGCGAGATCGCCGACGCGCTCGACTACGCCCACCGGCGCGGCATCATTCACCGCGACATCAAGCCGGAGAACATTCTCCTGCACGATGGACGGGCGATGGTGATGGATTTCGGCATCGCGCTCGCGGTAAGCGCGGCAGCCGGTGGGCGCATGACCGAGACGGGTTTGAGCCTCGGCACACCGCATTACATGAGCCCCGAGCAAGCCACCGCGGAGAAGGAGATCACGCCGCGCAGTGATGTCTACTCGCTGGCCAGCGTGCTCTACGAGATGCTCGCCGGACAACCGCCGCACTTGGGCGGCTCGGCGCAGGCGATCATCATGAAGATCATCGCCGAGCCGGCGCAGCTCGTGACGCAGCTGCGCAAGTCGGTGCCGACGAACGTGGCCGCGGCACTGGACATGGCGCTGCAGAAGGTGCCGGCCGATCGGTTTGAGAGTGCGGCCAAGTTCGCGGAGGCGTTGGCGAATCCCACGTTCACGACGCGCGGGACCGCGCAACTCACGGGCGCGATGGGCAGCACACGCGGTGTTCCCACACCGTGGTTTTTGGCCGCGGCTGCGGTCGCACTAATCGCCACCGCGGCGGCGGGATGGGGGCTGCTGCGTCCGGCCCCGGTGCCTCGCGTGACGCGCTTTCCGTTGCTCCTGCCCGAAGACCAAGCGCTGAGCGGGGGCGTGAGCGGCGCCACGCTCGCGACCTTGACGCCGGATGGCCGCACGCTTGTCTACGTCGCCGGCGAAGGAAGAGCGCGGCGCCTCTGGGTGCGCCCGCTCGATCGGCTCAACGCCACGCCACTGGCCGGCACCGAGAACGCGGTCCATCCGTCGGTGTCGCCCGACGGCACACGCATCGCCTTCACCGCGACTACGTTCCTCGCGACTACAAGCCCGCGCGCCCTCAAAGTGGTGCCGATTAGTGGAGGACCAGTCCTCACGCTCACCGACTACTTGGTGGACAACGGCTCCGTCTCGTGGGGCACCGATGGCTACATCTACTACGACGGCCATCTCGAGGGCGACGGCATCGCGCGCATCAAGGAGACCGGGGGACGACCCGAGATCGCCTCTCGGCCCGACACGAGCCGCGGCGAGGTCTACCACAACATGCCCAGCGCGCTTCCCGGTGGCCGCGGGATACTCCTGGTCAGCCGAACGACGACCGCGAAGAGAACAAGGCGGGAGATCGCGGTGCTGGACACCCGAACGGGGACCCACCGCATCCTCACCGATGGCGTGAGTGCGCTCTACGCCGAGAGCGGTCACCTGCTCTTCGTGACGGCGGAGGGCAATCTCATGGCGGCGCCCTTCGACCTCGGCGCCCTTCGCCTTTCCGGGGAGGCCGTGCTCGTCGGCGATGGCGTCGCCGTCGGAAGTACCATTGGCGCCACCATCTCCGCGTCACGCGACGGTACGTTGGCCTACGTCGCGGGCTCGTCGCAGAACGCGAAACGGGAGTTGGTGTGGGTCGGCCGCGACGGCATCGCACGCGCCGTGGACTCCTCCTGGTCGGGCGAGATGACGGGGCGCCCGGTGATCTCCCCTGACGGTCGCACTGCGGCCGTGGCGATGGCGGGGGGCTCGGAACAGCAGATCTGGGTCAAGCAGCTCGACCGCGGCCCGGCGATGCGCGTGGCGGATCTTGGCACCGCGCCCTCGTGGTCACCCGACGGCAGATCGTTGCTGTTCACGACGCCCGGCGACGGCCCACTGCAGACGGTCCCCGCCGATGGGAGCGTGCTGCCGTCGGGCATCCCTGGCCGAGGCGGATCGCCGCAGTTCTCGTCCGATGGCCAGTGGGTGATCTACGTCCGGGGCGGCGACATCTTCGGTCAGCGCACCTCGGGCGACACGGCGGAAGTCACGCTCGTTCAGGATCCCGGCTCGCAGGCAGTCCCCATGCTCTCACCCGACGGTCGTTGGCTCGCCTACGCCTCGAGCGAGATCGGGACCCTTCAGGTGTACGTGCGCCCGTTCCCGGACACCAAGGTGGCCAAGCGGCAGCTGTCTACGGCGCCCGCGTATGCGCCGCGCTGGTCGCGATCGAGGCGTGAACTGTTCTATTTCCAGCGGGACGATGCCGGCTCGCCATGGCTCTGGTCCGTGGATGTCGTCCCCGCGTCGGCCTTCACCACCGGCACACCCAAGCGGCTCTTCTCGGTCGTACCGTACGATCCCATCGGCACCCACAATTTCGACGTCAGCGCGGACGGGCAGCGGTTCCTCTTCACGCGTGCGGTGGGTTCGGGGGCTGGCGCCGCGATGCAGGATCGGATCGTGATCGTGCAGAACTTTGCGGCGGAGCTCAGGGCCAAGGTGCGCTGAACGGGGGCCGCCACCGCAGGCCGGGAAAGCGCGCGAAGTCTCGATCGGTCGTGACAAACTCCGCCCCCACCTCCATGGCCAACGCGGCATGATACGCGTCGGCCACCAAGTTCCCGCGTGCGTCACCGTCCCGACACAGTACCGAGAACAGCGACCAGTGGCGTTCACCCGGACGCAAGACCACGGCTCGCGGTTGGGCACGCAGCGCGTCGACATACTCGAGCGCCTGTGCGACGGGCATCGGCGGATCGAAGATGCGCGGATGCGTGAGCACACGCACCACACCCGAGAGCACGAGTTCCGACAACCCCACCGATTCCGCTCCGTGCATCACGCTCGTGAGCCACGCCCGATATTCGGCGTGATTGGCGCAGTCATCACGTGCGGCATACACCAGCACGTTGACGTCAGGAATGATCATGCCAAACGGCGATCATCGTCCATGACATCGAGCAGCGCCGCGCCGCTGTCGAGATTGACGCCCGGCAACAGGCCATGACCGCCGCGATAGACCGGCAGGTCGATCTGCGGTGCCGACGGTGACGACGGCGCTCGCACGGCGACGCGCACGGCGTCTTCGATAAGATCATTCAGCGAGGTCCCTGCCCGCGCCGCCATCGCTTTCGCGTCGCGTAGGAGCGAATCGTCGAGACGGATCGTGGTACGCATGTGTATAAATGTCACGTTGCTGCATCTTAATGTCAACATGGTTTCGGATCATGCGCCAACGATATGTCGCGTCGTCATTGCGCCGTCATCGGGTCGCAGCAATACGCTCCGTCGCGCGTTCCGCCGGGCCTCGTTGGGATCCGTCAGCCGCGCTTGGCCTGCAGCTTCGCCACCCGACGACAGCAAGATGGTCGCCGCGGCCGTGCAGCTGGCGCCAACCTTCGCCGTGACGTCGCGCACGGCGCTCGTTACGGATTCGTTCTCTCGTCAGGAGGGTTCTCTCAGCTACGACGTGCTGCCCGACGGGGGCTTCGCGATGCTGCAGCCGAGCGCGGCGATCGTGGTCACGAACTGGCCGGCATCGGTGACGCGGGCGCGGGCGAAGTAGCGTCAACGGCATGACGCGGAGCCCGCTCCCGGTGGCGCGGCCCGCACTCCACGACCTTGCACTTTAGAAAATATATTCTATCTTGCAAGCATGTTAAAGCGCCTGCTGCTCCCCGAGCTGCGACGACGACTCGCCCGCTACCCGGCCGTCGCGCTGGTCGGACCACGGCAATGCGGTAAGACGACCCTGGCAAAGGCGCTGGGCGGATTCTACTTCGATCTCGAGCAAGAGTCCGAGCGACTGCGGCTCGATCTGGAGTGGGCGGACCGCACGGCGGGGCGGCAGCGCATCATCCTCGATGAGGCGCAAGCGTGGCCGGAGATCTTCGCCCGCGTGCGTGGGGCGATCGATCACGATCGCAAGCGTCATGGGCGATTCCTGTTGCTGGGTTCGGTAGCACCGGCACTCGCGGCCCACGCTGCTGAGTCGCTCGCCGGCCGTCTCTCGACGCTGGAACTCACGCCGCTGCGCTGGAGCGAGTTGACGCCGACGCGTCGCGCCCAGCACTGGCTGCGCGGCGGGTTTCCCGACGGCGGCATCCTCCACGCATCGGCGTTCCCCGAATGGCAGCGCGACTATCTCGACCTGGTGGCGCAGCGCGACCTGCCAGCGTGGGGCCTGCCCGCGAAGCCACAGGTCACCGACCGGTTGTTCCGGCTACTGGCCGCCGTACACGGGCAGGTCTGGAATGCCTCACGCATCGGCCAGAGCTTGGGTCTCTCGTACCACACTGTCAACGGCTACCTCGATTTTCTGATCGGCGCCTTCCTGATCAGACGGTTGCCGCCCTACGAAGCCAATCTCGGCAAGCGACTGGTGCGCAGCCCCAAGCTGTACTGGCGCGACTCCGGACTGCTGCACGCCCTGCTGCATGCGCCCGACCGCGAGACGCTGTTGAACCAGCCGTGGGTGGGAGCCAGTTGGGAAGGGTACGTGATCGAGCAGATCCTCGGCGAGCTGGCGGCGCACGGTCGCCGAGTCGAACCGTACTTCTTTCGGACCAGCGATGGCCACGAGATCGATCTCGTGCTCGATTTCGGGAATGAGCGCTGGGCCATCGAGGTCAAGCTCTCCGCATCCCCCACCCCGTCCGACATGGACACGTTGGATCGCAACGCCGACTTGATCGGCGCGACCCGTCGCTATCTCGTCTCACAAACGCCGCGCTCGGCCGGTACGGTCGCACGCGCGTCCTGCAACCTGACGGGGGTGATGGAGCGCCTCGCCGAGCCATGACGACTTCCCTGCAACGGCTCACGGCCGCCCTCGCCGGCCGCTACCGCATCGAGCGCGAACTTGGGGCCGGTGGCATGGCGCGGCTGTCCTTTCGGTGTGCTATTGAATCTTCGAGATCTGCCTGCCGTCCCAGTGATAGTCGATCATACGGGACACCTTCGCATGACGAAGCACCGGTGGGCGGAAGACCGCCGCGCATTCGCCGAGCGACTGTCCACTCGGGGCTCGATGTCGCACGCTCTCGTACAGAATGCCGTCGCCGCCGAACCGGCGGATGAGGGCGCCAAACGACTGTCCTGCCGTGTAGTCCGATGGATGGGCGATCGCCGACGGTGCCGGTCTGCAGGTCCGCACATCGACCAATCTGCCGACGAGGTCGGCTTCGATAAGGGCGTTTTCGACGACCACCGGGCCAGCGCCGGCGAGCATGCGTGCGTCGTGATACGCGGTTTCGGTGATCGCCGTGTGCTCGGACGTCGCGGCGTAATAGGTGCCCCGCGTCCCATCAGAAAATCGCGATGGGCGGCCGGGCCAGGCGAAGGCCGCCATCACGAGCGCAGTTCCGGCGCCGTAGATGCGGTCCTCGGGTGCGACGAGTTCAATGTGTCCAATCTCATGCAGTGCACGCGGGCTACTGAGGTCCGCGATGGCGCGAAAGTCTTCGGCGTCCTGCGCGCTCGCAAATCGGTCAAACAGGTTCTCGCCCGCGTACTCGCTCGCGATAACGCGATAGGACGGGGTCCACGCAACGTCCGCCCCTTCCAGCACGCCGATCCCCTCCAGCATGAGGTGGACGGGAGGCGTCGAAGAGCCGACGGCTGGCTGATACGACGGCGGCAACCAGGGGGAACCGGGCATAAGGGCCGTCAGGCCGCGCCGTGTGCATGCGATGACCGACTCGGCGGTCCACCGGCGGCGCTGTCGACGTATTGGCGTACCGCTTCCAAGCCACTCATGCCGCGCTCGAGCATGATCTCGAGGGGTGCGCGACCATCAAACGGGTGTTCGGCTCGTGGGCGCCGGAGCCAGCGTTCCGCCTCATGCGGCGCACGCCGAAAGAAGCGCTGTAGGCCTTCGTAGATCCCCAGCAACAGGCTAATCCGAAGGAGCTGGTCGATGTTGAGCGGGGTCTTGGGACCTTTGCTCTTCCAGACGTGAAGCGTCGGCCGAGAAATCGAGGCCCCCAGCAGGACGAGCTGCTGGCTCTCCGAGAGGCTCCACTCGTCCACGATGCCGAGGAATCCTCGGACCGCGGCAGCAGTTTCGGTCATCCCAGCGGATTCGGAAACTTACTTCACCACCACCTTCGCGTCCTCGACGATGAGCGCGTACGTGTAGCCCGCGCCAAAGTCCTTGTTCACGCGCACCGTACCAGTGATGGTGACGGTCGCGCCCATCGCGGCGGCATCCATTGACGTGACCGTGATGTCGTGCGTGCCCGCGGCCGCATCGCCGCTGCCGTCCTGCAGGTGGATCCAGTTCTTGCCCATCACGCCCGCGTTGTACTTCACCACGACGCCGCGGATAGACACCGACTTCCCGGACAACGCGGATTGCTGCGCCCACAGCTCACCGATCGTGCGCGCGTCGGCGCCGCGCGCTCGCTCCACGGCGCCCACCTTGGCGTCTACCGCGGGCGGCGTGCCCACCGAGGTTGGTGCCGCGTCTGCGCCGACCGCGGCCGAACCCGGCGCTTCCAGCGAGCCGAAGTAGATCCGGTCGAACGTGCGGTTGAGCGACTTGGATTCGAACTGCTCCATCAGCAGCGCATTGTAGACAGACACCTGAGCGCCGTTGGTGAGGGTTGTCTGGTTGACCGCAGCCCACACGTCGCCGGTAGATGTTTTGAGCCGCAGATACACATAGGGCGAGGCGGCAATCTGCTCGACGAGCGTGCCTGTTAACGCGTCGCCCGTTGCCGCAGACGGCGATGGGCCTGGTGACGTGGCTTGCGGCGGCGAGGCAGCGCCAAGCGGCACGCGACCCGTGTCCGGTTCCTTGGAACAGGCCGCGACGAACAGAGCAACAGATACCAACGCGAAGCGCAGACGCATGATGAACTCGAAAATGGGGAAAGAGAGTGGGCGTGGCCTGTCGGCCGATTCCGGGTACCGTGCCTCGCTCATCAGGCCGCGCCTGTCGATGGAGTCTCCATCACGCGAGGGCCTCTGTCAGAAGATCATCAACGCCGAGCACTGGTGACCACTGGCGCAGGTACGCCACGTCCAGTGTGTTGCGATTGAGTGCAATCAGTTGACGAACGTCTCGTCGCTGTACCTCAGACGACTCACCGCCAAGCCGATACCATCGCAGCTTGGCGAGGAGGATGTCGTCCAGGCTCGAAACACGGAGTGACTCCGTCGCGCCCGGGATGTCAATCGTGATGGCGCGTTGCAGTGCCGAGCGATTGAATGCGTTGTCGCATGGGAAGAGATCCACTTTCAGGTACGTGGTGCGATGGATCAGGTTGAAACTCATGCCCGCCTTGAGCGCCACCGTCGCCTGCTCGGCGTCGGCAACGAACGCCACAGCCAATTCGCGAATCAGTGCAGGAAGCGCGGAGAGTGTGATCTCCGCAACCAAATCGATATCGGCTGTGGCGCGAAACTCCCCGTGAATACTGCTGGCAAACGAGCCGGTGACGTAGTACGGTATCGCGTGATGACGAAGCGCCGCGATCACGGCGTCGACAACCTCGACCAGCTCGCTGGTGTCACTCATGGCACCGATCGCTGGTCACGCGGAAGGACTCAGCGACGTCCGCGCCATACAGTTGAGTGAGGAATCGAGCGACGACGGCAGTCTCGCCCTGCGCACTGGAGTGCCGTCGGGCGCCCTGCCAGGCAAGTTGACGCACGTAGGCGGAGAGCGCGAGCGCCCGCACAAATCGTTCCGACGGAGAGAGGCGTCGGAGCATGGCCAGGTACGCCGCACGAGTCGTTTCGTCGGAGTCATTCATGTCGCAGAAAGCTAATCCGCGGCTCACGTCACGCATCGCCCGGCGGAATTGGGCGCTATCTCCCGCCGGGACGGTAGGTCTTCTCGGCGTGCGCTTCGACCTCCGCCCGATAAAACCACACGTCGCGTAAGTTGCCCGTGATATAGCGCTCGATCTGGTCGGCGAAATGCGGCGACAAGGGATCACCACTCTGTCCGCCAGCCGAGACCGCCTTGGCTTTCACGCGTGGTCCGAACTCGACCACCGCCACAAACGTGTTCCCGGAGTTGCCGTAGCGCTTCTTCGTGGTCTGGGTTCCACCTTCGAAGTAGTACGCGGCCAACGATCCCCATTCGAACGATTCTCCGAAGGGCACCGCGACGCTTGGCTTGCTGTCGTCAAACTCGGATTCGATCTTGTTGTTGATACGCTGAAAACGATTGGTCTCGCCCCACGGCATTCGCCACGTGCCGAAGGTGCTGGTGAGCCCGCTCACCGCGCGCGTGAGCGCCGAGAGCCGCTCGTCGGGCGTTGCACCCTGCGCCAGATATTCGAGCGCGTCGATGCCCTTTTTCGACGCCACGGGTGCGGCAGCCATGACCGCCTCGCGCCCCCAATTGTCAGCCAGCGTCATCGGCACCGACGTCGCGCCCCACGTACGCGGCCATCGGCGAAGCGAGTCGATCGGCTCGGCCAACGCGGCCTTGCGCGGGTCGGCAGGCGCCAGTGCGTCATAGTCACCAATGAGTGGCGGGAGTATCGCGTCGAACGCCGGCAGCTGCGGGTCGAACGCGGCGCCGATCAACTTGTCGAGCGTAAAGTCGCGCCGGTCCTTGAGCACGCGCACCGCGTGAATTCCGCGATAGTTCTCGGGACTGGGGGCCATGTACACGGGATACCGATCCTTGCGCGGACTGTCCTGCCCGGACGCCGTGAACACCGTGCTGTTGGTGTTCTGGATCCACCCGATCTTCGGATTGACGATCTTGATGGTCTCGGTGAGTGGGTGCAGCCCTTGCCACTCCGTGGCGGGGTTGCTGCCATCCACCGGATTGTTGAAGTCGAAGGCTGTGCTGCGCCGCGGCACGAAATTGCCGTGCCAATAGGCAATCGTGCCGTCGGCATCGGCGTACATCGTGTTGTTCGACGTGTTCGTGCGAAGCTCCATCACCTTGCTGAATGCTGCGTAGTTCGTGGCCTTCATGCGGCCGTACGACTGCATCAACGCGCGCGCCGGATCGTTCATGAGCTTGATGGCGATCCAGTGCCCATTGGCCTGGCGTACAATGGGACCGTGATGACTGTAGTACACCGATACCGAGCGGACCTTCGTGTCACCGTCGGCCGCCTTGTACGGCAGGGCAATCACCCGCCGACGCATTTTGCGGGTGGTCGCACCGTACCGGTAGTACACGCCGTCCGGCTTCCTGACGATACGCTCGGCGTACTCGTCGATGGCGTCGGCCGCCGTCGAGGTGTGCATCCACCCCAGCCGTTCGTTGAAGCCCTGGTAGATGAAAAACTGTCCCCACGTACTGGCGCCGTACGCGTTGAGTCCTTCCTCACTCACCATCTGCAGTTCGGCACGAAAGTAGAACGACGTATGCGGATTGATGAGCAGGAGGGCATGTCCTGCAGACGTGTTCGACGGCGCGATGGCAATGCCGTTGGAGCCGGACATCTGTTTGTGACGCCGCGCGTCGTCGGCTTCGCTGTCTGATTCCTTTTGCGTTGTGCCACCCGCGCCATACATCGCTGCCAGTTGCGCGAGGTCCACGTTCTCGATGTCGCCGCCAATGCTTCCTTCACTGAAGGTGAGCGCCATCCACGGCTCGAATCGCGTGATCAGCTCCGGCTTCACCGTTGGATGTGCATACAGGTAGTAGTTGAGCCCATCCGCCCAGCTGGTCATCAGGCGCTTCATGAACTCAGGACTCCGCGCGTACTGCCGTTTCATTTCGGCCGGATCTATGAACAGCTTCATGCGCAGATCCCGGTACAGTGCTTGCTCACCGAGCACTTCCGCCAGACGGCCCATCGCATTCACGTAGTTGCGTTCCACGCGATGGAAGTCGTCTTCGGCCTGGGCGAAGATGGCCCCGAACACGACGTCGGCATCCGTCTTCGCGTAGATATGCGGGATGCCCCATGTGTCGCGGATAATCGTGACGCGGGAGGCGGCGGCCTGCCATCGCGCGACCTCCGCCGGTGACGGATCGGCGTGGCTGGCGCGCGGCCATGCAAGAAGACTCAACGCGAGCAGCAGGATTGTGCGAGACATGGAATGACCTTGGGATAAGTGTGTGCGGCCCCCTGCTTCACCGCCTTCCGCGCGCGACCAAACGGGCTCCGTGCCACCGCCGGTCGACAGCTGCACCCGTCCGCCTTCGTCCTTGGCCTGTTCGGGGCTCGTGTACTGCGGTGTGCCGAGGCTCACGCCCGTTTGCGTCATGCGCTGACCGCCGGCACTCTGCACCGCGAGCGCGATTGGCTTCGGTATGAGGGCCTTCACGGCGTGATGCCGGTGACGAATCGACGCCGTATCACGCCAGACCCAACTGCACGAGCATCTTCTGAAACTCCGGATGGTCGTGTAAGAACTCCAGCCCGGGCGTTCGCGCCAGAATCGGACCGATGGCGTCACGCGCAATCGCGGACCGCTGTGCCTCCTGCAACCCCTCGTCGATGTACCCGAGACGCAGCGCGGCGACGGCAAGCGAGTAATGCGGTACGTTGCTCGTAACCGCGCGCGCCTTCATTTCATCGTAAATCGCCTCAGCGCACCGCCGATCGCCGCGCAGCAGATACAGCGCGGGCAATTCCTGCAGCAACCACGGGTGTCGGCCAAACAGCTGCATCGCGCGCTCGGCGAGCGCAAAGGCGCCGTCGGCATCACCAGCCCAGGCCAAGACGAAGAGCCCCATCGCGTAGCCAGAGAAGGCTTGTTCATCGAGCGCGATCGCGCGGCGCGCCTCCGCCTTGGCTTCTTCATGTCGTCCGGTGACGCATAACCCTACGGCCTGCACACAGGCGACAAAGTTACTTAACGGATCATCCCGCATCGCACGCTCGAGTTCCGCGAGGCCGCGTGCATCATCGCGAAGCGTGTTGATGAGCCCCCAGTGCGCATAGAGCACGCGCAGTTCGCTCTGCCGAGGATTGAGCGCGAGGGAACGCTCGAGCAGCGGGATGGCGTCTCTCGGGTGTTCCCCGAAATTGATGCGCAGCATTCCAAGCGTACCAATGGCCTCGGCGCAGTCCGGATCGATCGCCAGCGCGCGTTCCACGGCCGCCGTGCCCAGCCGCATTCCTTCCGCCGCGGACATCATGCCGTACTGGGCGCTCACGCGCAGCGCGTCGCCGAGCAGCGCGTGCGCCAGCGCGTTGTTCGGGTCAATCGCAATGGCGCGCTCAAAGGCTGCACGGGCATGGAGAATCGCACCGCCGCGCTTGCGCACATGGGCGCGCCCCTCAGCGATCAAGTCATACGCCTGCACCTGCGCGGGGGATGCTTGCGCCGCCTCCACCTTTGGCGGGAGGAGTGTGAGTTCTAGGTGGGAGGCGATCGCGCCCGCGATCTCATCTTGCACCAGGAAGACATCGGTGAGCTCGCGATCGTAGCGTTCCGACCAGAGGTGATAGCCGTCAACGACGGAGACCAGCTGCACCGTGATGCGCACCCGAATGCCGGCACGGCGTACACTGCCCTGCAGCACGGTCGCGACATTGAGCTGCTCACCGATCGTCGCCAACGAGTCGTGCTTGCCCTTGAAGGAAAACGCCGAGGTCTTGGCCGCTACGTGGAGCCCCGCGACACGCGTGAGCGCACCCATCACATCTTCGGCTATCCCATCGCCGAAGTACTGGTTCTCACGGTCATCGCTCAGGTTTTCGAACGGCAAGACGGCGATCGACTGCGGCGGTGGCGTCGTCGTCGACGTCGGCGCAACCAATTCCGTTTCACCGAGCATGGTCATCAAGACCGCCATCGTCTCCGGCCGATCCATCGGCGTGCGCTGCAGCGCTGCTTGCAGCGCACGAGCCACCGGACGGGGCACGCCCTCGCGCAGTGCCGTCACGTCGGCGGGCGTTTGCACAAAGCGCTTGGCGATGACCGCCTGCACGGAGGGGCCAGTAAACGGTGGCTCGCCGACGAGCATCTCGTACAGCACGCACCCCAGGCTGTACAGATCACTGCGGCCATCCACTTCGTCGCCCACCGCCTGCTCGGGGCTCATATAGGCCGGCGTGCCAACACTCATGCCCGCTTGCGTGAGCGTGTCACTGGTGGTGTCGCTGATGGCTTTGCCGATACCGAAGTCCGCGACCAGTACATGCCCGTCTTGCAGCAGGATGTTCTCGGGTTTGATGTCACGGTGGACAATGCCAAGGCGATGCGCATGCTCGAGTGCACCGGCCACTTCAGTGGCAATGCGCACGGCCTCAACAATCGGCAACTGCCGTTGCGCGTCGAGTCGATCGCGCAGCGACTGGCCATCTACCACCGGCATCACGTAGAACAGTGTGCCGTCGGCGTCACCCGAATCGAAGAGTGGCAGGATGTGCGGATGACTGAGCCGCGCGGCGAGCTGGATCTCACGCAGGAAGCGATCAACGCGGTAGCGGTCGGACAGGGTGGCAGCGAGACGCGCCACTGCGCTCATGGTGTGAATGCCGGGATCACACGGATCATCACGGTTCCGCCGTCAGCGGATCGACGACCTCGACAAAGGGAAAGCGCACGAAGTCCGTATCGCGCGTGCAGATGCGACGAATGCCGTGTTCCCGCATGAGCACCGCCGTCTCGGCGTCATGCCACAAGTTACCCGCGATGATCGGCACCTCCGCCAGGACCTCGGCGAGTACAGCGGCATGGCGCTCGGTTGGCACGAGCATCGACAGTCCAGCGGATTGTTGGAGCGCGGCCAAAAACTCGCCGGCGGCGCGACTGGTCCACGGCTGTCGCAACACGCGGGGATGTGTGACGACGCGCAGGAACTCGTAGCAGTTGCCCCAGGTGAGATACCATGCGCCCGACTGCGCGCGCCATCGTTCGACGAGCGCGCGGCACCGCGCATGTTCCGGCGCGCTCGCATCGGCCGCGTACACCAGCACATTGGTGTCGACGACGAACACTTACTGCTCGTCCATCACGCGATACAGCGCGTCGCGGTCGGCCACATCCACCAACGCGCCGCCAGAGGTGAAGCTCGGCAACGGGGACAGGTCCGGTGCGGCGGACCGACGTTGCAGGAGCTGCCGCAACGCCGTCTCGACGAGCTCCGACATGGTACGCCCGCTCCGCGCCGATTCGCGGCGGAGCCGGTCCATCACGGTATCGTCAATATTCAGCGTGGTCTTCATATGGAAAACCATACGTCTTATACGGTGATCTGTCAAACCACCTCGTCGGCCAGCGGTACGCCACCACCGGACGCGGCGGCTACCGCCCCTCCTCGCCCGCCCTCCTACTTCTCGTTCCGCCGCTGCTGCCAGTTGACGAGCACCGTGATCTGCGTGGACTCACCCGTCGGCTTGAGCATGAGGAACCGCCCGTCGCGGGCCACATCGTACTGCGCATAGTTCGGCGAGGCGAGATAGTCACCCTCGAATAGCGTGGTTCGCGAGACCACGCGAAAAGCCGGGGTGCGCTCGATGCGCGCACTGATGATCTCCCGACCGGATCGATAAAAGAGCTGCGTGCCGTCACGCGACCAGATCGGTTCCGTGCCACCGCCGGCGGAGACCGTGATCACCGGCCCCGGCCCCGGAAACGGGCGCACGTAGACCTCGCGTCGCGCCGTCTCACCGGTCACGTACGCGACCCAAGCGCCGTCGGGCGAGAATCGCGGCATGGTGACGGACTGCCCGGCTTCGACGAACACGCGAGACGACTCAGCGCTCGTAACTCGCACCACCCTGAGACCGCCGTCGCTGTTGGGACGATACAGGAGCCACGTGCCATCCGGTGACATCACGGCAGAGTAAATGGCACCATCGGCGCGGGTGGCCTGACTGCCGAGCACTTCGTAGGTCCCGCTTCCATCCGCCGGCTGCCAGAGCAAACCCGTCGGCGCCTTCACGTCGGAGCGCGTCGACTGGTACAGCACCCGTGTACCGTCAGGCGTCCATTCAGGCCGTTGGCCGACGGTGCCCAAACGACTGACGGTCGCATTGGCAAACGTATACACCGCAATGCTGGTGCTGCGTCCGTCGAGACCCTCGCGGGTAAACGCCAGCCGCGATCCCTCGGGCGACAATCGCGGATCCCCGCCGCGGGTGAGCGAATCGAGTCCGGGAATCGGTGTCACCGTTTTCCCGTCAGCGCTCACCCAGTCCACGCGTGACGTACGCCCGCCGCTGGCGGCGACCAACACGCCCGTTGCGCTCAGGGCGGCGTTCCACGCACCGACCGATTCCACCGTAGCGTCTCGCACCGAGCGCGGCGCCGCGGGATCGAACGGCACACTCAGCAAAGCATCGTCGCCGATCGCTTTGTAGAGCAGTCGCCCGGCCGCGTATCCAAGCGACTGGCCGACGATCGGCGAGTTCACGATATCGCCGCTGCCGAGCGACGTGATGCTCACGAAGTCGTCCTCGGCGCCTCCCGGTCCGAAATCCGTGAACGCGATGTGTTCATCATCGGGGAGCGCGACCGGGTACATGTGCAGATGTCCGGCCGCGCCCGCCGCGGCATTCGTGAGCACGCGCAGGACACCGCCGTTCGCGGAGACGGTGCGCAGTCCCGTACCACGCGCACCATATCCGCCCAACACGATGGTGTTGTTGCGTGTCCAGACGATGCCGTTGGCGCCCTCGATGTCAGCGATGGGTTGCGCCGGTCCGCCCGCAATCTGCGCCTTCATCAGCCGTCCGCGGTTGATGAACGCCACCCACTTGCCGTCCGGAGAGAACGCGACGCCCCCATAGCGCAGTCCATCGGCGGCCGTGACCGCCTTGATCCCGATAGAATCCAGTGCGCGCACGCGCAAACGGGGAATCGTTGCCGAGTCCGCGATATAGGCCAGCTGCCGGCCATCGTTGGAGATGGCCAACGCCTGCAGTTGCGTGTCGCCGCTGATCGGGACCGCAAAACTGATAACCGGTGGTGGCGGCACGGCGGAGCGCGCGCGCACCGCCCACACGGCAACGGCGATCGACGCCAGCGATACCGCAACCGACGCACTGGTGATCAGCGTGGCACGCCGCCGCGTCTGTGTTGGCGCGCCCCGCGGTACCTGCATACGCAAGGTCGCCGCGGTGTCCGAGAGTGCATCAGCAAACAGCGACGCACTCGCAAAGCGATCGGCCGGAAGCTTTGCCAGCGCGGTGAGCACGGCGTGTTCGACCGACGGCGGAATCGTCTTGCGCAGCATCGTCAGTCGCTCGGGCTCGCTGTTGAGCACCTTCGCGACAATCGCTTGCACACTGCTGCCGGTGAACGGCGCATCGCCAGCAAGCATTTCGTACGTCATCGCACCAAGCGCATACACGTCGCTGCGTGCATCGATGGTGCGCTCGCCCATCGCCTGCTCGGGGCTCATGTACTGCGGCGTGCCGAGGCTGAGACCCGTTTGCGTCATGCGCGCGCCGCCGGCGCTTTGCACGGCCAACGCAATGCCAAAGTCTGCGACCAGCGCCGAGCCATCATGCAGGAGAATGTTCTCCGGCTTGATGTCGCGGTGAATGACGTTCTGTCGGTGCGCGTAGTCGAGCGCGCTGGCGACTTCGCGCGCGATGCGCACGGCGTCGGCGATCGGCAGCTGACGTTCACGCTCCAATCGCGCGCGCAACGTTTCGCCGGTGACGAGCGGCATCACGTAGTACAGCAGGCCGTCGGCCTCGCCACTGTCAAGCAGCGGGAGAATGTGCGGATGCTGCAAGCGCGCGGTAGTGCGGATCTCTGCGAGAAAGCGTTCGCCGCCGAGCGCGGCACCCAAGTCCGGATGCAGCACTTTGATGGCGACATCGCGCGCATGCTTGATGTCATGTGCGAGGTACACGGTGGCCATGCCGCCGGCACCCAATTCGCGCTCGACACGGTAGCGGTCGGCGAGGGCGGCGGCGAGGCGCGCGACGACGTCCGACCCACCAGTCATCGCTTGCGGGCCTCGGCCGCTACCAGCTGCGCGATGCGTTGCTGCACCTCGCGCGCCTGCGGCTGCAACTCGACGTCGGCGTTGGCCCACAGCTTCGTGAACGCGCGATAGTTCTCCAACGCCTTGGGCGTGTCACCGCGTGCTTCGTACAGTTCGCCGAGGCGGCGGTAGGCGATGGGCAGGTTGAGTGGCGCGGAGGTGTAACTCGCAGAGTATCTCACATGCGCGACGCGCTCGAACCACACCAGCGCCGAGTCAGCCTGTCCGGCTTTGTCGAAGGCGCGCGCCATCCGCGTGGCGGTGGCTCCGTTCGTCACGACTTCGAGCCTTCCGCTATCCGCGTTGGCTGCCGCTCGGAACTCGGCGAGTGCCTCGCTCACGCGTCCCTCGGCAAGCGCCACTTCGCCCAGCGCCGCCCGCCAGGTGGCCCATCTCGCCAACCGCTCCGGGCCCGTCGCCGCGCGCGCCCACTCCGTGATCAAGGGCTTGGCCTTGTCGGCCCGCCCAAGTTGCGCGTACGCGATCGCCAGGTTGAGATCGGACCGGTCCAGCGTGGGACGACCGTTCTGCGGGAACCGCGTGCGCAACGAATCCAGCGACGCCACGCCACGTCGCTCTTGTCGGAGATGGACGGCCGTCGGGACCACCACCGACAGCGCCGTCAGTACCGGGTCACCGCGAAACGATGCGCTGTCATCGACCGCCTTCGACACGTTCGCGTTCACGGTGAGCGCCCGCAGCTGCCCGCGTATACCGACGTTGACGGCCGACAGCCGGGCACCCAAGGCGCGCGATTGCAAGACGGTGGAGCGGCGCAGGCGCTCGGCCGCCCCAGGCAACGAATCCACTCCGCCTTCACCCCAGTCAATGGCGGCCAATCCCGTTTCGGTCAAGTTCGTGCCCGGGAAGCGCCGTTGCATCTCCGCCTGCAGACGCCTGGCATCCGGAAACCGCTGCAGGGCGACCAGGGTCCGAATGCGGTTGAGGAACAACTGCACGGGGCTCGGACGTCCTGCGGCGGAATCGCGGGCCCGTGACGCCAAGGCCAAGGAATCTGACTCGGCGAAGCGACCGAGCTGGAGCAGGAGCCTCGCTTGATTGGTCTTCGCGCCGCCAATTCCCTTCTCATACGCAATAACGCCCTGCTTGGTGCTGATCAATTCCTGATAGTAGGCCTCGACATCCAGACGCTCCGCGCCCTGCAGTCGCTCCCGGTAGCGGTAGGCCATGGCTGCCGCGTGGAACTCCGCCGACTGGGCTCGGTTCAGGTTGCCCACGTACACCCCAATTTTTCGCCACGCCTGGGCGAAGGTGGAATCCAGGCGTACCGCCTCGTTCAGCGAGGCGAGGCCGCGTCCGAAATCGCCTTCCGCGTCACCCGCTTGTATACCGCTCGTATACGCGCGCAACGCCGGTAACGAGCCGGTGGTCACGTCAGCCAGCGCCGGTGCTTGCGCCACCGATTTGAGTGACTCACCCAAACGCGAGCGCACGTCGCGCGCCACGTTGTCCACCGCCGCGAGCAAGTCGTCAGCGCCCTTCGCGCCGCGCTGCAGCGTGGCAAGGACCGTTCCCGAATCGCTGCGTACAATGTTCGCCGTGATCAGGAAGCCGCTGCCCACGGTGGTGATCTGCCCCGTGATCACGAGCGCAATGCCATTGCGCTGGGCCAGATCGCGGGCCACTTCGTCGGTGAGGTGCGTATTGGCTGGCAACGTCATGCGACGCAGCGCGCCGGCCACATCACTCGCCGCGACCAACTGCACCGCGCTCGACTGCGACAACGACGTGCGCATGGCCTGCGCCAGCACACTGCCCAACGAGCTGTCACTGGTGGTGGCCGCGAACTCCGCCACCAATATCCGCGAGTCCGCCTGCACCCGGCCGCCGGCCAGCAGCGACGCGGCAGGGCCGATACCAAACTGCCGCAGCCCCAGCACGACGCCGAGTGCCAGCACCACCGCCGCCGCCGCCGCAATGCCGGCCAAGTGCGTGCGACGCCAGGAGACGTACGGACTCGCCCGCAGCGCCATCGTGGCCATCGTGCCGTGCGGGACACCGTTGGAGACGACGGTACCGCCCGGTGTTTGTTGCGCGGTGCGCGAAGCGCGTGACGCGGCCCGCTGCACATACCACGTGAACAGCATGGCGGGCAATCCCAATGCCGCGACGCCCAACACCAACGGCACGGTCCACGACGGAAGGCCAATGCCCACCACCGCCGCGCGCGCGAGCACCCACGCCGCGGCGCTTGCGCCACCCCACGTCGCGATCAGCACCGGCAGTGAGCGTGCGCGTGGCGCGAGCGCGTTCGACGCCGCGCCCGTCGCGCTCTCCAGCTGTCGCAATACCTCGCGCGCATTGGCCGGTCGTTCGTCTGGCGTTTTGGCAAGGCACTGCGCAACCAGGGCATCGAGCGGTTGCGACGCGGTCGCCACGCGCGAGCGTACCGTCGGCGCCACCTCGGTCATGTGCGCGCGCAGCAGCTGATGCAATTCGCGCCCGTGAAAGGGCGGCTGTCCGGTGAGCAACTCGAACGCCACACACCCCAGCGCGTACAAATCGGCACGATGATCGGTGCCGGGGTCGCCGGCGGCCTGCTCGGGTGCGATATAAGCCGGTGTCCCCAGCGACGTGCCCACCTGCGTGATGGTCGAACTGTCGGCAGCGTCGCCGCTGCCACCGCGCGCAGCGCTGATGGCCTTGGCAATTCCGAAGTCGGTCACTACCGCCGACTCGCCCGACAGCAGAATGTTGTCCGGCTTGATGTCGCGATGCACAATGCCGCGTTCGTGCGCGTAGATCAGCGCGCGCGCCACGTCCCGCAGCACGCTCACCGCCTCCGTTTCACTCATCGGCCCGCGCGCAAGCCGCGCGCGCAGCGACTCCCCCTCCACGAAGGGCATGGTGAAGTACGGCATCCCCTCGGCGGTGCCTGCCGTGAGTACCGGCACGATGTTGGCCTGTTGCAACGACGCGGCGAGCTGGATTTCGCGGGCAAAGCGCTCGGTGCTGAGCGTGGCGCTCAACTCCGACGATAGCACCTTGATGACGACTTTTCGGCCGAGCTTGTGTTCCGTGGCGAGGAATACACGCGACATGCCGCCCCCGCCGAGCTCGCGCTCAAGGGTGTAGTCGGGGTGCAGGAGCGATTGCAGTTGGTGCTGCAGGTCCATGGCGCGGCGTTGGGGGTTTATCGACCGGCGGAAGTTAGCTCGCGGAAGGACCGTGAGCGAGCCGCGCGCGCATCAAACCATTGCGTTCTCGGGCCGATTTCAGTCCGGCGCAAACAACGCCTCCAGCGGCAGCACAAAGCCTGGAAGTAACAGCTCGCCTGTCAGTGAATCATTCGTGCCCATCACGTCGACGCTGCCGTTGGCGCGATACACCACCACCTGTTCACGCGGCGGGTCAACCACCCACACCAGCGCCGTTCCCGCCGAGAGCCAGTCGGCGACTTTGGAGAGAATCGCGCCAGTGCGATCTGTGGGGGAGCGCACTTCGACGGCGAGGTCGGGGGCGAGTTCCGGGAAGCCGTCTGGCATGGGCCCGGCGAATCGTTCGCGGGACACATACGCGATATCTGGCGCGCGCACGGTGTCGGGGCGCCGCGCGAGCGTGAAACCGGGATCGGCCGTCGCGAGGCGCCCGCGCGTGGTTGGCCAGCCGTGCGCCTCACGCTCGAGCGCGAGGTGATTGGTGAGCGCCACACCGATGCGCAGCGTCAGCGCGCCATGGTAAAAACTCGCCGGTTCGCGAACAACAAGCTGGCCGCGTACCAGTTCCACGCGCTTGCCGGGGATCTCGTATCCCAGCAGCTGCTCGGCGGTCATTCCCTCTACGGCGGTCATTCCCTCTACGGCGGCACCCATCGCAGGCCTCCGGCATTTCGATCGGGTTGGTGTCATGGACGCAGCCTACACCACGCCGTCAGCGTCGCATCACCTCGCTGCCACGGAAAGCTACGCTCGGCGGGCAGGCCGAGTCTACCGCCTCATCGCCCGCAGCAGTTCCGGGTCGCGCGGGTGGGCGCGAGCTGCATCGGTCGTGAACGGCATTCGCACCGACCGTGTGATTGGGAGTACCTATAGCTGACTCGACTCACCACCCGTAAGATTATCCGACCCGCAGCGGCTTCGTGCGGGCAGGCGAGGGCTGAATACGCTTGCGACGCATATCTCGAACATTGCATTCTCCCATGGACGCATCAGCGCGACGCACGTTCCTCAAGACAACAGCCCTGGCCGCCGGTGGCGCGGCGTTGGGTTTGACACCGGGGTCGGTTGCTGCCGATGCGCCGGTCATGCTGCGCGCCCCGAGCGTGCGGCTCGGGATCGCCAGCTATTCCCTGCGCAATTTTTCCCGACCGCAGGCCATCGCGATGCTCGGCACCCTGGGTGCGCCGTACGTCAACCTCAAATCGTCGCATCTGGCCTACGACGCGAGTGCGCAGGAGTTTGCCAACGCGCGGGCAGAGTGTGCGGCGGCCAACCTGCAGATTGTCGGGGGAGGCACGATCACGTTCGAGGAAGACTCCGACACCGGCGTGGACAGGTATTTCGCCTACGCGCGAAACGCGGGGATGCCGCTGATTGTGGCCTCGTGTGATCCGGTCTTGCTGCCGCGCATCGAACGTCATGCGGTGCGGTACGATATCAAAGTGGCCATCCACAATCACGGCCCGGAGGACACGTTTTTTCCCGCGCCCGCCGATGTGCTGAAGCACGTGCGCCGCATGGACGCACGCATGGGGCTCTGCATCGATATCGGCCACACGGTGCGCACGGGCACCGATGTGGTGGCTGCGATACGCGCGGCTGGCCCTCGACTCCACGATCTCCATCTGAAGGACTTGCGAGATCTGCGCGATGTGAAAAGCCAGTGTGTCGCGGGAGAAGGCGCCATTCCTATCGCGGATGTTTTGCGACAGCTGTCGGCCATGAAATTCGCAGGATGTGCGAACCTGGAGTACGAGATCGACGGAAAAGATCCCCTGCCGGGCATGTTGCGCTCCATGGCCTACCTGCGCGGCGCGCTGTCCGGCATTGATGCCATGTCGAAACGTGGCTGAGCGACCGTGAGGCGCGGCATCGCTCGCGCACTGCGGAGCGGCACCAGCGCGCTCACGATGGCCGCCGTCAGCGCGTGTGATCAGGGCCCCGCGCCGGTTGCGCCGGTGCTGACACCCAAGCAAGCGCTCGCCACCTTTCAACTACCGCCAGGTTATTCCATCGAGCTTGTTGCGGCCGAACCACTGGTACACGATCCCGTGGCCGTGGACTTCGACGCAGATGGACGCCTGTACGTCGTAGAAATGAGCGGCTTCATGCCGAACGTCAACGGCACGGGTGAGCAGGTACCCAACGGCAAGGTTGTTGTACTGGAAGACACCGACAACGACGGCACCATGGACCGCCGCACGGTGTTTCTCGATAGTCTGGTACTCCCGCGCACGGTGTCGGTACTCGAACACGGCATTCTGGTCGGTGCGCCGCCGTTTCTGTGGCTCGTGCGCGATACCACTGGAGACTTGCGGGCCGACCTCCGCGTGGTGGTGCGCGACGACTATGGCAGCACCGAAGCCAACCCCGAGCACAGTGCCAACGGCGCGCTGTGGGGCATGGACAACTGGCTGCACTCGGCCAATGACACGAAAGAAATGCGCGTGCGCGCCGATGGCACGTTCGAATTCCGCGCCACGCCGTCGTTGGGCCAATGGGGGGTGTCCAGCGACGAATATGGTCGCCTCTATCGCAACAGCAACGAAGATCCGTTGCGCACCGAGCTCGTGCCCGCACATTACTTGGCGCGCCCTGGCGTGCCCTCGCCGGTACGCGGCGTGTACGCCGCGCTTACCGCGAACGTGCCGGTCTTTCCGTCGCACAAGACGCCTGCCGTCAATCGCGGCTATCGCGAACAGACGTTGCGCACTGACAGCACGCTGGCGCACTACACGGCGGCGGGGAGTCCCACCGCGTACGTCGGAGATCGATACCCAGCCGCCATGCGACGCAGCGTGTTCGTCACCGAGTCGGCCGGCAACTTGGTGGGTCAGTTCATTGTCGCCGACAGCAACGGCACGCCGAACGCAGCCCGACGGGCACAGGACAGCACGGATTTCCTCACGTCCACCGATGAACGATTCCGGCCGGTCAATCTCGCCAATGCGCCGGACGGCACACTGTACGTCGTGGACATGTATCGCGGCATAATTCAACATCGCACCTTTATCACGGGCTATCTCGAGCAGAAGATTCGCGAGCGCGGATTGGAAACACCGCCCGGTCACGGGCGCATCTACCGTATTGTGTTCGACAGCACCGGACGTGGTGTGCCACCTCGGCTGTCGGCACTGTCATCACGTGAGCTGGTGGCCACGTTGACGCACAGCAATGGCTGGTGGCGTATGACGGCGCAGCGGCTGCTGGTGGAACGTCGTGACACCCTCGCAGCACCGGCCTTGTACGCGTTGCTGCGCCACGCCGATGACCGCGTTCGCCTGCACGCACTGTGGACACTGAGCGGGCTGGGCGTGCTCGACGCCGCCACGGTGATGTTGGCGATCGCCGATGCGTCGCCGCATGTTCGGGCAGCAGCGGTGCGCGTGGCCGAACCGTGGATAGCGCAAGACGATTCCACCATTCGTGCGGCAGTTGTGGCGTTGGCGGGAGACTCGGCGGCTTCCGTCCGAAGGCAGTTGACCGCGTCGCTGGTGGCGTTTCCGGACGCCAGGCGTTTCGCGATCGCGAGTTCGATGTACCGCGATGGGGTATCTGACGAAGTCATGGCCGAGCTTATCGCACACGCCTCTGCGGAACGCGCGCTGGCGTTGCTCGCCGAGGTGATCCGACATGCTGCCGCCGAAGGTCGCGATGACCGCATGGCGATCAGCGCGTTGTCGGCGCAAATCGGCCGGACCGCCGTTGGCGCCGACGTCGCGCGTGCGTTGACGTGGGCAAGTGATGGCGCGCAGCCACGACCGCTGCGCGTCGCAGTGGTGGCGGGTCTTCTGCGCGGTGCCACCGGATTGCGTGCGCCAGTGGAGCTTGCTGCCCGCCCGCCGTCCTTGGCGGCGTTGACCCGAAGCAGCGACTCCGTTGTCGCCGCGGACGCGCGGCGCCTTGAGGGGCGGTTGCATTGGACGGGAAAGCCCGCGCCCACGCTGACGACCCGAAGGCTGACTAATGCGGAAACGGCGCGCATTGCAGTGGGGCGCGACGAGTTCACTTTACATTGCGCATCATGTCATCAGGCCAACGGCGCTGGCTTGCCCGGCGTCGCGGCCAGTCTGGTTGGATCACCCTATGTCAACGGCGCGCCCGCCAAGCTCATTCGCATTGTGCTCCAGGGCAAAGAGGGCGCCATGCTGATGCCGCCCATTGGCGGGACGATGAGCGATGAACGTGTGGCCGCGATCCTGTCCTTCATTCGCCGCGAATGGGGAAACGGTGCCGATCCTATTGACGCCGCCGCCGTGAAGGAAGTGCGCGGCGCTACGACAGGACGACAGCGCGCGTGGACGGTGGAGGAGTTGGCGAAGGTCAGGTAGTGGTCGCAGCCCCGACGCGCTGACGTCTTGTCCTGTGGCGTTTTTGCGATAAGCTGCATCTCGGTCGCGCGGCTGCACATCCGCAGGGTCGCCAACTACTTACTCTCCGCAAACGGCATGATTGATACGATGTGTTGGAGCGCGTCCTCGACCGCCGCCGTTTTCGGGCCACCCACGAGGTCTTCGTGGTGACGGCGCCACGAAGCTTCATGACGCTGCTCACTACGCTTCTCCCCGCTCTCCTGGCAACGTTCCTCGCCGCGTGCGCACCTGAGCCCGAGCGCGCAGAACGCCGCGTCACCGCCGACCCGGCGTTCTGCGCGCAGATCCAACGCTCCAGCGCGACACTCTCCTCGTCTCTCGCACCGGTGGCGGCCTCGATGCGCACGAGCACGGGCGTGCTTACGCTCGAAGAGGGCGATGTATCGATGGTCGCGCGGGCATGGCTCACGGAGGCCGCGGAGCGGACGATCGACGTGCAGTACTTCATCTTCACGGCGGATAACGTGGGGCTGATCGCGGTGGACTATCTCTTGCGTGCTGCCGACCGCGGCGTGCACGTGCGGATGTTGGTGGACGACTTCATGCTCGAGATCGACGCCGCCACGCTGCTGGCGCTCGATGCGCACCCGCGCATCGACATCCGGCTCTACAACCCGACCACAAACATCGGGAAGACACTTCCCACGAAGCTCTTCAACCTCGCGACCGACTTCCGCGGCTTCAATCAGCGCATGCACAACAAGACGTTCATCGTGGATGGGCAGGTGGTGATCACCGGCGGTCGCAATATTGCTGACGAGTATTTCGACTACGACCACGAATACAACTTCCGCGATCGGGATGTCCTCCTGCTTGGCGGCGTCTCGGCGCAGGTGCAACGCTCGTTCAGCCTGTTCTGGGATGATCCGCTCAGCGTGCCGGTCGGAAGTCTGGTCCGCTCCACCCCCGCGCCCGCGGACACGGCGGCCATGTATCGCTACCTGCACGACTATGCCTGCGATCCTGCTAATTTCTGGCCGCAGGTGCGTCAGCGCATCGACTCGGTGCCGGTCGCGTTCGATCGCATCCGCGCCTCGGGCGCGTTGGTGTGGTCCGACAGTGTCACGTTCGTGACCGATCTCCCGGGCAAAAACGCCGGCGCCAATGGACTCGGCGGAGGTGGGGCGAGCACCGACGAACTCGTTCGCCTGATCAAGGGCGCACGGACGTCTGTCACCATCCAGTCACCCTATCTCGTGACCACACCGGTCAGTCAGGACCTGTTCCGCGAGGCCATCGCGCGCGGTGTTCGTGTGCGGATCCTCACCAACAGTCTTGCCTCCACCGATAATCTCGACGCGTTCAGCGGGTATCAGCGCGAACGCGAGAAGCTGTTGCAGATTGGCATCGAGCTGTACGAGTTCAAGCCCGATGCGGCCGTGCGCCGCCAGGTGATGACTGGAGCGCTGCAAACGACGCTCGACTTCCAACCCGTGTTCGGGCTGCACGCAAAGTCGATGGTGGTAGACGATCAGATCGCGATCATCGGCACCTTCAACCTCGACCCGCGTAGCGCCAACCTGAATACCGAATGCCTCATTGTCGTGCGTGATGCGCGGATCGCTGGCGACCTTGCCGCGTCGATGGAGGTGGATATGCGGCCCGAGAACGCGTGGCGTACCACATCAGACTTCAACCCCGACAGCGGCGTCAGCATCGGCAAACGTGCCCGTGTCTGGTTGCGACGCGTGGTGCCGAAAGCCGTGTTGTAACGTTCGAACATATCACTCCTACGCGCACACCAACACCGGACCCCATCATGCCTCGCACCATGCCCTTTCGTACGCCGCTCTCCGTCGTCATTGCTCTCATCAGCGCCCTGTCCGGCAGCGCGTCTGCGCAGACCGCGCCTATACCGGATGCACGCGCCGCTGTCATCGCCGTTGCCGATTCTGCGCTCGCCGCCATCACCCGCGGCGATGTCGTCGCGCTTACCGATCTGATGGTTCCCGAGGGGGTGATGTTTCCCACCTCCACCCGCAATGGCGTCACCAGATACAGTGTGCGCACACGCGAGGCGCAGCGCGCAGCCGCACTGAACGGCGTGATCGAGCGCGGCTTCAATCCACAAGCGATGGTCAATGGGGGCGTGGCACTGGTGTGGATGCCCTATGACCTCTACGTCAACGGCGCATGGTCACACTGCGGCGTTGATGTCTTCACGTTCGTCAAAAGCAACGGCATATGGCGCATCGCGTCACTGGCCTGGAGCGCCGAGCAGCCGCCGGTGTGCGACAAACACCCATCGGGGCCGCCGGGCGTTCTCGAATTCCGTTGATGAGACACGGGACCTCCCCGCAGTTCCGACACGAAGGACACGGGCAGACTACGAAGACTCCCTCGGCACCATGCGCCGCACAATGATCGTGATATTGTCGCTGCCGCCACCATCCAGCGCGTCCTGCAGCAGCGCCTCACACACCTGCTTCGCACTCGTCATCGTGGTCAGGCGCTCAGCAATGCGCTCATCGCTCACATGCTTGGTCAGGCCGTCGCTGCAGAGCAGATGCACGTTGCCCCAGTCCGCCGACAGGTGTGTCACGACAGGAGCCGCTTGATCACCGCCGATCGCGCTTGAGAGCACATTCGCCAGTCGC
>JANOPS010000231.1:0-1560 GCA_031421995.1 Gemmatimonadaceae bacterium
CGACGCAGGCATGGCGCGCCTCGTGCCGGCAGTGCAGGGCGTGGATCGGTTGGTGTGCGAGTCGCAGTACCGGCATGAAGACCTCGCGCTCGCGGTGGCCAATCGGCACATGACGAGTGTGCAGGCGGCCGAGCTGGCGCGGGCGGCGGGCGTCGGTGAACTCACCCTCATTCACGTGTCGGATCGTTATGACCGTGACGGACGTCGCGCACTGCTGTTGGAGGCGAGGGCGGTATTTCCGGAGACACGGTATCCGGATGAGTGGGAGGCCTGGTGACTCGACGTCGCCAAAGCGGCATGTAGATCTTCATTCTCTGGCGGGTGTCGAGTGGCACAACGGGAAATCATCATCGGCGATGTACACGGCATGTACGACGAGTTTGTCGCGCTGCTCGCGCTGTTGGATGTTCGCGACACCGACCGGCTCGTGATGCTCGGCGACCTGATCGACAAGGGGCCGGATTCGGTTGGCGTCGTGTCGCTGTTGCGGAGCATGCGCGAGCGCGGGCACGACATTGTCCTGCTCATGGGGAATCACGAGGAGAAGCTGCTGCGATTCTACAAAAGGCGGTTGGATCCGGCGTCAGCGAGCCTGATGCCGTCCCACGAGCGCCATCGCGATCGCGTGGCCGGGTTGGGAGAGCCGAACATGGCGTTCCTGCAGACCGCAGTCTTGTGGCATCGTCTGCCGGACTCCGGGGCGCTGGCCGTTCACGCCGGCGTTCCGCCGGCCATCAAAGTACTGCCTCTGCCCGAGGAGATTTCGGCCCTCAGCTACAAACAGCGGATACATCTTCAACAGCTTCTTCGCGTCCGTCATGTCAACTCCAGCGGCAATATGATCGCCTTGGCCAAGTCGACCCCTGCGGATCCATTCTGGGCGGGTCTGTATGACGGTCGGTTCGGACACGCGTTCTTCGGGCATTTTTCATTCAAGGATGACGCGGCCCCCCGACGGTTCGCACACGCCACCGGTCTCGATCTTGGCGCGGTCTATGGCAATCGGTTGGCGGCCGCAGTCATCGAACCAGGGTGTGAGCCCAGCTTCGTGTCGGTCCCGGCTACGCGCGCGTTCGCGTAGCCGGGCAGTCGCCACAGCACGCACGCCCCATCGGCGGTCCATTCCCACGTTACGCGTGACCTCGCCTCGAGGTCGGCGATCACGCGCTCGACGTGCGCGACCGTTGCCGTGGGGATCTCGGCGACCACGCGCTCCACCGTGAAGATGCCTTCCGAGCGATCGGCCACCGCGCAGATCGCGCGCAAAACCGGCCCGACCGCAGATTCTCGCTGGTCTTCAAGGACGCCCATCGCGAGTAAAAGACTGCAGACACCCAACCAGATCAGCGCGAACCCCCGACTTTGACTGTAGTCGTCGAGGCCATGGTGCACCGCAAGCACACCGACGGCGGTGAGCGCCACGGCGAGCGGTATACGAATCGCCGGCACGTTGATCGCGGTGCGATACAACCGGCTCAGGTCGAGATTGGGCAGACTGGCGCTGTGCATCATCTGTGTCTGAAAGTGGAGCGCGAGAACGGTCGCCGAAGCGACCTGCGA
>JANOPS010000232.1:0-8527 GCA_031421995.1 Gemmatimonadaceae bacterium
TCAGCATTGTTCCCCGACTTGAGCGCCGCGCGCATTTTGTCGACCGTGACCAGAAACTGTTTCATGCCGGCCTGATAATCCGCCACAAACTTCGCTTGGTCGGCGGCGGGAATCTTCGTCTTCTTCTCCGGCTCCAGCGCAAGCGCGGCCTTCGCATTCGTTTCGATGATGGTCAACTGCTCCAAAGTATTCGCATTCTTCGACGCATCGTCAATCTGCCGACCGATTGCCTTGAAGGCGGTGTTCATCGCGCTCATTTTCTTGCCAAGCGGCGTCTTCTCCGCGTTGTCCTGACCGAACACGGGCTGCGAAAGGGAAAAGGCGAGCGCGCAGAACGCGCCGAGTTGCCGAAGTCGGAGATGCATGGAGACGAATGAAGGTAAAGGTCGGGAAAATGTTGCCTCCAGGCCGCGCGGCCGGAGAACGCGCCCACGAAAAGCTTACGCACGACGCGGCGCATCCGCTGATAGTGCCCTGATAGCGCCCTGATGCCGACCTGATACCGCCTTTTGCGACACCGGTTCCGGACTCGCCCACAGTCGATCTGTGCCCTGCAAACCCCGTGTTCCTTAACTACTTTCGGAGAGAGTAGATCGCACCCCGCCCGCCCGCAGGCCCCTCCAGGCATATGACCGAGACCAATCAGACCCCGCCCGACCGGCGCAACTTCGTGTCGAAGGCGGCCGCCGTCGTTATCGGCGGACTCATCACCGTCGTGGCGCCCGTCGCCGGCCTGCTCACCTTTCTCGATCCCCTGCGGCGCAAGACCGACACGCGCGGCATGGTGCGTGTGACCTCGCTGGCGTCGCTTCCTGAGACCGGTGAGCCGCGCAAGTTCCCCGTCCTCGATACGCTCATCGACGCGTGGAACAAAACCGAGAACGTGCCCATCGGGTCTGTGTATGTGCAGAAGACTGGCGAGAACACGGTGCGTGTGCTCAACTCGGTGTGTCCGCATTTGGGATGTTCTGTGGGCTACAATACCACGTCGCACGGCTACTTCTGCCCGTGTCACAAAAGCAGCTTCGCGGTTGACGGACGAGTGCAGGATCCGAAGAGTCCCAGCCCGCGCGCGATGGATGAGCTGGACGCCGAAGTACGCAACGGCGACGTCTGGGTGAAGTACCAGAACTTCCGCAAAGGATCACCTGAGAAGATTCCTGTCTGATGGCCGACACGCAGAATTGGCTGGATCAACGCACGGGCTACAAGTCGCTGCTGCACGAAGCGCTGTTCGAAAATGTCCCAGGTGGCGCGCGGTGGCGGTATGTGTGGGGCAGCACGCTCACGTTCTTTTTCTCGGTGCAGGTTATCACCGGGTTGTTCTTGTGGATGTCCTACAGCCCGAGTTCGCAGTCGGCGTGGGAGAGCGTGTATTTCATTCAACACCAGATGTGGGGTGGCTGGTTTTTGCGCGGACTGCACCACTTCGTGGCGCAAGCGATGACGGTGTTGCTGGTGTTGCACCTCATGCAGGTGATCATCGACGGCGCGTATAAGGCGCCGCGTGAAGTGAATTACTGGTTTGGCGTGGGCCTGTTGTTGTTGACGCTCGCGCTGTCGCTCACCGGCTACCTCTTGCCGTGGGATCAGAACGGCTACTGGTCGACGGCCGTCTCCACCAACATCGTGGGCATGAGCCCGGGTGTTGGACAATCGCTGCAGCCGCTGGTCGTTGGCGGCGTCAACTACGGACATCACACGCTCACCCGGTTCTTTGCGCTGCACGCCGGCGTGATCCCCGGCCTGATCATCGTGCTGATCGTCGGACACGTCTATCTGTTTCGTCGCCACGGCCTGACGCCGAAGCAACCGCTCAAGGGCCCCGACGAGGGCTTTTGGCCAGAGCAAGTGCTGCGCGATGCGGTCGCCTGCTTGGCCGTATTGGCCGTCGTGGTCTTTTTCATCGTGCGAGAGCACGGTGCACCGCTTGGCGCACCTGCCGATCCTGCCGAGCAGTTTTCGGCCGCGCGTCCGGAGTGGTACTTCCTGTTCCTTTTTCAGCTGTTGAAGTATTTCCCGGGCAAGACAGAAATCCTCGGCGCCATCGTGCTGCCCACGCTTTCGCTCGTGGTGCTGTGCGCGATTCCGATTCTGGGGAAGTGGAAGCTGGGGCACCGATTCAATGTGGGCTTCATGGGGGTGATGCTCGCCGGCGTGGCGTTACTGACGTGGCAGGCGTTCGCTGCCGATCGCGACGATGCCGAGTTTCAAGTCGCCAAGGCCGTGGCGTCGCGTGACGCGGCGCGTGCGGTTGAGCTGGCAGAGGGCGGCGTGCCCATTACCGGCGCGCTGTCGTTGGTGCGTAACGATGCCTATACCCAAGGCCCCAGGATATTCTCGCGAAACTGTGCATCATGTCATCGGTACGACGGACACGATGGCATGGGGAACGCGCTGCCGCCCGACTCCATCTCCGCGTCCGACTTGAAGGGGTTTGGGTCGCGCGCGTGGGTGACGGGATTCCTCAACGCCGATTCGATCCTCACCAAGAAGTACTGGGGCGGTAACGAACACGCCGAGGGCGACATGGCGCTCTGGTTGTCGGATCACATCCCAGAGACGGACATGTCGCGTACGACGCGAGCGAATGTGGTGCTTGCGTTGTCTTCGCGCGCCAAGCTCCCATCGCAAGCCGCGCTTGACATCAAAGACAGTGCGCGCATCGCGCTCGGACTGCAGTTCATGCGCGACACGGCCGTTGGTTGCGCGAGCTGCCACGTGTTTCAGGACGTGGGCACCGACAGTCCTGAGCTCACGGAGTGGGGCTCGCGCAAATGGATGACGGAGTTCGTGCATGATCCCAGTCATCCGAAGTTTTTCGGCCGTGATAACGATCGCATGCCGTCGTTCGGAAAAGAAAAGAGTTTGAGCGATCGGGAGATCGAGATGGTCGTGGATTGGATTCGGGGCGAGTGGTATCGACCCAAAGCGGCGAAGACGGCGGCCGGTGGAGCCACGCCGTAACGCATCCCACGCGATCGCGCGTCGTTGGTCGTAATCCTCGGTCGCTGCGAGTGCGGCTGCCGGTCACAGTTTTCCGCCAGGTAGCCAGCGCTCCAACATGGTCGACAGCTGGTCGCGACTGAACGGCTTTGCCAAGTAGTCGTCCATACCCGCTGCAAGGCAGCGCTCGCGATCACCCACAATCGCGTTTGCGGTGAGTGCAATAATCGGGACGCGCGATGTCGCACCCACCCCAGCACGTCGACGAATCTCTGCGGTCGCTTCGAACCCGTCCATTTCGGGCATCTGACAGTCCATGAAGACAAGATCGAACTCCCGATCGGCGGTTCGCGCAACAGCGACAGCCCCGGTGTCCGCGAGGGTAACGGCCAGTCCGAGTTCTTCAAGAAACGCCCGGGCGACCATTTGATTCACGAGGTTGTCCTCTGCGAGGAGCACATGTCCACGCACGGCCGACGTGCGAACAGCGTCCCATCTCCTGCCGCTGATGCTCGACCTTTGTGGGAGCGCCTTGTGCGCCGCTTCGAATGGAATTGTGACCACAAACGTAGATCCAACACCGTGCGTACTGGAGACGCCGATGGTGCCACCCATTAACTCGACCAATTGTTTGGAGATCGCCAAGCCAAGACCAGTGCCTCCAAACCGACGCGAGTGTGTCCCATCAGCCTGCGCAAACGCGTCGAAGACCAGGTCCGTTTCGTTTGCGGCAATCCCGATGCCTGAATCCGTCACCTCAAAGCGCCAGACGGTACTCTGCTCTTGTGAGACTCGCATGGTGACGTGCCCGCGTTCGGTGAACTTGATGGCATTGCCGATCAGATTGGTGAGGACTTGACGTAAACGCGGCATATCGCCGTGCGCGGCCGTTCGCACACGCGCATCGATCACCAACGAAATCGCCAGCCCCTTCTTCGATGCGGCAACGGCGAACGCCTCTTCAAGTTCGTGCACAAGCACGGACAGATCAAAATCGTCAGTGCGGAGTTCCAGTTTTCCTATTTCGATCTTCGAAAAATCCAGGACGTTGTCAATCACGTCCAACAGACTGGTCCCAGAGCGATACAGGGCCTCCAATTGCTGTCGTTGCTGTGCGTCCACCCGGCTGCCCAAAAGCAGCTGTGCCATACCCAGCACACCATTCATCGGTGTACGGATTTCATGACTCATCGTGGCAAGGAATTGCGATTTGGCCGTGCTCGCCGACTCGGCTGCCTCTTTGGCGCTACTGAGATCGAGGCGCAGGTTGATGGAGTCAATAGTCATACGTTGAAAACGGAGCGCATTGGCTAACACGATGTAGACGTACAGCAGCGTCGTCCCACCGGCGATTTGCATGCTCGTCACACCAGAGGCGAGAAACCACAGGATCATCGGAACGAGCGACAACAGCGCGAGTGGCAGGTAGGCGGGAAAGTACGCAGACAAGCTGAACATCGCAGTGGCCGCCACGCCGATCAGGAACGTAGACACGAACATCTGGGCCGCGTCTCCCGGCGGCGGATACAGCACGGTCCCCAGCATGGCCCACCCCAGCCCGGTGAGCGTCGTGCCGATCGCCATCCGCCGCCCCCAGCGCGCGGCGTCGGCAGGCGTCGGCGACGCGCGCCGATATGCCCGGATGTCGACATAGCGCGCGAGTACGACGAGGTTGTGCCCCACGAACCACGCGCACAGCAGGACACGCGGCGCTGACGGCCAGAGGGCAATCAAGTTGAAGCTCGCGCCGACCAGCGACATCAGCTGCGTGTGCGGCGTCAGCCGATAGACCATGGCGACCTGCTCGGCGAGCACTACGGCTTGCCGCTCAGCGTGCGCGGCCGACGATCGAGATTCCACAGTAGAAGGCATTAGCAAATAGACAAACTCGGCGCCCGAAGTGCAACGAGTGCGTACCTCCCACCCCCGCGCTCCTTCCGAGGTGCCGCGTTAAGGCTGCCGCAGTGACGCCACGTATGCCGAGACACTGATCAGATCATCGGCAGTCATCGACGCTACGGCGCTGCGCATCAACGCACCCCACTCGCCCTTGCGGGCACCGCTTTGCATGTCAAACAGTTGGCGCACCATATAACTGGGTGAACGCCCGGCGATGCCGGGCACCGGCCCAAGTCCGTCGAGTCGTGCGCCGTGACAAAGCGCGCACTGTCCACGTGTTGCGAGCGCCTCGCCTTTCGCGATGCTGCCCGGCGGAACGTAGGCGACAAATCCAGAACGCGGATTGCGCAGCACTTCTGACTGCTCCGTGTTCTCCGGCACTTCAATGATGCGCCGTCCAATCGGCTCGGTGCCGGCGTCGGCGCCCTCAAGCGGGACAAACAGGCCCGCCGCAATGCGCGTCTTCGGTACGGTGGATCGTTCAACCACGCGGATCCACGGTGTCCACGCGATCGCGCCGAAGTACTCGGCGGCGGCTTGGATCTCGTCGTCGGACATCGCCTTGGCCATCGCGATCATGCGGTTCGTGTTGGTCTTCCGCGGATCACTGTTCTTGCGCGCATCGCGTTGAAAATCGCGCATTGTCTGGATGAAGTACGAAGTCGACAGGCCAGACACGCTCGCGTTCTCGGGACGCCCTTTGCCGTTGGGATAGTGGCAGAGACTGCAGGCGAGGATGTTGGCGTCGCGTCGTCCTCGGGCCACAATCGACGGCATCGGTGGATGATCGCCGGGAAACCAGTCAGCCGGACCATACGTGTCGCGAATCTGCGCTGCGGTGAAGGACTGCGTGCTCCCAACGACGCGGCGCCTGGTGGTATCGACTGGCGGAGCCGCGCCGCCACGTCCGCCGCCAGCGGCACCGCCTCGACCACCCGCTGGTGGCGCGGCGGGTGCGGCAGGCCCGGTCGGCGCAGCCGAGGGGTCGACCGCAGTGGTGAATCCGTAGGCCCAATGTGGTGCGCTGCCCGCCGTCGGCGCTTGCACTGAGGGCGACGGTGGCAGCTCCGGTCCAAGGTTGCGCTTGCAGGCCACGGATAGCAGCGCGAGTGGTGTGAGGAGGAGCAGAGGTCGCATAGGGGGCTCGTCGCGGAGGCGGGAAGAAGATGCCCAATTGTAGCTCACAACACCAACGAGTGATTCCGGTTGCTCCGTCCGGGTGGCCTGCGCGCCTTCAACGTGGTAATCGCGATGACCAAGCGTTTTACTCCAGGCAACAATCCGGTTCGCGCTTGTGCCGCTTGCCACTCCCAGAGCCGCGATCTACTTTCCCTCATTCCAGTGAGGATCCACGGCGAGCCCTTGATCCACGTGCCTGACAACCCACGCCTGTCTCGCGAACTCGGCGTTTGCACCACGCAGAGTTCCGGATGCTGAGCGTATCACAGCGCCAGCTGGACCTGATCGCCGATGTCCGTATGCGCGACGTCCACGAGCTGTTGTTGGCACGCGGACAGCGGCTGTTCCCTGTAGACGCGGCGCTCATCGGCCCCGATGCTCTGTCCGAGTTGGCGGAACACGCCATGCGTCGTGCGCGCAAGCATGGACTCGAGATGACCTTCGATGTCTTCTCGTACTTCGACCTCATGTTCGCGCTCGGCAGCCACTTCGACGTCGACCCGTTTCTCCCCTGGGCAGCATCGGCGCTGTCACTGGCTGGCGAAGGCAGTGAACGGCTGCAGCTGTTGCGCGAGGACGCCTTGGTCTGGATAGAGGCCGCCACGGGTGAGGACGGCCGGCCGGCTGTCAAGGCGATGGTGCGCGCGCGGGATCTCACCGTGGAGGACATCACGCAGTTGCGCATCGGCACCGTGTGCACGTTCACGGCTCCCTTTCCCGATCCCGATCTGGCCGCCGTTGACAACGTTGACCGTATGCAGCCTTCACCAACCGTCGGTGAGACCTTGGAACGGCTGCGCGCGTTTTTGACGGACGTGCACCCGCCCAAGTCCCGGGCCATGGGCATCGAGGCGATCGAAGAGGGAGCGAGTGACGCGATGCGCCGCGCACAGGTCGCGGGTCTGACGTCTCCATTGGGTCAGCATCTCTACGTACTGCTGTCGTATATGCTCGGCAGCGGATTTGCCCGAGACCCGCTCTTTCCGTGGGCCGCACGTGCGCTGCACGATGCCTCGGGACGCGATCGCGCGTTGCTGTTGTACGATGCGGCGAAGCAGGCCGCGACGGACGGCCTCGAGACACTACGTACCATGACGGCGGCCTGATCGCGATGGGATCATCCGGCGGAAGCAAAAAGCAGAAGCAGGCCGCCGCCGACAGCGGCGGGTGTGAAAACAAGTCGCTTGGACCGACGGCCAAATGCAAGAAGGCCAAGGGGCAGCTCAAGATCATCGTACGTCGCGCCGACAAGACCACCGTGAAAGTGGGCGCGGTCACGGTGAAGGCCACGGCATCGCCGACCATTTCGCGCAACTCGGCAGACAAGACGGGACTCGCCGATTTCGGCACCGTCGACCCGGCGACGTACAAGATCGAGACCTCGCTGTCGGACGCGATGAGCAAGAAGTATTCGCCCGCCGCAGAAAAGTCGGTGACGGTGCCAGCAGGTACGGCAGTGACCGACACGGTCGACGTGCCGCCGCGGATCCAGCTCAAGATTGTGCTCACCGACAAGGCCGATGCCACGCTCTCCGACGTGGAGTGGTCGATGAAAGACGCAACGCCGGATACGAAAACGACCGGCGGCGATGGACTCATTGACGTTGAGATTCCATGGACACTCGCGTCGGGCGTCCTTGAACTCACCTTGAAGGACGAGCCGGACGCATTCGTTGCGGCGCCGGCCCCAACACCGGCAGCAGCGGCGCCTGCCACGCCACCATATCCAGTGACCATCACAGCAGCGGATTTCCTGCCTGCCGACGAGAAGGCCACGCCGTATCCGCGGCAGCTCAAGTTCACTGCTGAAATCCGCGACATCGAAGACGGTGAGGGGTCTGATGGCGCGCAAGCCCGTCTGCACAATCTCGGCTTTCGCTGGGACGGTGCTGTTGGACTGTCCAAGGCCGTCGTGCACTACCAGAAGTTGTACATGGGGCAGAAGTGGACAGGCTCGGGGCAAATTGCCGACATCATGGGTGACCTGAAGAAGCGACACGACAATGGCTGACGTTGGCGAACACAAAGCGTACCTGCTGCGTGCGCGCATGCCGGACGACCACAAACACGGCAGCGTGCTACGTGCACCGGAGTTCGGCATTCTCGATTTACGCCTCAAGGCCGGCGGCAAGGAAAGCAAATTCTTTCTGCCGGAGGGCGCGCGAAAAGCACCGAAGCTGGAAACGGGCGACGAAGGGTTTCATTTCGCGCCCGTCAAGGAAACGATCGAGATTCGCTATCATATAGACGACCCGTTTGGCAACGTCGATGGTGGCAAGATCGAAATCTTTACCCGCTTCGACGACACGCTGTTGGGTTCCATCGATCTCACCAAACTGGGCTCTACTTGGTTGTTGCACGGCCTGCATATCGTCAAGTGGGATGGCCGTGTGGTGGCCGAGGCCGAACAAAAGGCCACGGAGCAAGGCGACGACCTCACGCACGACCTCACCGCGTTCGATCCGGTCAAGGACCCCGATGGTCCGCTTCCTGACGGGTACCT
>JANOPS010000233.1:0-2078 GCA_031421995.1 Gemmatimonadaceae bacterium
GCCGGTCCCCCGATGCGGAACGTGGTGTACGGGGCCAGCGGGGTGCGGACGGAGAGCCGCGAACGATCGAGCAGCGGTGCAAGGGATCCAGCAAGCGCGTCTGGTGTCATGTAAGGAAAGATCCAAGCCTGCGGCGCCCAATGCTAGCGCATGGTGCCGTATGGCGCCTTATGGTGCCCTGTGGTGCCGTATGGCGCGCGACTAGCGGGACCATTCGCTGCGGTGACATCGTTACTCTCCCAGCTTGGTCAGTGGTCCCTCCTCACATCACCCCCTCGCATGATTTCACGTGCTCGCGACTGGTCGTCGCGCCTTGTTGGACGGTCCGGCTCGCTGCTCGTGGCCTTCTTCCTTGTTTCGGGAATCGCGGCGCTGCGGTCGCAGCCCCTCTCGGCACAATCACGCGTCGAGTTGGAGAAGGTGATTCGACGCAAGGTCCTGGCCAACGGTCTTGAGGTCATCGTGGTGGAAAACCACGGTGTCCCGATCGCGACGCTCGAGATCGACGTGCGCAATGGGGCGTTTACGCAGTCGCCGGAGTACGCCGGTCTGGCGCACATGTACGAACACATGTTCTTCAAGGCCAATAAGGACTTGCCCGAACCGGACATGTTTACCGACCGAGCCGCGGAACTGGGCGCCATCTTCAATGGCAGCACGCGTGAAGAGGTCGTGAACTACTTCCTGACGCTCCCGGCCGATTCGTTGGCCGGAGGCCTTCGCTTTCTGGCGAGTGCGCTGCGCAATCCGCTTTTCCGCGAGGATGAACTCAAGCGCGAGAGGGAGGTCGTGCTTGGCGAGTACGATCGAAACCAGGCGGAGCCGGGTTTTGAGCTGAATCAACGCTCCACCGCCCTCTTGTATCCCGGGCAAGCCAGTCGGAAGAACACGATTGGTGATCGTGACGTGATTACCAAGGTGACGCCGGAGCAAATGCGCTTCATTCAGCGCAAGTATTACGTGCCCAACAACTGCACGCTGATCGTGACGGGCGATGTTGATCCCCTCAAGGTCTTCGCGCTGGCTGATAGCATCTACGGCGATTGGCCGCGCGGCGCCGATCCATTCATTGCCGATCCCATTCCCCCGATTCCCGCACTGGACGGCAACAAGGCGCTGATCGTCGAAGAGCCGATCAACGCGGTCGCGGTGCTCATACAGTGGCAGGGGCCGAGTGTGGGCAAAGATCCGGCGTCAACGTTCGCGGCTGACGTGTTCAGCGACGCACTCAACACCCCCGGATCAACGTTTCAGAAGAATCTCGTCGACACGGGACTGTGGCAGGGGATTGGCGTGAACTACTACACCCTCAATCAGGTCGGGCCGATCTCGATCAGCGGGCAGACCACGCCCGACAAACTCCGCGCGGCGCTGGCCGCGCTGGAGCGCGAGATCGCGCGGTTCACGGATCCCACGTACATCACGCCGCGCGAGCTGGAGGCAGTGAAGGCGCAGCGCACCACATCCAGCGCATTCGGTATCGAGAAGGCCTCGGAGATTGCGCACACCATTGGCTTTTGGTGGAGCGTGGCGAGTCTCGACTATTTCATGAGCTACACCGATCAGATGGCGCAGCAGCGCATCACCGATCTGATGCGGTACACCAGCACGTACGTGAAAGGCAAACCTCGCGTGACCAGTGTGCTGCTGTCTCCTGATGCGCGCCGTTCGCTCAAACTCACCGAGGCGGAATTGCTGACGCCTGCGACCCGTCCGGTTATCCGTCCATGAGATCTCTGTCTTGCAATTTCCGGTATACGCGTGGCATGGCTGCGGTCCTCGCGTTCGCGCCGACGCTGCTGATCGCGCAGGCGACCAGAGGGCGACCGGCCGCGCCTCCTTCGTCACCCGTGACAGCGCCAACTATCGCGTCGTCGACGCCGATATCAGCCGTTTCGACAGACACACTCACGTCGCGGTTCGAGGTGTCGGGCATTCCCGTGATCTTGCGTCGGGTCACCGCCAACAACGTCGTGGCGGCGAATCTTTATCTGTTGGGCGGCGTGCGTCAGCTGACACAAACGACAGAAGGCATCGAGAATTTCTTGCTCGAAGCCAGCGAGCGTGGCACGGCGAAG
>JANOPS010000234.1:0-8163 GCA_031421995.1 Gemmatimonadaceae bacterium
GGACACGCGATGGAGACCGTGTTGCCGCCGTTCACCCGTTCCGTTGCCGATTTTTTGCGGCTGCCGCGCAAGGGACGGATTGCTGTTGGCTACGATGCCGACCTGGTGGTGCTGGACGCCGCGCACGGCGTGCGTGACGTGATGGCGCGCGGGGCATGGCATCTGCGCGAGGGCGCGCTGGTGCGGCGCGGCACGTTTGAGCGTCCGACCGAGGGATCCGGATCGTGAGCGACATGCACCCCGCGCCATTGATTGATCGCCTCGGTCCCTATCGCATTCTCGGCGTGCTGGGTGAAGGCGGCATGGGCACGGTGTACGAGGCTGAGGACGAACGGCTTCGTCGCGTCGTGGCGCTCAAGGTCATTCGCAGCGATCGTGTTTCGGCCGAGGTCGCGCGGCGTTTTGCGCTGGAATCCGAAGTGCTTGGCCGCCTGCAGCACCCCGGGATCGCCCAAGTCTACGAAGCGGGCACGGCGAACAGCACGGGCGGCCCGCAGTCGTACTTCGCGATGGAGCTGGTGCGCGGGCTGCCGCTCACCGACTACGCCAACGGTCGTCGGCTGCCGATGGCCGATCGGTTAGAGCTCTTCGCGCGCATCTGCGATGCCGTGCACTACGCGCACCGACAGGGTGTCGTCCATCGTGACCTCAAGCCCGCCAACATTCTGGTCGACGAAAGCGGCCAGCCCAAAGTACTCGACTTCGGTATCGCGCGAGTGACGAACGCCGATGTGTATGCCACTCGCCAGACGTCGGTTGGCGAGATGGTCGGGACGCTGCAATACATGAGCCCCGAACAGGTGAACGCCGTTCCGTCGGAAATGGACGAACGGAGCGATGTATACTCGCTTGGCGTTGTGCTGTACGAACTGATCTCCGGCCGTCTGCCGTACGACCTCGAACGCGCTGCCTTACACGATGCGGTCCGGGCGATTCTCGTGCAGGACCCGGCACCACTGAGTTCGATCAACCGTCGCCTGCGCGGCGATGTCGAAATCATCGTCGGCAAAGCCCTCGAAAAGGAACGCCATCGGCGATATCTCTCCGCCGATGCGCTCGCCAGCGATATTCGGAGATACCTGCGTGATGAACCAATCATTGCGCGCCCGGCGAGCCCGCTCTACCAGCTGCGCAAGTTCGCGCGGCGCCATCGTACACTCGTGACGAGCGCAGTGAGCGGCGTCGTGCTGCTGGCGGCTGGCGCGTCGATCAGTACGTGGCAAGCCATCCGCGCCACACGGGCCGAGCGCCTTGCCGACGCGCGGCGCATTGAAGCAGAGGCCTCGCGCGGGTTGGCAGAACGCGGACGTCAGACGGCCGATTCTGCGTTGCGCGTGGCCGACGTGGAGCGCGCCAGTGCTCTGCGCGAACAAACGGCAGCCATTGCGAGCGCGTCACGCGCCACCAGTGAAGCCACCAAATCGAAGGCGGTCACCACCTTCCTGTCCGAGATGCTGGCCAGCGCGGATCCGGCCATGGCGCAAGGACGCGACCTTCGCGTGCGGGATCTCCTCGACAAAGCCGGCACAACGACATCCTCGGCCTTTGGCAATCAACCAGCGGTGCGGGCGAGCATCGAAGCCACGGTTGGCCGGACGTACTTTCAGCTCGGCGCCTACGATGCGGCTCGCGCGCATCTCGATACCGCCTATACGTTATATCGGCGTGCAGGGGGCAACGCCGGAGCGCTCGGCGAAGTGGCAGCCGACCTTGGCAAAGTGGCACGGTCATCGGGTGAACTGGCCATCGCCGACCGGCGTTTGACGGAAGCGCTGGCGTTGTTGCGATCTCAGCGGCCGCCAACCGATGATTTTATTGCCGCTGCCGTGAACGAGTTGGCCTCAGTACGATATGGACAGGCCAGATTTCCAGAGGCGGAGAAGCTGTATCGTGAATCGGTACGCCTAGCCATCGCGAAGCGAGGCGTTGCCGATGCACTAACGGGCGAGCGAATGGTCGGCTTGGGAAGTTTTCTCGTGTACACGGCACGACCCAAAGAGGGTCTCGTTGAGCTCGATCGCGCGACGAAGATCTTGCGCGACGCCCTCGGCCCCAATCATCCGAGAGTGATTGGGGCACTGGTCGCGACGGCCGACGCGCAACGAAGCCTTCCCGACTTTGCGGCGGCCGAAGCGACGTTGCGCACGGCGCTCGTATCGGCACGACTGGTGTTCAAGGAGCCGCACCCGACGCTCGCCAATGTGTTATCGCGACTCGGGACCATCTTGACCGACCGGGGACGCCCGTTGGAGGCCGACTCGCTCGTGACCGAAGCGCTTGCCTTGCGTATCGCGGTCCTCGGTGCCGATCATCCCGATGTCCAGTTGTCGCGATCGGCCCTTGGTGTCCTTCGCACACAGCAAGGGCGCCTGGAGGAAGCGGCAACGCTCTACACTGCGGCGCTTGCCTCACGACGCAAGATGCTCGGCCTAACGAGTCCCGCTGTGGCAGCCAGCCTACAGGACCTCGGCGTGCTGGCCCAATCGCGCGGCGACTGGAAAGAGTCAGAAGTGCGGTTGCGGGAAGCGGTGCCGATTTGGCGCGCTTCGAAGATTGAAGACCAGGCGCTCTTTGCCGAAGGGCTGATGGCGGTCGCTATTCGTCGGCAAGGCCGGCTTGATGAAGCCGCGCAGCTGCTCCGGACGAACATTGAGCAGAAGAAGGCCTTGAGCGGTGCGCGGCATTGGACGGTGGGCGACGCGTCCGAGAAGCTGGCGGGCGTGCTCTTCGCCCAGCAGCGGTACGCGGAGCTTCGGCCGCTGCAGGAGTTTGGCCTGGCCATCCGCCGCGACACCTACGGCGCTTCAAGCATACAGGCGGCTTTCCAGTTGCCGAACGTGGGCACGAGCCACGAACTCACGGGTGACACGCTGGGCGCGATACCGTTCTTCAGGGAAGCGATCGCGATATTGACGCCGCTGCGTCAGCCGTCCGACGCTTTTTTGTTGAGTGCGCGATGGTCGCTGGCAGTAGATCTGTGCGCGACCGGGACTCTCGCTGAAGGCGAGTCGATGGCGCGGAGTGCGGCCAGTGCGGTGCCGTTCGACAGCACGAAGGCGTTGCCGTCGCAGTTACGCGCTGGCGTGGCGTTCTGCTTGCTCCGCGGGGGCAAAACGGATGAGGGGGAGCCTCTGCTTCGTGAGGCGGAGCGAACGCTCAGCGCGCTGCCCACGGCCGCGCAGGGGCGGAACGGGGACATCGTGAGGGGCTGGGTGCGCACGCTTCTGGCGCGGTGAGGGGTTTGGATCTCTGCGTTGACCAGATTGGTCAAATCCGTTAGGCTCCGCGTTCATCCCTCTTGTGAGCTCCTGACATGGCCCGAAAGGTCGTTCGCGAATCGGTGAGTCTATATGATGCCAAGACGCATCTCTCTGCGCTGATCGAGCGCGCTGCGTCGGGAACGGAGATCGTGATCACGAAATCCGGTCGGCCGCGCGCGCGTATCGTTCCTCTTGAGGACTCGCGACCGGCGCGCGTGGCCGGAAAGGGCAAGGGAGCATGGCGCATTCGCGGAGATTTCGATGCGCCACTGCCGGATGATATGCTGGCGTCGTTCGAGGGTCACTGTTGCATCCGGGTTCGTGGAGCTCCCGATCGAGTTCACGCACGCCGAGCAGGTCACGCAGTTGCCGACTCACCATCGGGATCTGTTTGATCGCATCATGTATCGCGCAGGCGCAAGTTGAGAACCTCGTGATCATTTCGCGCGACGCCGTGTTCGGGGCTTATGAAGTGGCGCTGATCACGGGCTAGGAAGACGGGCACCATGACATGGCTTCTGTCTCAAAAGACCGGGCACATGTGCTGTGCGTCTTCACAAGCCGCTTACGCGACCAGCCGCTCCGGAGCGTGGAGCCGAGGCGGCGTGTTGGCGGTCAGCCGCATCAGCGCCCACGCATGGTTGTCGCACGTACTCTCAACTGCTGTCGGCAAGCGCAACTCGCGCATGCGCCGCATGCCCAGGTAACGCTCGGCGTCCCGTCGGATTTCGGCCGCTTGAGCCACCGGAACTTCATGCTGACCCAACGCCTGCGCGACCTCTTGCAGGCGCTTCGCGAGCGCTCTCGCGACGGCTGGCGTGATCGGCACGTTCGACACAGGCAGGGTGAGCCCAAAGAAAGTTTGCAGCGTGGGAATCATCGGTGTGCTCCAATCGTTGGTGTTCTTGGTTCGCTCCCGTTCGATGGCGATGCGTGCGAGATTGATGCCAGTTCGCTGTGCCAGTCAGGCACCGATTGATGGAGGAGGGCGCAGCCAGAGCGCCAATGTGGCGGGATGCGTGCCGCGATGGCATGTGCTCGATGGTGGAGCGCGCATTCAGTGCCGGATCGGACCAGCCGTGCGCGAGCAACAGCTTGTCGCCGCGCGCGCGGAATGACGCGGTACGGAATGCAGTGGCGCGCATGAGAGACTCCGGGATGATGTTTGCACGGTATTACCTCTTGTTATACACATCCACTCTCTTGACGTCGCGCGTGAACATCTCCGGTACAAACCAATAGTTGTTCCCAAACGGTTTTTGTCTCGGCCATATCTCATCGAGCGAATTCGCGTCGTATAACACGCCGCCCTTCATGACGTAACGGATGTCGGCGGTGTTTCGGATATTCTCGAGTGGGTTGGCGTTGAGGACCATGAGATCGGCGAGCTTGCCGACCGTGATGGAACCGATGTCTTCGTCCATGCCGAGGAACATGGCGCCGTGCATGGACGCGATCTCGAGCGCTACGTGGTTGCCCGTTGCCTTGGCCGCCATCCACACATCCCAGTGCGAACCAAGACCGGGCTGCTGCCCATGTGCCCCTATGGCCGAATAGCCGCCGGCGTCAATGATGTCGGCGATGCCCTGCGCCACGATGTCCTTCGAGTAGTCGGTTTCGGGTCGCGTGATGAAGCGGCGCGTATGCGGAATCAGCTGTCGCCACGGAATCCACTTCGCCTGCTTCGCGTCCTTCCAGATGGGACTCTCCTGCCAGAACCACTCCTCGTTCCACGCGCCGAATCCGAACACCAGCGGTGTGTGCGAGTAGAAGTGGTGTGCTTGGCCGAGGAACGTTGTGAGATCGGAGTAGAACGGCGCCTGCACCATCATGTGTTCACCGCCCGTGTATCCATCCATCACCAGGCCAAGTGCGTACTCCATACCGTCTGACGATTCAGCAGTGAGGCGCATGCCGCGCTCGCGGGCTGCATCCGCCACCCACTGTCGTTGTTGTCGCGTTGGTTGCATGTACTGCTTGATCATCGCGGCGCCCCAGCTTTGGCGCCGTGCGACCTCGCGCACGGCCGCATCGCGCGAGGTGATCCCGTTTGTCAGCCCCGCGTCGCCCACGTACAAAGCTTCGGCCGTGGAGAAAACGCGCGGACCAATCGTCTCCCCCGCCTCGATCATCTCCGCCGCGGGAAACGCCTGGATCGATGTCGTGGCCGGATCGCTGGTTGTCGTAATGCCGTAGGCGAGGTACACGGCGGTTGCGAAGTTCTGACGCGGCATCATTCCCATGTGATCGGCATGGAGGTGCGCATGCACGTCCACCCATCCCGGAATGACCGTCTTTCCCGCAACATCCACAACCTTGTCGATGCCAGTCGTGCTGCATGTGCCAACACAACTGACACGACCAGCCTTTACAACTACCGTACCATTCTCGATGACGCGCTTCTGGTCGAGCGTCACGATGCGCGCGCCCGTCAGTGCGATCGAACCGGAGGGTATGGCTCGCGGCACTGACAGCTTCACGGCGATGGTATCGGTCGTGTGTGTCATGACGTTGTGTGAGAAGAACTGATCGCCCCCGGCGAAGTCGACGATGGTGGACGTCCGCCAGCGGGGATAGAGTCCGCCGCCAGTGCTGAGCGCGGTGACCGGAAGGTCGCCACCATCTTTGGTGATTTTCGGCACGCTGCCCCCACTCAGGCCAGCCGGAAACGGGGCCACGTAGACGTTCGCGCCTTGCATGAACGCCAGCCACTTTCCGTCGGGGGAGAGCACGGCGTCGTCAGCATCACGGATGCTAGCGTGCACCTTGCGGTCACTGCCATCCATCCGGACCGATGCGAACTCGACGCCGCGTGGGTCGACGCCAAACTGCTCTCCCGACCCAAAGTCGTTCGGTGTTGCCCAGTACACGCGTGTATCGTTCCCGACCATCGGACGCAATTCAACGCTGCGGTTGCCCACGCGACGCCGCTCCCCGATCTCGGTCTCGTCACCGCCGGTCGCCGCGATACGCACGATGTCCCAGTACGGGTTTCGCGTGATCGCCTGTGCCCGTGCCGTCGCTCCTGCGCCTCGCGCAACCACGATCTCGCGTCCATCGGGCGTCCACGAGGGGTTCAGATATTCGCCAACGTCCTTCGTGATGCGCTGCGGCATTCCACCGGTCGCTGCGAGACGCCACAGCGCACCGCGATTCAGTGAATCGATGGTCGTGAACGCAATCGTGCGACTATCGGGCGACCACGCCGGCTGAAACTCCATCGCGTCGAATGAGGCGGGCGTCAGACGCCGCGCGCTACCGTGTGGTAGGGTCTGCAGGTAAATCCGGCCGAGCGCCTGGAAAGCGAGCATGCGGCCATCGGGTGATGCACTGGCCCATCGGATAAATCGCACGTCAACGGCTGCATCAGTGATGCGCTTTTTGGCGACCGCTTGCTCCGAAATGGTGCGACTGACGCGCGCCGTGAACGGAATGGTGGTCACCGCGCCGGTCGCGACGTTCACGCGCCTGATCTTGCCGCCTTGGTGTATCACGATGCTCTGTCCGTCGGCAGCCCAGCGATACATGGGGTAGCTCCCTTCGATAGGCCAGCTTTCGGAGAGATCCATCTCCACCGGGTCCATCAGCATGCGTTCAGTGCCAACGCGCAGGTCACGAATCCAGAGTGCGCCACGCGGGCCGAACTGCTGGCCCTTATACTCCAGCGTCCCACCCGGGACCTTGCGAATGAACGCCAGCGAACGTCCATCGGGACTCGGCTCTGCCGCAAATGCACCGCCACTGCTGGCGCGACTCTGCTGCCCGGATTCACCGGCCGTGATGGCGCGCACGGTGCCGGTCTGCATGTCATAGCGATGCACCTGCACGGCCCCCTTCAAGACATCGGCCTGACCCTCGGGGGCGTTGGTTGTTGTATACACTTCGTAGTAGAGGTAGCGCCCATCGGCCGACAGCGATGAGCGGAACGGCATCCGGCCTTCAACCCCCTTCAATAGGGTGATGCCCTCGCCGCCGTCGCGGTGATACATGACCAGCGCACGCGGTTCGTCGTTGTCCTGGGCCACCACGATGTACTGGTTATCTGGAGTCCAGTGCGGGTAGTGCATGCGCGTTTTCGGGGCAATGGCTACGGCGTGCGCATTGCCACCATCGGCGTCCATCACCCACAGGTTGTAGTCGCCGCCAGCGCGATCAGAGATGAAGGCGATCGACTTGCCATCCGGTGAGATCCGTGGGTGGAAGTTCGACGCGATGCCTGAGCTCTGCGTGAGAGCCACCGCATCCCCACCGGCCGCGGGCATGCGGTAGATATGACCCAACAGGTCGAAGGCAATCCAGGAGCCATCGCTGGAGAGATCCACCGACGTCCAAGTGCCTTCCGTGGTGGTGAAGTCAATGAGGCGTGTTCGTCCGCGTGGCGCGGTGGCGTCCCATGTTGCGGCGGGTGTTGATCGAGAAGGTTGTGCCGGCAGATCGCCGATCACCACCGTGCAGAGCAAGAATGCAGCACGCGCCGCGCGGTGCTGCATCTGACGCGCGTGGCTGGAACAGGATTCGTGCGTACCGAGACAAGTCATAGTCGGGCCCGAGCGCTGAGGTGACGTCAACGAGGTGCTTAGTTCGGTCGCTCCAACACATCGCGCAACAGGCGCCCGCGCGTGGTTTTATAGATCCCAAAGTCACGACAGTCAAGCGTTAAGACATCCATCACGCCTTCCCGCTCCGCCACCCACAACAGGGAAGCGTCGGCGAGATCCATGGGCAAGTCGGCATACTTGTCCATGCGCGTCGCGATCGCGCGAAGTGAGGACACCGGGACATCGGCAAGCGTCGCTCCACCACGGTCGACCCAGTGCAACAGCTTCGGCGCCGCCGCGGCCGGCACAAGATGACACGCCTCGGTGAGCACCGGCCAGGTGGTAATCAGCTCCCCCCGATAGGC
>JANOPS010000235.1:0-2093 GCA_031421995.1 Gemmatimonadaceae bacterium
TTCAAGCTGTGGTTTGTGGTGGTGGATCGTCGCCAGGGCGTCGCCAATGCTACGCGGTTGTTCGGCTACACGTGGAATGCCACCGACCGTGATGGTGTGCGGCCGCCCAACGATGCACTGCTGGAGGCCGTGTCGTCACGACGCTCGCTCGTCGTGACCACGCTGCCGGAGGCGTGGCTGATCACGATCGGCAGCGAGGCGGCGCGCGGAGAGTGGCAGGAGATCACGCGCGATCTCGCGGCTGACTTACGGCGTGCCTATCCCGGTGTTCCCGTGGAGTCGTTTGAGGTGGTGGGCGTCACGATTCAATCGGATAGTGATGAATCGCGTGGGAAAACGGAGGTGTATCTCGATCAGATTGGTTTTATGCCCCGACGCGCTCCGAAGCCCTGACGTCTCGACCACTGTTCAAACACGTCGACGTTTACACCGCTACTGATAGCGTCGCGGTCATGCCGGCGCTCACATCCCCAGTGACCGTCGCGAGTTCCAGCGACGCTCCGTCGCTGAACACGTTGTCCGTCGTGAGGCTGACGCGCGACAAGCTGCTGACGCTCGCCGCGTAGCCCGTCGTCGCGTAGACCACGTCGCAAGCAGATTTCGGCAGCGCGATCTGCGACGTTGCAATCTTATTTGCCACATTCGCCGCCGCCGCCAGGCTGGGATACACTTCGAAGTGGATGTGCGGCCAACGCCCATCGTAGCAGCCGGGGAAAATCGTGATGAAATTCAGGCGCCCGTTGCTGTCGGTTTCCTGCACGCCGCGCAGGTAGTTCTGGTTGGTGACCCCGGTGGAGTACAACGAGTAGCGTCCCAAAATGTCGGCATGCCACAAGTAGACCGCTCGATTGGCCAACGGCGAGCAGGTGGTTGACGAGACGATCGTCAGCGCCACGTTGAGCAACACCCCATTCGCACTGCCACTCAGCCCCGCGAAGCTGGAACGGATGTCACTGCGCACCACGCCGGTTTGCGACAGGACGTTCGGTCCGTTGCTGCCATCTCCCGGAAACGGTCCTGCGGTTTCGCTGGGGATCTTGCGGCACGTCCCGTTGTTCGAGGGGTCGTCGGAAGCATCCGTCGGCGTGGAGCAACCCAGCCACGAGAGCGCGCCCAGACTGGCCGCCGCGCGCAGGGCCGTGCGTCGAGTGATGGCAGAGCGTGTCAGGTGGAGATCAGCCCGTAGGCCACCAAAGTCTTCGTGAGCGTCTTCGTGGTCGTTGTGTGTCTGATGGTCCATCGATGCGCTCCCAGGGTTGTGTATGCGCGTGTGTGGCTGTGATACGGGGGAGGAACACGAAGATGAGGGCCTACCCTACCTTTGCGCCCTACGAGTCTCCGCCAACCGCCGCTGCTGCCGGCTTCTCGTTCGGTCTTCCCGAATAGTGAATATTCAATAGTATGTGTTGCGTAACTAGCTGTCTGATAGTTATATACATTATAACCGAATACCGAATAGTCAGCCACTTCTATGCCGATTATCCTGCAACCACTCGACGTGGTCGTTGCACTGAGCCTTGCGCTCCGACCGGGGCAAACGTTCGCCAAGATCGGCGAGCAGTTGCAAATAAGCGCGAGTACGGCTCACCAGGCCGTACGCCGTCTGCTCGCGGCCGGTCTTGTTTTCACGAGGGGTGGGCGACATGAGGCGAATGTCGCCGGGCTGGAGGAGTTCATTCAGCACGGCATTCGCTATGCGTTTCCGCCCGAACGAGGACGACGACAGCGGGGCGTTCCAACAGCGCACAGTGCTCCGCGAATGCATAGCATCCTGGACGGAGACGTCGACCCGCTGGTGTGGCCTTCCCCACGCGGTTCAGTCGTGGGCACGTCACTCACGCCACTCATGCCGACAGCCGCCGAGGTCATCGCACAGCAGCCTGACCTCTACGAGTTGCTCGCGCTGGCAGATCTCTTGCGCGTGGGGACCGCGCGCGATCGTGCGGTGGCCGGTGAGCGTCTTCGCGCGCGACTCACAGAGCTCGTCCAGTGAACGTGAGCGGCGCCGGCCTGTACGGCTCCCTGTCCGAGCGCCTGCACGCGCCGTCAGTACGTCGCATGGCGATCGTCGCGGAACAACTCGGGGAGGTCTT
>JANOPS010000236.1:0-1829 GCA_031421995.1 Gemmatimonadaceae bacterium
TCCGTGCGCACGAACTCGGCACGATCTTCGGTGAAGCACACCTGGTAAGAGTCTGGTTCCACGCCACAAGGTTGGTAACCGGCCGACCAACCCTTGCCGCTCTCGACGTCGCGCAGAAAAATGTAGCTGCCCGTATCATCGCGCGTCAGATCTTCACGCCACCGCGTAATGCCAAGATCGTTCCAGCGGCTGTAGCCTGATCCTGCCCCGGTGACCATCACTGCATAGCGACCGTTCGAGAGCAGGTGCGCCTGGGGCGTAGCCTCGTGCACGGTTCTTAGCCGGCGCGCGTCCGTGAGCGGGATGCTATCGATCCGCCGGGTCGCACGGACTTCCTCGGCCTGCGGGTGAGCGACTGAAACATCCCGTGGCGATCGCTCTTGCAGCAGCAGTTCGGTCGCCTGGATTCTCGGCTCGGCATGGAATCGGGTGCGCATGATCCCTTGCAGCAGCACGTTGGTGATGGCCACGATGGTCATGCCCTGGTGATGGGCCATGAACGCTCGCACGACAGCGAAGCGCGTGCCCGCGGGCAAACGACTGCGCGTGTAGTCCAGCGCTTCGTAAAAGCCGTAGCGGCCGAGCGCCCCCAGGTCCGCGAGGCGTGCAAAATTGCGCGTCGCCTTCTCTGGATCGACCATCGCGGCGAGCGCCGTGGCGTAGGGTGCGACCACGGCGTCTGCGCTCAGGCCGCGTTTGAGTCCCAGCCCCGGCACGCCGAAATTTGAATATTGATAGGTGAACTCCACGTCGCGCGCGTTGTAGGCCGACTCCGAGATGCCCCACGGCAAGCCGAGTTCATCGCCGTAACTGATCTGGCGCTGCACGATCAGGCGGCTCGTGTGCTCCATGAGACTTCCGGCAGGCGCCCGCAGCACGAGGGAGGGCATCAGATATTCAAACATGGATCCCGACCACGAAATCAATGCAGCGCCGTTGCCCACGGGCGTCACCTGCCTGCCGAGGCGAAACCAGTGCCGGCTGGCAGCGTCGCCCTTTGCGATTGCGATGAAGCTTGCCAGGCGCGCTTCGGAGGCAAGCAGATCGTAGCAACTCGGGTCGAGTGTGCCGTCGGCGTCACGGAAGCCAATCGACAGGAGCTTGCGGTGGGGATCGACGAGAAACCCGAAGTCCATGGCGAACGCCATGGCTCTTGTAACCGTCGACATCGAGAGGAGACGCTGCCGCAGAACGGCCGCCGCTTGCGGCGTTCGTCCGGCGTCGCGGCGCCAGCTTTCGATCGAGCGGTGGGTCGCATCCGACCAAAAGAGCAGATCGCTGCAGGCATCATTACTGGCGTCACTGGCAAGCGTCCTCGCGATGTCCACCAGCGTTGCTCCGTGAGTCGCTATGTTCTGCAGCTGTGCTGCATGCTCGCCCCGGGAGACGTCGATACCGCATAAAACAGTGGCGAGTTCATCGTGTTGTGTGTCGAGTTGCCCGCACAGTGTGGACTGCGTCCACAGATGGTCAGGCAGCGCGTGTAACGCCTGCCGTGTGAGGGACAGTGCGTCCTCTACACCGGCGACATAGTTGCCGGGTGTCATGACCGTATCGGCCCATTCACGCGCGGCATTGGCTACGGCGAGCAGATGTGCGGCGAGGTTGCCGCTGTCCACGGATGAGACGTAGCGCGGCTCCAGCGCGCGCAGATCGCGGGTGTCGTACCAGTTATAGAAGTGGCCGTGACACTGTTGAAGTTTGCCCATGGTTTCGAGCGTCGCCTCCAGCCGCTCCAGCGCCTCGACGGTCCCGATCCAGCCAAGATCCCGGGCGCTGACGGTGGATAATAAATACAGGCCGATATTCGTGGGGGAGGTGCGATGGGC
>JANOPS010000237.1:0-7216 GCA_031421995.1 Gemmatimonadaceae bacterium
GGCTGACGATTGTCCTGCGCGGACTTGTTCAACCGGTAGTTCAGCGTGGTGGTGTTGCGCGTCCACTCAAGCGTGGCGGTCGTGTTCACGTTGGTCTGGTCGGGCACGTCGGCTGGTGTAAACTCACCGTTGGTCGGTATGCCGTCGCCAAATTGGTGCGTGCCTTCGCGAGCCAAAGAGAGCTGCGGCAAGTACCAGGCGCCTTTGGGACCGATCACGGCGCTGACGGGAATCGCTGCCGTGAGTGCAGACTGATTGGTGCGCGACGTCAATATCGAGGCGATGCCCGCGAGGTTGTCGTTGGTGCGCCCGTACCGCGCGGCAAGCGCCAACGCCCCGATCGTTCCATTGAGTTCGAGGTTGTTGGATTGCAGGTCTGCCTGTGTCGATGCGCCGAGGGACCGGTACAACGGATCCACCCGTTCGTGGCGAAGCACGGCGGACATGTCCACGCGCAGCGAATCGCGGATCGTCTGCTCCTTCAGGACTTGCACGGTCATCTCGCCATACCGCGCCGTACGCGTCACCGATTGCACGGCCACGATCGTCGAGTCACCGGACACCAAGCGATCGACCGGGTTGGTGAAGCGAGAGCGCGTCAATCCGCCGGTAAACTTGATGCGCTCGTTCGCGTTACTGAGGCCAAGTTGTGTGCCGTATCCGGTGCTCTGTTCGGCATCGGTGACGGAGCCCTGGTTGAAGTTGGCAATGGGCAGCACCGACCCATCGAGCCCCGTAATGGCCACATGGAAGCCGCCCGGACGTGACGGAATCATCTCCAGCGACAGCCCAGCGCTCGTCAGACGATGTGCCGATCGACTGATGCCCAGCGCGTTATTCCAGCCAACCATGTTGCTGCCGTTCATCACGTTTGCATTCAACGAGGCACGGGGCCCGAGCTGCACCGTGCCGCCCACACCCCGCGAACTGAACCCATCCAGCAGCATCTTCTGGTTCGACGCGCTCAGATTGCCGATCTGCACCTTCGACATACCGCGCGTCAGCTCCGCCTTGTAGTCGGACAAGTCCAATTGCGGCGCACCGCCCTGCAGCGTCTCGTACTGCAAACGCTGGTCCTCGCGGCTTACGCCAACCGTGTTGGCTTGCAGCGCGATTTTCCATGCATCGCGCGTCAGGTTGGATTCTGTCCCGATGCGGAGGGTGAGGTCTTGGTAGCGTTCGCGACCGCCGGTGGGTGCGGCGTTGCCACCTTGCGCAAGCTGCCCCGCGCTGCTCAGGTCGACGGTGGGCAATACGCGTCCTTCGTCCAGCCCAAATCGGTTGCGCACCTTGATGGGCAGCGTCGCGACCTGCGCCCACTTGCCGGCGCGTACGATATAGACCGCGATCTGTGATTCGCCGGCGGCCAGCGCGCTCTTGTTGGGTCGGTAGCGTACACGTGTGCCATTCACGTCCGTGAGGTGCGTGACGTCAAGCGTGCCGATGACCATCGCGAGGGTTTCGCCGGCGCCGAGCGGGCGCTCGAGTGTCAGTTCGATGAGTTCATCGCCGTCGCGATAGCGATCGGCAAGCCAGCTCGGGGTCACTTTGAGCAGTGGCGTGGAGTCTTGTTGCGCCAGCAGCGGCGTCCCGCGCGGGATGGCAAGACTCACACCAAGCAGAAGAAAGGAAAGGGGGCCGCGCCGCATCGGACGAGATGCTCCGTGTTGAGGGAGTCGTGGGGTGCTCTCGCCTCTTCACGCGACATTGCGCGCCAACATTGGACATCGCGTGGGAATGTCCAAAAATCCCACGGAGTATCGCCATGACGTGTGGCGGCGATGAGGCCCTCATCGACCGTAGATGCTCATCTCACACGCTTCGGAGGATTCCATGTCTCGCACCACGACGTTTGCTGCGGCGTTCGCCGCCCTCTCGTTCCTCGCTGCTTCTTCGCTGTCGGCCACGACTGCGCCAACGCCTGCGCCGACGGCTCCGTCTGCCTTTCGTTTCTTCAACGACGGGGTGTTCGGCTGCAACATTACGTTGGTGGCCACCAACGGCAGCGACAAAGACGTGACGGTGCGGCTAAAGGATTCGAAGTCGAAGATCAGGAACGGGCTGTGGAACAACTGGGACAACGACTTGGCCAACTGGACCGTGAACAAGGGTGGTTCCCAGGAATCGAAAGTGGTCGGGCTCAGCATGAGCTGCAACATGGGTGACCGGACCTACGAGTTCATCATGATGTCTGGTGGCAACGACAGAATCATCAAGTTCCCTGCCAACGGCGACTTCACAGGGGCAACGACACTGCAGCTTGGGAACATCGGTCGCCATTTCTAACAGACCGGCGTCGACGGCGCGTTCGCGAGGCGCGTAGGCGCCGTCGACTGGGTGAGTGCGAAGGGCGCGAGCCAACGGTCAGGCTCTAGGCACCCCCCTCATGAGACGGTAAGTTGTTGGCATCCATCCCTCAGGAGCGCTGTGGTGCCTTCCGTCTTGCTTCGATCATCGCTGTGTGTCGCGTTCCTCTGCGCGCCCTGGGCCGTCAGTCTGGCCCAGACGCCGGACCTCTATTCCGCTATGCACTGGCGGCAGATCGGTCCGGTGCGCGCGGGCCGCGCGCGTGCTCTCTCCGGTGTGCCAACGCAGCCCAATACGTTCTACATCGGCTTTGACAATGGCGGGATCTGGCGGTCCACAGACTACGGATCGAACTGGACGCCGATCTTTGATCAGGCCTCGACCGGATCGATCGGCGCGATTGCGGTGGCGCCGTCCGATCCGAAGATCATCTACGTCGGCTCCGGCGCGGGGATCATTCGACCAGACCTCGCGGTCGGCGATGGCATGTACAAGTCCACCGATGCCGGCGCCACGTGGACACACCTGGGACTGCGCCAATCGCAGATGATTGCGCACATCGACGTCGACCCGAAGGACTCCAAGCGCCTCTTTGTGGCGGTGCTGGGGCATCCGTACGGGCCCAACGACGAACGCGGCATCTTTCGGTCGCTTGATGGCGGCGCCACGTTCCAAAAAGTGTTGTACAAAGACGAATACACCAGCGGCAACGACGTGCGCATCGACCCGTCCAATCCCAACATCATCTACGCTACGCTCTGGCAACAGCAGCAGAGTTTTATCGAAGGACAAGGCTTTGGCGGTGGTGGCAATGGCGTGTTTAAATCGGTCGATGGTGGCACGACGTGGAAACAGCTCACCGACGGGCTGCCGAATATCCTGCAGGCCAATATCGCACTCGCCCCCAGCAACCCGCGCACGCTGTATGCGATGGCGGCCGGCGCCGCCACAAGCGGGCCTCCCGGTGCGTCGGGTCCTGTGGGCTTCTACAAGTCCACTGATGCCGGCGAGCATTGGCAGCTGGTCGCGCACGCGACCGAGCGCGGCGCGAGAGGCACGCCCGACCCGCGTCCGTTGGCGCGCATTGGCGGCGGTGATCTGCCCACCATCATCGTCGATCCCACCAACGAACGTGTCGTCTACAGTTCGAGCACCGTGTTTTGGCGCACGGAAGATGCCGGCCTGAACTGGTCCGCGGTGCGCGGCGCACCGGGCGGCGATGACTATCAGAAAACGTGGATCAACCCGCTCAATCCCGACATCATTCTCGCGGTCGCCGATCAGGGCGGCGTGGTATCGGCCAATCGTGGTGCGAGTTGGAGCAACTGGTACAATCAGCCGACAGCGGCGATGTATCACGTGTCCACCGACATGAGCTTCCCCTATCGGGTCTGCGGTGGGCAACAAGACTCCGGCTCGGCCTGCGTGGTGAGCAGGTCGATGGATGGACGGATCTCGTTCCACGATTGGCATCCGGTCAACATTCAGGAGTACGGCATCGCGGCGTCTGATCCAAAGGATCCCGACAAGGTGTTCGGGAGTCAGCGGAGCGGCGTCTCGCTGTACGATCGTCGCACCGCGCAATCGTCGCAGGTGGGGCCCGACATGAGCGAGAGGGGCCCGAACGGTGAGAGCTACAATCGCAACGTGCGCACGATGCCCTTGCACTGGTCGCCGGTCGACAATACCACGCTGTACTACGCCTCGAATGCCGTCTGGAAGTCGACCAATCGCGCCCAGAGCTGGACGCGCATCAGCCCCGATCTCACGCGGCAGACGTGGGCCGTGCCGGCGACGGCCGGGAAGTACACGAGCAGTGTCACACCAGGGCCGATGGGATCTATCACGGCGCTGTCGCCCTCACCGCGAGCGTTGGGCGTCATCTGGGCGGGCACGGATGACGGCAACGTGCAGCTCACGACGAATGGTGGTACGACGTGGACCAACGTCACACCGCTGGCGATCAAACCGTGGACGCGCATTTTCAATCTCGACGCCGGGCACTTTGACACGCAAACGGCCTACATCGCGGCGAACACGTTGCGACTGGACGATCTCAATCCGCACTTCTATCGCACGCACGACGGCGGCAAGTCGTGGACGGAAATCAACACAGGCATTGCGCCGGGTGCCGTGGCGAATTCCATTCGCGAAGATCCACGTGTGAAAGGGCTGCTGTATGCGGCGACCGATCTGCAAGTCTGGGTGTCGTTTGATGATGGCGATCATTGGCAGTCGCTCAAGAACGACATGCCGCCCATCTCCGTGCGCGATATCCAGATCAAGGACGACAGCGTCTGCAAGTGCGCCGACTTGATTGCTGGCACACACGGTCGTGGCTTCTGGATTCTGGACAACGTGACGCCGTTGCGTCAGGCGGCCGCGGCGCAGGCCGCGAAGTCGGCAAGCAAGGCGTTCCTGTTCCGACCGGCGCCGGCCGTGCGCATTCGCTTCGGCACCAATGATCCCACGCCGTGGCCTCCCGAGATGCCAGCTGGTGAGAATCCGTTGCCAGGCGGCGTGATTGATTACTACTTGCCGCGCAACGCGTCCTCGCCGGTAACCTTGGAAATCCTGAACGCGGCGGGCAAGGTCGTGCGCAAGTACACCAGCGTCGACTCGGTGCTCAATCCGCATCCGGCGCTCGAGGCGATGGCCTACGATACGGTGTGTCAGAAAACACCATCGGCGCCCTTCTGCGGCTTGCCGCTGTACTGGCCTGCACAGCCGATTGTGATCTCCGCGAACGCGGGCATGCATCGCTTCAGCTGGGATCTGCATTTCGATCCCGTCGATCCACTTGATGCGGTCCCGGTTGGTGATGACGACGCGCCCGGTGCCGTACCGCATCGCACGTATCCGTTGGTCAACGCGCCGTGGGCGCCGATGGGGAACTACACGGTGCGGCTCACGGTGGATGGTGAGATCACCACGCAACCGATGACCTTGGCAATGGACCCGCGGGTGAGAACGTCAGCGGTCGGACTCACGCAGCTTTCCACGCTGTCGGCCGAGATGTATGACGGCGCGGTCGCCACGCATCGCGCATTTGGTCAGGCACGGGCACTGATTGCACAGCTGTCCACGCTCTCTGGTGCCGACGTCGACAAGCTCAAGGCCGACCTCGAAGCCATCGCCCCCGGCTCGGCGCAGGTTCGCAATGTGCGTGCCCGCCGACGCGGACCCGCTGGAGCGGCTGGCACGCCGTCCCTGGAAGCGGTGAGCAACGCCATGTTGACGGCCGCCATGGCCATGCAAAATGCCGATGTTTCGCCAACGGCCGTGCAGATTGCCGCGTGCGCCGCGGCGCGCGCGCAGGCGGCAGCGGTGCTCCCGCAGTGGAACACACTTCGCACGACCCGGCTGACAGCGCTGAATGCCAAGCGCAAGGCGGCCGGTCAGCCTCCTATCACCCTGCCTCCCGCGCCTGACGGGCGCCAAGGAAGTCACTAATGCCTCGTCGTCCTGCCCCCAGCCCCCGCGGCCCGGCCGCGCTTGGTCCCTATTCGCACGCCGTCTGGTCAGGTGACCAGATCTTCCTCTCCGGACAGACCCCCGTGGACCCTGCGACCGGGCAGCTGGTATCAGGAGACGTTGAGGCCCAGACCCACCGGGCCTTCGACAACCTCCAGCTGGTGCTGGAGGACGCCGGGTTGACCATGGATGACGTGGTCAAATGCAACGTGTATCTTACGGACATGGCGAATTTTGCCGCCATGAACCGGGCGTACTCTACACGGTTCACGGCTCCCTACCCGGCGCGCACGACCGTGGCAGTTGCCGGACTGCCGTTGAACGCGCAAGTTGAAATCGAACTCGTCGCTCGGCGATCCAGCTGAGTCGGGGCAGTCACTCCTCTTTTTTCGGACCGACCATGACCACGAAACGTTTTGTGAAGCTCTCCGTTCTCGCCGCCGTGGTGCTCAGCGCGGCGACCGCCACTGCGCAACGCATTCTCGCCGACGTCTCAGGCACCTGGAACGTGAACGTCGAAGGCCCGCAGGGTCCGATGGCGTCGCAGCTCATGCTTACGCAGAAGGGCGACACGATCAGCGGCGAGTTCTCGTCTGAGATCGGCAAAGCGCCGGTGGCCGGCATGGTGAAGGGCGACTCGGTGAAGATCGCGCTGTCGCTCGACATGGGCGGCCAGCAGCTCTCGCTGCAGATCGCCGGCGCAATGAAGGACAAGGACAACATGGCGGGCGCGATCGAAGCGGTGGGCATGGGTGCGTTCCCGTTCACCGCAGTTCGCGCGAAGTAAGCGCCGCGTCGTGATGACGTGACGCGGCTGTTTCAGCCGCGTGGATTCAGCAACGGGAGACGTCTGCAGCATGGGATGTCTCCCGTTTTGTTGCCGTCCGATTTTTCAGCCATGTCTTGGTATTCTCGCGGCGGCGTCCGGCAATCGTCTCCATGCCACTGTTTCCTCCTGAGGGGGACCCGGTCGATGAACGGAAACAACTTTACCGAGGAAGTGCGAACGGTGCTGGAAATGTCGCGTGAGGAGTCATCGCGGCTGCACCATGAGTATGTCGGCACGGAGCACCAGCTGTTGGGGCTGCTCCGAGAGGAAGACGGAATGGCTGCCAAGGCTCTTGCGTCGCTCAACGTGGACGCGCGCGAGCTGCGGCTGAGCGTGGAACGCGCGTTGCTGCCGGGCAAGGCCTCACATCCCACCGGTCCGCATCTTCCGTATACCTCGCGCGCGAAAAAGGCCCTTGAACTCAGCATGCTCGAAGCGCTCGAGCTTGGTCACTATTCCGTCTGGACTGAGCATCTGCTGCTCGGGCTTGTACTCGAAGAGAAGGGCATCGCCGCGCAAGTTCTGAGAAGCCATGGTGTGACGCTTGCCACGGCGCGAGAGGCGGTGCTCCGCGTGCTGGGCGTCACGTGACGCTGTTGGGCAGAT
>JANOPS010000238.1:0-3622 GCA_031421995.1 Gemmatimonadaceae bacterium
GGTGCGCAACCAAGGTTTCGTGCCCCTCGTGATCACGCTGGAGCATGGCCAAGTTGCGGGGGGGCTCGCTGGAAGCCATCGCGATCCCTTCGATCGCATGCTGATCGCTCAGGCGCTGGAGGAGAAGATGGCGCTGGTGTCAAACGACGCCGTCTTCGACGCGTTCGGCGTCCGTCGCATCTGGTAAACGCCGAATCCCTTTCCCAACTCCTGCTGATCTCGTGTTGCTCTCGTGCGGCCGCGCTCTTCTCGCTGGTGCTCCTCTCCAGCCACGCAACGCAACGCAACGCAACGCACGCAAGCACAAGCGCGAATGGCGCCCGAGCCGCGCCGCACGTTTGAGAGCGCTCGCGCGCCTCGACCCCGAGGTTCACTACTTCCAGGTGACGCCCTTGAGGTCGGCGTAACAAGCCGACGGCCCCGCACCCCTACATCTTCGGCCCGATCGCAAGAGTTCAGGTGCAGCCCTGTTCTCGAGACCACGCCGAGTATCTTTGGCAGGCTCATACTTCCCCCACGACTGCACAAACGTCATTTCCGACCCGTCGCACGCACCATGGAAGCGAACGACTCCCATCCGCCACGGCCACCCGTGCTCACGCCCACGTCTTCTGGCGTTGTCCGCGCCGCGGTCCTCGCGCTGGGATTGGTGTTGCTTGCCACCGCGACCGGTGCCTCGCTGCAGGCCCAGACCGTCCGGGGCGTGGTCACCCGCCTTGGCGTCCCTGTCGCCGGCGTGGTGGTCCAGTTGGTCGGCAGCGATTCTGCTGTCGTCGCGCGCACCATCACCGACGAGGCCGGTGCCTATCGCATGCTGGCACCGCGCAGCGGCGACTACCGACTGACCACACGCCGTATTGGATTCGCGCCCACGACATCGGCGACCATCGCGCTCACCCAGGGACAGACGCGCCTAGAGGCACTGACGATTGATGGCATTGCCGTTCGGCTTGAAACGGTGCGTGTGGCCAGCGCCAAGGGCTGCCTGCGGCTCGACGCGCGCAACAGCGAAGTCTCCGAGATCTGGGAGCAGGCGAAGACTGCCCTCCTAGCGGCCGAAGCGACACTCACCGTGCGGACGTTTTCGGCGGCACTGTTGAATTCCCGTCGAACCGCGGAGCCGGGCGGCGAACAGGTGTTGCAGTCGCTGGCGCTGCTGGAGGTCGATTCGGTTGCCCAACCCTGGTCGTCGAGCAGCGTGGATGACCTGCGACGCACAGGCTACGTGGTCCGTGGACGTGACGACTCGACGGCGTTCTTCGCGCCCGGACTGGACGTGCTCGTGTCGAATCAGTTCGCCAGCAGTCATTGTGCACGCCTTGTCGCAACCGCCGATAGCGGCACCATCGGGCTGTCGTTTGAGCCCGCAAAGCCCGATCGACGCGTGGTGGAGTTGCAAGGGGTGCTCCGTGTTGATCGCGCGACGTCGGAGCTGCGCAGTCTGGACTTCAGCTACACCAATCTGGTGCGAGAGGTCGTGCAAGCCGGTGCGGGCGGTCGACTGGAATTTGCGCCGCTTCGGGATGGCAGTTGGGTCATTGCACGGTGGCAGATCCGCATGCCGGCGTTGGCACCCGTGCGTGCGGGCGCGGGATTCCGCGGACTGAGTGAACCACCGCGTGTCGCCAGTGTTGAGCTCGTGAGCGGCGATCTGTTCGTCGCGCGCCGCGGCATCGATACGCTCTTCTCGCGGCCATTGCCTGTGGTATCGGGGACAATTGTTGACTCGGCCACCGGCCGCCCGCTGCGTGGTGCGCGACTGCGTCTGCGCGAGACGGGACGCGTGGCGTTCTCCGACTCGGCCGGCCGCTTCGACTTTGGCGCGATCCTTCCCGGGCAGTACACGCTGCTCACAAATACGCTGTCGCTTGACTCACTCGGTGCGGTGAGCGGCATGGGATTGCCGGTGACAGAAATGATGGCGTCGATCGTGGTCCGTGTTCCCAACGCGTTTCGCGTGCTGCCCGCCGTGTGTCGCTTGTCGCCAGAGACCAGGGCGACGTGGCGCACGGTTGGGGTCGTGCGCGGAACGGTGGCGCGGGACACTGGCATCACCGACACCACTGCCGCCACGATCGTGGTGCAGTGGATGGATAGCGCGACGAAGACGCTGCAAACACAAACGACCATCGCCGACGAAAGCGGGCGATATCGGTTGTGCGGTATGCCCATGGACACCAAGCTCGACGTACGCGCGGACCTCGCTGCCATCTCGAGTGCGATCGTGACCGTACGGCTCGACACGGTCTCGCCGTTTGGCGCTGCGGACTTGCGACTCGATCCGTTGTCGCCGAGTGAAGGGATGCTCCGTGGTGAGGTCGTGGACAAGGCGGGCTCGCCGATCGGCAACGCCGCCATTGAGTTGCCACAATTGGGACTGCGCGCCACGACAGACGTGAAAGGACGGTATGTGGTGCCGCGCGTGCCTGCCGGTCGGCAGTTGGTGACCGTCCGGAGTGTCGGCTACACCCCGGCGGATACGACACTGGTGATCGTGGCCGGCGAGCCGATGGTGCAGCGCTATGTGTTGGAGCGCGTGACCACGTTGAAGGCCGTGAACACCACGGCGTCGCGTGAATGGGCGCGCGATTTCGACGAACACAAAAAGATCGGGCTCGGCCAGTTCTTCACGCGCGAGGAGCTTGCGAAGCGCGAGAACCAGCGACTGTCAGACCTGATGTCGATGGCACGCGGGACCAGGCTGATGCGGTCGGGGCTTTCGGCGGTGTATCTGGCGACCTCACGGCCCAAGAACATCAGTGGCGCGATGTGCTATGCGCAGGTGTGGCTGGACAACAATCCGATGTACTTAGGACGTGACGGAGAGCCGCTCTACAACTTGAATGAGCGGCTCGTGATGCAGATCGAGGCCATCGAGTTTTACGCGGGGCCGTCGGAGACTCCGGCGAAGTACAATAATCTCAACGCGAACTGCGGGGTGTTGGTGGTGCATACTCGACGCGACTAGCTGACGACTAGTACTACGACCGGTTAAAGAGTAGGTAAATGATCTGTCGGCGCGGTGAGGAGCACTGTAGATTGACGGATGCCCAGACCTCCTCTGCAGTTTCGGCTTACGACGGCTGACGTGAAGACGTTGGAAGCGCTCGTCCACAGTGGGGTGCAGCCGGTCCGCGTCGTGCTGCGCGCGTTAGCCCTCTTGGCGTTGGATCGGGGCGATAGTGCCCCGACGGTCGCCGTGGCGGTGCGGCTCTCGCCGCAGGCGGTGCGCAATATCGCGCAGCGGTATCGCCGCGAGGGCGCGGACGCCGCGCTGTACGAGCGCCCGCGACCGGGGGCGGCGGAAGTGTTGGCCGACGCCCAGAAGCAGCGGATCATCGCGATGGTGTGTACTGATCCGCCGCCCGGCGCCGCCCGGTGGACCGTGCGTTTAATCACGGAACAGGCGGTCAAACGGAAGTTCGTCGACCAGGTCGGTCGGGAGACGATTCGGGTGCTCTTGCAAAGCCACGACCTCAAACCGTGGCGGGAAAAAAATGTGGTGTCTCGCTGAGCTCAATGCTGCGTACATCGCCTGCATGGAAGATGTGCTCGCGCTCTATGAGCGGCCGTACGACGCCAAGGAGCCGGTGATCTGCCTCGATGAAAAGCCGGTGTCGCT
>JANOPS010000239.1:0-2140 GCA_031421995.1 Gemmatimonadaceae bacterium
TGGCTCATTAGACTTCAGCAGGGACTGGCTTTCTTCGCCCACCGACTCGGAGTACACACCGGATGCCGCACCCCCTTCACCGTTCGCCCCGCGGGCTGCCACGATGGATCACCGTGGCGACGATGGTTATGACGATGGCGCTGCCCCAGCCTGTCGCCGCTCAGAAAGGCCCGCGTTTCGATATCAGCTTCAGCCGGAATGCCAGCGCGACGCCGATTACGGGCCGTGTGTATGTCGCGCTCAGTCGCGTGTCGACGCCAGACCGCGGGCCAATCGCGCAGGCCGGGGAGAACGGCGTGCCGCTGTTTGGTGTCGACGTTGAAAGTCTTGGCCCCGGTCAACGCGCGAGCATTGATATCACGACGTTCGGGCACCCGGCGAAGCGCTTGACGGATATTCCAGCCGGACAGTATTGGGTGCAGCCGTTCGTGAATGTGTATACGAAGTTCGAGCGCGCCGACGGGAAAACCATCTGGGCGCACATGGATCAATGGGAAGGGCAAAACTGGCGACGGTCACCCGGCAATCTGTTTGGTGATCCGGTCCTCGTTGAATTCGATCCGCTGTCGACCTCACCGATCAGACTCGTTGCCGACAAAGTCATTCCGCCGGTTGTGGTGCCCGCGGAAACGGAAAGTGTGAAACGCCTGAAGATACAGAGTACGATTCTCACCAAGTGGTGGGGGCATCCGATCTTTCTCGGGGCCGTGGTGCAACTGCCGAAGGACTACGCCAAACATCCCGAAGCGCGCTATCCAATCGTGTACAGTCACGGGCACTTCTCATTGCGCGCGCCCAATACCGGTTCGCCCCTGTACTGGAACGCCGACGGCACGCCCCGTTTCATTCTCGTCACGTTGCAGCATCCGTCGCCTTTCTACGACGATTCGTATGGCGTAAACTCTGCGAACAACGGACCGTTCGGTGACGCCATCATGCAGGAACTCATTCCGGCCGTCGAGTCGGCGTTCCGCGTGATCGGCCAACCGTGGGCGCGTCTCCTCACGGGTGGCTCCACCGGCGGCTGGATCTCGCTGGCGCACCAAGTGTTCTATCCGGATTTCTACGGTGGGGTGTGGTCGCTGTGTCCCGACGCCGTCGACTTCCGGTATCACCAGATCGTCAATATCTACGCCGATACGAATGCCTACTTCTTCAACAAGGAGTGGCTGCAGATCGCTCGGCCCACGCGGCATGAACCCGACGGTAATATTGCGGCGATGATGAAAGACGAGAACTGGTTTGAGTTGGTGTCGGGGACCAAGTCTCGATCTGGTGGGCAGTGGGACATCTGGGAGGCGACGTATGGCCCGGTTGGCCGCGACGGATATCCGGTGCCGATCTGGGACAAACGCACGGGCGACATCGATCCCGCCACAGCGGCATACTGGAAGGAGCGCTACGACTTGCGCCACATCCTGGAGAGTCGCTGGTCCGCCCTTGGACCGAAGGTAGCCGACAAGATCAACATCTACGTGGGCGACGAAGACTCGTACTACCTCAATATGGGTGTGCGCTTGATCGATGCGTTTCTTTCCAGGACCACGTCGCCCAAGTTCAGCGGAGAGATTGTCTATCAACCCATGGCGCCGCACTGTTGGGGGCCGCCGATGCAGGAGTTGATGGCCAAGATGGTCAAGCACATGGAGCGTACGGCGCCTCCAGGGGCAGATCTGAAAAGCTGGCGTTACTAGATTCACTCTCGCTTCACTGCTGCACGCACCACTCCCTCACGTCACACACGACCATGAAACTCACGACCTCACGATTCTTTGTAGCGTGTGCCGCCGCTGCCTCCATCGCCACATTCGCGATCTCGGCCGAGGCGCAGCGACTGTTGGTTGACTTGACCGGTAAGTGGGCCTTTGCGGTGGTCACCGAGAACGGCACAGGCACTCCGACGGTAACTCTCAAGCAGGACGGCGAGAAGTTGACGGGCACGTATGAATCGGCGCGCATGGGTGTGCGCCCCATTGAGGGTACCGTAAAGAAGGACTCGCTGCGTTTTGCGCTCAAGGGGGGGGAGATCGAACTCACCTTTGTCGGTGTGGTGGTCGACAAGGACAACGTGCGCGGGGTGTTGGACATGGGCGGGCAAGGCGGCGCGGCGTTTACTGGGGTGCGTCAGCCGTAGGACACC
>JANOPS010000240.1:0-10395 GCA_031421995.1 Gemmatimonadaceae bacterium
TGCGGCGTGCCAGCTCGGGATAGATCCGTTCGGCGCGCACATCGTTGGCGAGGAAGATGACGCAGCGCTGCGCGCGCTCCTGGCAGATGAGCATGTTCCCGGTTTGGTCGTTGTGTCCGCCCTTAAACCAGGACGGTCCCCCACGCGGATCGAGAAAGGTGACCACGCCCAGTCCGGCGGCGAGTGAGACCGTGGTATCGAATGCGCCTCGCGCGTCGCGTAACGTGGGGAATTGGCTGAGCGAGGTAATGGGATGCTGTGGCCGCACCAGTTCGGCGCGCGCTCGCGCCGATAGCCCGTCGCCGCGCACGATGCCTGCCCAGAGCCGCGCCTGATCATCGATATTGGTGTCCATCGAGCCAGCCGCGCTGACGCTGCTGCGCTCGTCGTGCGGTTCCATCACACCGTCGGCGCCATAGCCGTCGGCGAGGTTGTCCGCGAAGTCTGGCCGCCATTGCATGCTCGTGCGCGTCAGTCCGAAGCGATCAAAGACACGACGCTGCATCTCCGCGCCGACGTCGAGCTTGAGATGTTCTTCGAGCACGAGTTGCAGGATATAGAACCCTTCCCCAGAGTATCCGTAGCGCGTGCCCGGTACTGCGTGAAATCGCAGCTGCTTGTCGGGCTCGAGCCAGCGGAAATTGGCGAACCCTGTGGTGTGCGTGAGGATCGTGCGCAGGGTGAGCGACCGCCAACGCGGGTCCGTCTTGAGGTCGGCGTAGTCTTCGTAGTCAGGCAAGGGCTTGGGCAGGAGCGCCGGCAGGGAATCATCGAGCGACAGCAGCCCTTGGTCGACATACTGCATCACGAGATAGGCGACGGCGGCTTTCGTGAGCGACGCGCCATACATCACCGTGCGCGTGGTGAGGGGCTGTTTGCGCTCGACGTTGCGGAAGCCGTACGCCGACGTGAACAGCACGCGACCGCTGTCAATGACGGCAAGCGCCAGCCCTTGGACCCGCTCCTTCGCCATGAGCGTCGTGGCGATGGAATCAACCTGCACACGGTCATGGATCATCGGTGTTGGTTTCGTGGCGCGGCACCCTGCTGCAGCGAGCGAGAGTAGCACCAGAAGGGCAGGCAGCGCACCGTGAACGCGGGCGTCGCGACAGGGATCAGCCCGAGGGACTACACAGTCGTTCATACGTAGGGGGCGAGGACGGTGGGAACCGAACAACCACGAGTAAGTAGCTCTACGTCCTTACTGGCTTGATGTTTCGCGCGTGCGACCCACGATGTCGGCGATCTCTTGGTGCATCTCGGGATACACATCGGTCCGCGCGCCTGCCTCGACTAGCCGTTGTACCGTGCGTGGGAGGTTCCGAGCCGTGAACTCTGCGGCCTGCACGTGATACGCGAACCAGATCGTGCTACTGAGCACCGTTCCGCCGTACTCATTGACGGCTTCCAGTGATGCTCCGCGAGCGAGTAAGAGGTCTACGACAGGAAGGTGTCCAAAAGCCGCCGCGTTGTGCAGCGCCGTCATGCCGTGATGCGCACCCACCGCGACGCCGCGGTCGAGCAGCCATTCCACAATCGCTGCGTGTCCTTGCTGTGCGGCGACCAGCAGTGCCGCTTCACGTCGTGTGGAGTGTGCCGATTCGAAGTGCTCGGCGACCTTGGCCATGCGAGCCGTTGCCGCTGCGGCAAAGAGCGTGTTTACCGCAACACCTCGGATTGCCAACGCCACCGCCGCCTCCGGGCATCCGTTCGCGATCGCACCGCGCACGAGCCCGGGAAGATCATCGGGGCCGTCGATTCGTGCGCCGCGCGCAAGCAGCACATCTATGAGAGCAATCTGCACACCCGCCGCACGCGGGTGTGCGCTGGTGGTGACCAAGCCGAGTGTGGTGCTGCCGCCACCGTAGGCATCGCTGGTGGCGTTGACGTCGGCGCCGGCGTCGAGGAGCCGTTGCGCGATGGCGACGATGTTGGGCGGCGTGATCTGCCGGTCGTCTTCCACGCCGTTGGCGGACACGTAGTGCAGCAGCGTTGCGTGATGCGCGCGTGTTGAGCGTTGCGTTGCCAGTTCCGGGTGCGCCGTGAGCAGACCACTGAGCGCCGTTTCGTCGCCGGCGATGACCGCGTCTGCCGCGCGTTCAAAACGCACCACATCCTCATCGTCCGACGCGACCACGCGCGCGAACTCAGCAAGGGCATCCCAGCTATCGAAGTGATGGAGCCGCGCGACTACGCGCTCAGCGTCGGCAAGCGCGAAGGGTTCGCCGCGCAAGGCATCGCCCGAGAGCGCCCGAAAGCGGGGGTGATTCCACCGCACGGTATCGAGAGCCTTTGGCTCGCCACCGGCGACCCGCTGCATGAGTTCCTGCGCTTGCTGCGCAGCCAGTGCTATATCGATATCCACGGGGCTCTTTCTACGGCGTGACCACCGGTCTCGGAAACCGCCCCTCGCGCATCGCCGCATTGTACGCAAACGATGCCAGCACCACCGACGCCTGCTTGAGCCCCGCCACATCGACGTGATCGGCGAAGTCCATGTTGGTGTGGTGGATCTTGGTGTCGTAGTCCACGTAATCCTGAATGGTGTTGAAGGCCGGCAACTCCAGCGCGGTAAACGCGAGATGATCTGTATTGCCGATCTTCTCCATCGCGTTGCGACGGGCGCCCATGTTCGTAAAGGGCGCAAGCCACCCATCGAACAGCTGCTTGGCGGCGGCGTTGCCCTCGGCGTACCATCCGTATACGGCACCCGCACCAGGATCGTTGTTGAGATACACGCTGAATTTGTCGCGTGCTTTGGCGTTGGTCTCGCCGGCGAAGTGGGCCTGCGCGTAGGCGCGCGACCCCAGGAGTCCCTGTTCTTCGCCGCCCCAGATCGCGGCGCGGATGGTCCGCTTGGGGCGCACTCCAGTGGCTTTCAGAATGCGCATCGCTTCGAGCAACCCCGCCACAGCATCGGCGTTGTCGGCCGCGCCGGTGGCGGAATGCCACGAGTCGATGTGCGCGCCAAGCAACACCACTTCATCGCCAACCACGGGGTCGGTACCGGGAATCTCGGCAATCACGTTGTAGCCATTGGTGTCAGCCGCATGATAGGTCGTCTTGACGTTCACGCGCAGCACGATCGGCGCGCCTCCGCGCAGGCCGTTGACCAGCATGTTGTAGTGCTCTGACGACACAATCAGCGACGGCACGGAGTTTTCTGCCGTCGACGTTCGGGCGCCCAGCACAAACATGGTGCCCTTGGCACCCTCTGTGGGACGGAGCACGGCCGCAGCACCGGCGTCACGGAGAAACTGCGGCAAGACGTTGCGTGCCAGTGGACCACTGGCGTTGTTGGCGCGCGGCGCGCCGATGGGTACCGGCTGATCATAGTCGGCAGGCTGCAGCCGATCTTTGGTGATGAAAAACTCTTGCGGTTTGGTGGCCAACACAATGGCCCCGCGCAGCTCAGCCGCGTGCGCCTTGACCGAGTCGAGGTTGGCGTAGTCGCCAATGTAGACGGGTCGCCCGACGATCTCTCGCGTCGTTGACGGTGTCCATGCTTCGGCATAGGCAATGAGGGGCATATACCGCGGTGCCGTCATCTCCAGCGTCTGCGCTTCCAGCGTCCACCCACGGCCAAACGGGAACGACTCCAGATGGACCTTGGCAAGACCGAACTCCCTGAACTTCTGCGCTGACCAATCCACCGACTGCTTGAATGCCGGCGTTCCGGTGAGTCGCGGTCCGATCACGTTGGTGAGATGATTGAACATCGACTGCACCTGCGAACGATTCATCCCTTCGTCGCGGATGCGGGCGAGGGTGGCCGCGTCTTGTGATCTGACTGGTGCGGCGTAGGCGACGGCGGCAAAAGCGACGAGAGCTGGCAGACGGTTCATGACAAACCTCAGAGGACAACAGGAGATGGAGGCGATGCGTTGACAAAGCGAACCGCAGGTGTGTCGGCTTCGTTTACTGTGAGCTGAAACACGTCCGGCCGCGCATAGTGACCGGCGACATCGAGGTCGAACTTTCCGCGAACGGTATCGTGAATCGCAATGTCGGCGATGAGGAGCGCTTCGGCATCGAAGGTGGGGCCAGCGAGGACGGTACCAAACGGGTCGACAATGCAGCTCCCACCGCGACACACGAGGTCGTCGGGTGCGCCATCATTCGCAGTATCGGCGTCGGGATAGTCGCGACGATGGGCAACGAGGTTGGCGCTGAGCACAAAGCAGCGACCCTCGACGGCAATATGGCGCATCGTTGGCAACCACGTGTCCCGGCTGTCGGCGGTGGGTGCACAGTACAGCTGGATACCCTTCGCATAATGCGCGGCACGCAGCAACGGCATGTAGTTTTCCCAGCAGATGACCGCCCCCAGTCTGCCAAGCGGCGTGTCGAACACCGGCATCGTGGAACCGTTGCCGAATCCCCAGATTAACCGCTCTGACGCAGTGGGCATCAGCTTGCGATGCTTGCCCAGGTATGCGCCATCGGCGGAGAAGAAGAGAACGGAACAGTAGAGCGTGCCGCCGTCTCGCTCTACCACACCGACGACGAGGTACTGGGCATACTGCAGGGCAATCGCCGCGAGCGCGTCGACGGCGGGGCCCGGCACAGTGATGGCCTGCGCCGCGTACCGCGCAAAGTGCTCCCGTCCCGCGTCCGTGCGCGATCCGACAATGGCGCCGAAACCTGATCCACGCGGATATCCGCCGACGAAGGCTTCGGGGAAGACCAGCAATTGCGCGCCGGCCTCGCTGGCCCGGGCGCACGCATCGCGGATCCGCTCGAGAGCGGCGTGCGTGTCGGTCGCCGGTGCCAGCTGAACAACGGCGACCCGCGCTGTTGCGGCTGGCGTCACTTCCGCTTGAACATCGCACGTCCCGTCTCGATCGCCGCAAAAGCCGCCGAGTCGCGTCGCTGCATGATGTGCACGGTCCAACCTTCTTTCATGCGCTGCTCCATTTCCGCCGGATTGTTGGTCGGAAATCCACACGGCACTTTGTATTCCTTGCAGGCGGCGAGAATCTGTGCGGCAGCGGCTTCACGTCCCGCAGGGTCACCGCGATACACACCGCCGAGCGTGCCGTAGCCGGCAAAGATCTGCCCAACGCCGGGCTCCGCGGCGATCTCGCGGGCCTTCGCGACGCCTTCTTTGCTTTCAATGATCACCGTGAGCAGCAGTTCGCCGCGCTTGTTGAGCGGCCACACATCGGATTTCTTCTTGTACTCGTCGAGCGTGAGCCCCCAATACGCCGCGGCGGCCGTCAGTCCGGAATCGGGGCGCGTACCGCCCGCCGCCGCAAAGCGCATCGCCTTGATCACGTCGCGGACTTCTTGCGCGGATTCCACTTGTTCGGCCGACACATTGACGTGGCCGGCATTGAGTTGCCGGATGATCGCGGTGTTGACGTTCTCCGGATTGATGTGCCAGATGCCGATCTTGGCGGAGAACGGGTGCGTCCGCATGGAGCCACCGGCCCTGGTGATCTCTTCCATGTATCGGAGAAACGTGTCCGACGTGCCTGAGGTGTAGAGATAGTCGGCGCGCGTATAGCCGACGGTCTCCTTGGCCACGTCGCTGAGCACGATCTCCGGGAGCGGTGCAGCGGGGGGCGCGGTTGGCGTCGTGGCTGGTGGCACCGCGCCCGCAGCGCCGGGAGCCCCTGGTGGTGGTCCACCACGGCCAGCGCGCCGCACAATCACCGGATGCGAGATGCCAAAGATCGGCAACCCTTTTTCCTGCAGGGCGATGATTGGGTTGAGCCGATCCTTTGACTGCGCCGAGGCAGCGGACGGAGTGGCCAACGAGCAGGTGACGAGTGTGACCAGCGCGAGTGAGCGACGCATGCATGCCTCTGGCGATCGGTAGGGGAGGGACAGACAGTGCAATGATGCTGCTCGACCCCGATCAACACAATACGCCAGGTATCCGTCATTCAGTGGGCGGACCGTTCGGCTCTGCTGGGTGCAACGGCGCTCGTCCCACCTCCGTGCGCCGCTCTTGTGAGTGGACGGTCGGTGGCTCAGCTTACCTCGTGGTCGCGGAGTTGACGCGGCTATTTCTCAAGAAATTTCCGGAGGCAGTGTGCGCGCTATAGCAGGATCGTGGGTGCTGGTGATGGCTTCGCTTGCTGTTGGCTGTGCGTCGCCTGATGGCGCTTCCGATGCCACGAAGACCGCGAAGACCACGGACACCTCGGCCGGCATGGCCGGCATGGCTGGGATGGACCACGGCGAGGATCACGGGATGACCTATCCCGTAACCATCCCGGCAGGGGCCATCTTCACGAAGACCGACGTGCGATTCATGCAGGGGATGATCGCGCACCACGCGCAGGCCATTTTCATGTCACGGTTGGCCGAACTGAATGGTGCCAATCCGCGCGTGCTGAAGCTCGCCGTCAAGATTGACCAGTCGCAGATGACCGAGATCAACCAGATGCAGGGATGGCTGCGGGCGAACGGGCAGGTGGCGCCGGATACGGCGTCGTACCACACGGTCATGATGGACGGCATGCTGAACGCCGAGCAAATCACCCAACTCAAGCAAGCGAAGGGAGCGGAGTTTGACCGGCTATTCCTGACGTTTATGATCATGCATCATGAAGGCGCGCTCAAAATGGTGACCGATCTGATGGCTACGACGGGCGCGGCGCAGGATGTTGATGTGTCGGTGTTTGCCAACGACGTCGTCGTCGTGCAGACGGCGGAAATCGACGCGATGAAGGAGATGTTGCACAACGTGACTGCTACGCCTTGATGATCAACCACTTTCACCGGAGTTGCATGTGATTGGACACCTTCGCAGAGGCGCCGTGTTGGCGCTGTCGCTGAGTTTGACCGCTGTGGCCGCGCAGGCGCAGACGTACCCAACGGGAAAAGACCCGCGCAACGGCCTCAAGTCTGGTGGTCGGGAAGCCGGCGTCGCCATCGAAGGCATGCGACAGTTGTCGTTCACCGCCAAGGCGGCGGAGTTTGACACGGCGCGTGGTCTGACCTTCGTGAACTCGGACATGGCGTTCCGCGGCGACTACATCTACCAAGGGAATTTCGCCGGGTTCTCGATTTGGGACGTCAGCAATCCGGCCAAGCCGGTGAAGACGGCCGTGGTGTCGTGCATTACGTCGCAAGGTGATCCATCGATTATCGGCAACCTGCTGTTCCTGTCCGCCGAAGGCGGCGGGAATCGCAACGACTGCGGCAAAGGTGGCGTGCAGGATCCGAAAGACCACATGGCCGGCGTGCGTATTTTCGACGTCTCGGACCCCAAGAACCCGAAGTTCGTAAAGAATGTGCAGACGTGCAAAGGATCGCACACGCACACAGTGGTGCCGCACAAGTCGGACAAGAACATCATCTACCTGTACGTTTCGGGCAGCTCAGGCGCGCGGCCGGCCACCGAACTGGCCGGATGCGCGAACGGAACGGACCCAGCCGATCCGGAGAACTCGCTGTTCCGACTTGATGTCATCAAGGTGATGCTTAACGCACCCGAGAAGGCCGAAGTTGTCACCGGTGCGCGCATTTTCACGGGGATGACGGCGGCAGCGCGTCGCGGTGGCACCGCCGCCGGTCGCGGTGGTCGTGGCGGTCGCGGTGCAGACAGCATGGCGCCGGCGCCTGTTCCAACCGGTCCGCGGAATTGTCATGACGTCACCGCGTATCCGGCGATGAACCTGCTGGCGGGCGCATGCGGCAGCTACGGATTGCTGGTGGATATCTCCAATCCGGAGAAGCCGATTCGCTTGGATGCCGTGTCGGACACCAACTTCTCATTGTGGCACACGGCAGTGTTCAGCAACGATGGCAAGAAGGTCGTCTTCACCGACGAGTGGGGCGGTGGCACGTCGCCGATGTGTCAGGCGAACAGCATGCTGGAGATGGGTGGCAACACCACCTTGACCATTGGTGCGAACAAGAAGATGAAGCAGGGCGCGTACTTCAAGATCCCGACTGCGCAGACCGCGCAGGAGAACTGCGTCTCGCACAACGGTGGGCTGATTCCGGTACCGGGTCGAGATATCATGGTGCAGGGATGGTATCAGGGCGGAATCGATGTCATTGATTTCACCGATGCCAACAAGCCGAAAGAGATCGCCTTCTTCGATCGCGGTCCGATTGACGCGCCGCCCCTGGTGGACGCGGGGCCTGGGTCAACGGCGCAACGGGCGCCGCAGCGTAGCACCATCGGCGGATCATGGGGCGCCTACTATTACAACGGGCTGATCATTTCGTCTGAGATGGAGCGCGGGTTGGACGTGTTGGAGTTGACGCCGTCGGCGAACTTGTCGGCCAACGAAATCGCGGCCGCGAAGTTGATCAAGCTCACCGAGTTCAATCCGCAGAGTCAGCCGCAGATCAAATGGCCGGCGGCGTTTGTCGTTGTGCGTTCGTATCTCGATCAGCTCGTGCGTGACGGTGGGCTGGCGTCCGATCGCACGACGGCGGTCGATGCGGCGTTGACGGCGGCGGAACAAGCGACTGGCGCGGCCCGTCGGCGTGCGCTCACCGCACTGGCCGGACAGGTCGACAAGGATGCGGCAGGCGCGAAGGATGCGGCCAAGGTGCGGACGATGTCGGCAGCGATCAAGGCGCTCGCGGCGGCCACGAAGTAAGGTTTCCACGGTGCCCGCGCCGAGGAGGAGAAGCGCATAGGCTGCGTTGCGTTCCACTGGTGTAGGTACGAGCTTGTCACTTCGCCCTGACGATACAGCGTCAGGCCCCGTTTACTCCTGCCCCTCGGCGGTTATGGGACTCTGGTCGAAAAAGAGCATCATTGCGCTTCAAGCGGAAGCCAGTAACGAGTCCGAAGGGCTCAAACGCTCGCTTGGCGCGCTCAATCTCACGACGCTCGGGATCGGGGCGATCATTGGTGCGGGCATCTTTGTGTTGACCGGAAACGGGGCGGCGAACTATGCTGGCCCGGCCGTGTCCCTCTCGTTCGTGTTGGCCGGACTCGCCTGTCTTTTTGCGGGCCTCTGCTATGCGGAGTTCGCCAGCATGATTCCGATTGCCGGCTCCGCGTACACCTACAGCTACGCCACGATGGGAGAAGGCGTGGCGTGGTTTATCGGTTGGAATCTGGTGCTCGAGTATCTCTTCGCGGCTGCGACGGTTTCGGTTGGGTGGTCAGGCTACTTCTCGGCGCTGCTGTCCGATGTGGGATTGCACATCCCTGCCGCGTTTGCGTCCGCGCCGCTGGGCATCGCGAACGGGCATCACATCGTTCGCGCGTTCACCTGTGTAGACGCGACGACCGGGCTGGCGCTCATCGACCAATCGACCAGACTGGCGCAAGTCTTTGCTGATCGCGCGTCGTGCATTGCAGCGAACGGCGCGGTCGTGAACGGGATTATCAATCTGCCGGCGGTGCTGCTTATCATGGCGCTGACCACGCTGTTGGTGCGCGGCGTGCAGGAGTCGGCGACGTTCAATAACGTGATGGTGTTCGTGAAGCTTGCCATCGTCGTGCTGGTGATTGTGTGCGGCTTCTTCTTCGTGAAGAAGAGCAACTGGACGCCGTTCATCCCGCCGAACACCGGGGAGTGGGGCAAGTTTGGCGTCTCTGGTGTGTTACGAGGCGCCTCCGTGGTGTTCTTTGCGTACATTGGGTTTGACGCGGTGAGTACCGCAGCCCAGGAAGCCAAGAATCCACAACGTGACCTGCCGATAGGTATGATCGCGTCGTTGTTGATCTGTACCGTGCTGTACATCCTGATGTCGTTGGTGATGACCGGGCTGGCGCCCTACGCGCTGCTGAATGTGCCGCACCCGGTGTCGGTGGCCATCGGCGCCGTCCCGTCGCTGGCGTGGCTCGAGTATCTCGTCAACATCGGCGCGATCGCTGGGTTGTCGTCGGTGGTGTTGGTGATGTTGATGGGGCAGCCGCGCATCTTCTTCACCATGTCGCGGGACGGGCTCTTGCCACCACTGTTTGGACGCGTGCATCCCAAGTATCGCACGCCGGCCACGTCGACGATCATCGTCGGCTTGGTGGCGGGCATCATCGCTGCGTTCTTCCCAGTGGCGTTGCTGAGCGACCTGGTCTCCGGCGGAACACTCGCAGCGTTTGCCACCGTGTGTGTGGGCGTGCTGGTTTTGCGCGCCCGTTCGCCAGAGCTGCCGCGGCCGTTCAGGACTCCATGGGTGCCGCTCGTACCACTGCTTGGCGCGGGGTCGACGATTGCACTGCTCGCCACGTTGCCGTTGCTCACTTGGCAGTTGTTGGCAGGCTGGACGACGGTGGGATTGGCGATCTACTTCCTGTACGGCATCGGGAACTCCAAGCTGGGTCAGCGCGACAGCGCGGCGAAGCGGTAAGTGGGACGCTCGACCGCCGATATGCAGCCGTCGGCTATGTCCGACGGTGTGAACGCACGTCATCGTACACGGGTACGGCGGTGAGCGCGATGAGCATGAGGGCGAGCGGTACTGTCGCGA
>JANOPS010000241.1:0-7816 GCA_031421995.1 Gemmatimonadaceae bacterium
GCGATGATTGGATTTGCGTTTTGGGCGTTACGCGTACAGCGCGTTGGCCTCAAGCGTCGCCAGCTGCATGCACAGCGCCGCAATGCGGTCAACCGCCTGTCCCACGAACGCCGCGCCCACTTCCGCCGTCGCTTCGTGCGGATTGCCAACGCCCGTGTCGTCCGTCACCTGTGTCCAGCGGCGCGGCAGCCACGCCCATCCTTCGCGGACGCCCGGGAGCACAGACTGCCGAGCGCGTCCATCGCTCCATACGCTGCGCTCGGCGACGAGGTGCGGCGCGACATGCAACATGGCCGCCGTTTCCAGTGCGCCGGCATGGTCGCCAGGCTCCGCGAACAGCGCGTGATCACCCGCCTGCCACCAGTTCGCGATCACCAGCAAGAGCGGCGTACTTGGTTGCAGCTCTCGCACCAGCGCGCGCAGTTCGTTCCCGCCGTGTGCGTTCAGCAACAGTAACGCGCGCGCACCGTGTGGCTCAAGACTGCGCACGACATCGCGCAGAATGGCCAACTGCGTGGACGGCATCACGTTCACGGTCAGCGGCAGATCCAATTGCGTGGTGTTGACGCCGAACGGAATCGCCGGGAGGGCGGCAACGCGCACGCCGCTGGCCGTACACTGCGTCGCGACTCGTGCGGCGACTTCACTACCCAAGATCGTGTCCGTGCCATACGGCAAATGCGTGTTGTGCGGCTCGGTGGCCCCCCAGGGCAGCAGCACAACCGGCCATGCACTGGTGCGCACGTGGGGCCACGCCATCTCCGCGACGACGCCATCGCGCGGAGTGTAGTCAGTCACCGCGCACGCTCGCTAGCGAACGGCCTTGAACGTATCGCACTGACGCGGGTCGCCGCCTTCAAGGCCACGGCGGAACCACAGCATGCGATCTGCCGACGATCCATGCGTGAAGCTCTCCGGATTCACGCGCCCACGTCCCATCTTTTGCATACGGTCATCGCCCACCGCAGACGCCGCCGAGAGCCCTTCCTCGAGGTCGCCCGGCTCCAGCTGTTTGTTGCGTGCGGCACTATTCGCCCACACGCCCGCATAACAGTCTGCCTGAAGCTCCATGGCCACGGAGAGCTTGTTCTTCATGCTGGGACTTTGCTGTTGCGCCTCACGAAGCTGGCGTTCGGTACCCATGAGATTCTGCACATGATGTCCGATCTCGTGCGCCAGCACGTACGCTTGCGCAAAATCGCCAGGCGCGCCGAACTGTTGATCAAGTTGATCAAAAAACGCCAGATCGATGTACACCTTTTGGTCGCCCGGGCAGTAGAACGGACCCGTAGCCGCTTCAGCAAATCCGCAGGCCGAGCTGACCGCGTCGCGGAACAACACCAGCTTGGCATCCTGATAGCCTTGCAGCTTGCGGCTCCACCCGATCTGTGCGCTATCGAGCACGTTTGACATGAACTGCACCATCTGCTCTTCGCTCGCATCCTGCACCGGCGCGGGGGCGCCTTGCTGCGCGCTGGGTTCGGGCAGTCCGCCACTCAATCCGCCAACGCCGCTGACCAAATCTTTCTTGAAGATCACGCTGAGCACGAGCAGCACGACAAAGCCGCCAAGACCAATGCGACGTCCGCCACCACCACCGCCAAACCCACCGCCGCCGGCCGAGCTGCCGCGCTGATCTTCAAGATTCCGGCTTCGACCTCCAGGACTCCAACGCATCTCAGGGTACCGGCGCAGGGCGCAGTGAAAGGAACTCGTAGTCGTCGGCCCCGACCGTCTTGAGCCAAACGATAATCTCGCTGATTCGCTGTGGCGGAAAGATACCGCGCTCACCCGTGATTCGGCGAACCATGCGCACGTCGCGCCCGGTTTGCGTCCACACGGACTCGTATCGTCCGAAGAAACTCGTCGCAGTCACATTTTTCGGCAGGTCAGCCTTCCACCCGAGCGGCAGCGTGATCGTCAGGTCCGTCACGGTTTCCTGCTGGCCGAGGACCGAGGCCGCGTCAATCGGGAATTGCCGTGCCGGCCTCGACTCCAGTTCACGCGCGAGGTTCTTGAAGGTTCGCGCGGGTCCGCGAAACCCGGCGTTCATGGTAAACAGGCGAAGATCGCCCACCGTCTTGAGCGCATTCTCGGCGCGTATCAGGTACGTCATCGTGGTCGGTGCGGCCAAGTTCTTCCCATCGAACCCCACGAGCGAGTCTCCCGTGGCATCGGTGGCGAACATGCGCTGTGACAGTGCCTTCTGCGCGTCGCTGCGTCGCGAAGAATCCATCGGCGCCGCGAAGGCGGCCCGCATACCAAAGGACGGACCACCTCGCGCCGCCTCTTCGACACGTGCCTGCACGAGCCCTGATGAATCCAGCGACATTCGCACGCGCATCGTTGTCACGTTGCTCGCGACCTCGGCGCGCGGAAATCGCACTTCCTGCGCCGTCCCATTGGGCAACACCACGATGCCGAGTTGCCCCTGATAGTTTTCCGGGATTGATCCGTACGGCACGAATTCGGCCGTCAGATCCGTGTAGGTCCACCCGGTGCCTTCCTGCACGGCCGCGATCGCGTGATTGAACTGAAAGATCGACGGCAGCGCCGCGTCCGGTTTCCCGGTCAGCGACAGCAACACGGGGCTCGCCGCGATCTTATACCGTCTGAGCGCCGCAACGAACAGCGTCGCCTTGTCTTTGCAATCACCAAATCCGGATTGCACCACATCGGCGGGAAGTCGCGGTTGATAGCCGCCGATGCCGAGCGATACCGACACGTAGCGCACGTCTTGCGCCACCCAGCGATGGAGCGCGCGAATCGTATCCACGCGACTGCGGGCCCCGCTTGCCTTGACCAGGGAGTCGATACGCTGCGCCACCACCGGGGCCAGCGCATAGCGGTCGCGGGCCAGCGCGCTATACCACGCCGTGATGTCGTTCCATGATCCGCGCGGCGCGATGGCGATCGACATGACCACGTCGTTGGAGTCCGCCGCAAACGCTTCTCCACGGAACGGCTGAATGTTGTTTGCCGACCACACATACGTACGGCGCCCGTCCTGCACCGACTCGGTACGACGGAACGTGAGATTCCGTTCGACGATTCGCGGAACGTATCCATCGGGCACATCCACGGTAAAGCGCGAGCGGACGATCGGGACCTGGTTATTGACGTTCCATGCCAGGAGGAAATCGCCGGGACGGTACGGTCCCCGCTCCTCGACCGTGAATTGCACGTCGAGGATTGTCCCGACGGCGATGCCGGACAGCGAGACGCGTCGGATCTTCTGTTCCTGATAGATCGGATTCGCCAACTGCGCCGTCACATCGGACTCCTGCTCCTGCGCTGCCTTGTCGCTCAGGACTTCGCCAGATGTTCGCAACACACGAATCCAATCTACCGTCAGCGCTTGGTGCGATTTCGCGTAAGTGAAGGCGCGCTCCGAGAAGCCTCGCACCACCTGTGGATCAAGGATCTGATAGACCTGCCTGGTGCGACGAACGGATCGTCCATCGGCTTCCATGCGGTTGACCGACTCGTCGAGCAGGAGCACATAGGGCCGCCCGACGTTCTTGGCCGGGTCGAGCGCCAAACGCACGACTGAATCGGACGGGGCGCTCGGCAACGCCCCTTGGGCCCCGAGACCCTGCAGCCCACTCGCGGCGAGCAGCACCGCTGCACCGAGCGCGGGGCAACAGCGGCAGCGCTGGGTGCCGGGCATATCGTCTACTCCTTCATCCCGTCGTTCCGAAGCGGATCGCGGAGCAAACTCCCAATGCGCGCGGCCATGGCGTCGAGGCGCTGACGATCTGGCATCTCTGATCCCGGAAAGGGGAGCGGCACGTCGAAGCCATCACCGTCACGCCGCGGGATGAGGTGGATATGGTAGTGCATCACGTTCTGGCCGGCGGCCGCTCCCGAATTGACCACGATATTCATATCGGTGGCTCCCGACGCCGCCTGTACGATCGGAATGAGGCGGGAGGCCAGCTCGTACAGGTGTGCACCGACCCGACGAGGGATGTCCTGGAGCACCTCGTAGTGCTCTCGGGGCACAACCAGCACGTGCCCGGGATTAACAGGCTGGATGTCCAGAAACGCGATGGCCGTCGCGTCCTCATAGACCATCGACACTTCAGCCGCGCCGCGGATGAGGTCGCAGAAAATACAGTGGCCACTGGTAGGCGCCATCGGCGCAGTGGGAGCATGCATAGGAACAAGCTGCTCGGTCCGGGAACGGGAGGCAAGAAGACCCCACAAAACTGGTGGTTCCCGTTATTTTACCCCTGCACGTCCTGTTCTCCCCTTTGATTGACCACCGATGGCTACCTCGACCCGTCCGACCAGAGCTCGCAATGGCAAGCCCAGCGACCTCTCCAGTCCGCTGCCGCTCAGCCGCGAACAGCTTCTGCATGCCTACCGCACGATGTATTTGTCGCGGCGCATCGACGACAAGGAGATCCAGCTCAAACGGCAGAATCGGATTTTCTTCCAGATTTCCGGAGCCGGGCACGAAGCCATCCTGATCGCGGCGGGATTCGTGCTCCGGGCCAGTCAGGATTGGTTCTACACCTACTATCGCGATCGCGCGCTCTGTCTGATGCTCGGCATGACCGCCAATGAGATGCTGTACAGCGCGGTTGGTGCGGCGATCGATCCCAATTCCGGTGGGCGTCAGATGCCCAGCCACTGGGGCCATAAGGCGTTGAACATCGTGTCCGCTTCCTCGCCAACCGGCACGCAGTTTCTGCAGGCCGTTGGTGCCGCGGAGGCGATCGTGCGCGCGAAGGCGCTCGGTGTGACGGAGGGCTTCGGTGAGGATGACGTCGTGCTCGTGACGACCGGTGATGGCACAACCAGTGAAGGAGAGTTCTGGGAGTCACTCAACTCCGCCTCAAACCTGAAGCTCCCGATCGTCTACCTCGTGGAAGACAACGGCTACGCAATCTCGGTGCCCGTCGAGGTGAATACCGCCGGTGGGTCGATCTCCAAACTGGTCGCGTCGTTCCCGGATCTGTACATCCAGGAAGTTGACGGCTGCGATCTGTTCGCCTCGGTGGAGACGATGCAGCGCGCGGTCGCCTACGCGCGAGAGCGAAAGGGCCCGGCGCTGGTGCACGCCAAGGTGATTCGTCCGTATTCGCATTCCTTGTCGGACGACGAGGTGTTTTATCGTCCGCTCGCCGAGCGTGAGGCCGATGCGGCGCGCGATCCGCTGACGACGTTCCCGGCGTGGTTGATCACCGAGGGCATGGCCACCGAGGAGGAGCTGGCGGCGATGCGAGAGGTGATTGACGCCGACCTGCTTCTCGCGACCGACGACGCGCTTGCACAACCGCAGCCGGATGCCAGCACCGTGTACTACGGCGTGTACTCTCCCGATGTCGATCCGACCACCGAGCAGTTTGACACGGAAGATGATCCGCAGTTCACGGGTGAGCCCACCACGATGGTCGACTTGCTCAATAGCTGTATGCGCGACGAGATGACGCGCGACGGGCGCATCCTAGTGTTCGGAGAAGACGTCGCCGATGTGTCGCGCGAAGCGCTGCTTGGCAAAGTGAAGGGTAAGGGTGGCGTGTTCAAGGTGACCCATGGCCTGCAGTCGAAGTTCGGCGGCACTCGCGTTTACAACTCGCCACTGGCAGAAGCCTACATCGTTGGCCGCGCGATCGGCTTGGCACATCGTGGGTTCAAGCCCGTCGTCGAAATCCAGTTCTTCGACTACATCTGGCCCGCGTACATGCAGATTCGCGATGAACTCGCGACGATGCGTTGGCGCTCCAACAACGCTTTTAGTGCCCCGGTCGTCATTCGCACCACCTACGGTGGGTACATTCGCGGCGGCATCTATCATTCGCAGACCGGCGCGTCGTTGTTCACGCACACGCCTGGCCTCCGCGTGGTGTGCCCCAGCAGCGCGCTCGATGCGGCAGGGCTCTTGCGCACCGCGATACGCTGCGAGGATCCGGTGATCTTCCTCGAGCACAAGCATCTGTACCGACAGACCTACAACAAGGGCCGCTACCCTGGCCCGAACTTCATGATTCCGTTCGGGAAGGCGCGAACGGTTCGGGAGGGGACGGATCTGACGGTCGTGACATACGGCGCGACGGTGCAGCGTGCCCTGGTTGCCGCAAACCAGATCGCCGAAGAGGGTGGCCCCAACGTGGAGGTCATCGATCTGCGGACCTTATCGCCGTGGGATCACGACGCCGTGTACGCCAGCGTAAAGAAAACCGGTCGGGTCATCGTGGCCTACGAAGACAGCATGTCGTGGGGCTACGGCGCCGAGATCGCGGCACGCATCGCCGACGACTGCTTTGCCTGGCTGGACGCGCCGGTGAAGCGGGTCGCAAGTTCGGACACGTTCGTTGGGTACGCGCCGCAGTTGGAGGACGCCATCCTGCCACAGGTCGACACCTTTCGCGCGGCGTACACGGCACTGGCCGAGTATTGACGGGCGTGCAGTCCGTGATCACGCGACGAGCGTGAGCCCTCGCGTGATCACGTGCTCGGTCCCCAGCGCGCTGTACTCCGGGACCAGATCGCCGATACGGTGACGCAGTTGCTCGTCGGACTCGCGGCGTTGCACGGCCGCGAGCAGCGCGTCCACGCCCAGCAGCACGCTGGCCTGCGGCGCCGTGAGCCGCGCGCACATGACTTTCGGGTGCGCGGTCGGCTTCATGTGCTCGTGGCCGAGCGAGAGCTCTTCGAACAACTTCTCGCCTGGGCGAATGCCCGAGTAGTTGATCTGAATGTCTTCGCCCACGCGCAGGCCCGACAGTTTGATTAAGTCGGCAGCCAGATCGACGATGCGAACCGGCTCGCCCATATCAAGCACGAACACTTCACTCCCTTGGCCAAGGACCGCCGCCTGCAGCAGCAGTTGCACGGCCTCGGGGATGGTCATGAAGTAGCGGGTCATGTCGGGATGCGTGATCATGACCGGCCCTCCGGCGCGGATCTGTCGCAGGAACATGGGCACCACACTGCCGCGGCTGCCCAGCACGTTGCCAAAGCGCACGCTCACGTAGTTGCGTCCGCAGGCGAGCGCCGTGCGCTGTACGATCAACTCAGCGATCCGCTTCGTGGCCCCCATGATGCTGGTCGGATTGACCGCCTTGTCACTTGACACGAGGACAAAGTGCGGCACGCCGTGGGTCGCACACGATTCCACCACGACGCGCGTCCCCTTCACGTTGTTGCTGATCGCCTCGACGAGATTGCTTTCCATCAAGGGCACGTGTTTGTGCGCCGCGGCGTGAAACACGACGTGCGGCTTGCAGCGTGCCATGATCGCGTCGATCCGTGCCTCGTCCCGCACATCGGCGATGACGGTCGACAGCGGGACGGATGGAAAATACGTCGCCAGCTCGTGATGGATTTCGTAGATGGAGTTCTCGCCGTGCCCGAGGAGCACCAGCGAGGTGGGACTGTGCCGCGCAATCTGTCGACACAGCTCGCTCCCGATCGATCCGCCAGCGCCTGTCACGAGCACCGTGCGCCCGCCAACGATGTGATGCAGTGCCGCAAGATCTGTGGTCACTGGCGCGCGGCGGAGCAGATCTTGAATCTCCACCGGTCTGAGCTGGTTCACTCCGACGCGACCGGAGAGCACCTCCTTGAGACCGGGCATCGTCCGCATTTCTACATGCGCTTCGGTACAAATGCGCACGATTTCCCGCATGACCGGTCCGGGGGCTTCCGTGGCCGCAATGATGACCATGCCGATCGACCCACGAGACAGATGCGTGGCGAGATCGGCAACGGCACCAAGTACGGGGAGCCCAGAGACACGCCGACCATGAAGCGTGGCATCATCATCGAGAAAACCGACCGGATCGAATCCCAGATGGGGATGCTC
>JANOPS010000242.1:0-2640 GCA_031421995.1 Gemmatimonadaceae bacterium
GCGCGCTCCGCCACGCGCACCTCGGCGCTCACCACCAACGGCGTCGGCGGCACGCTGGCGACCAACCGTATCGTTGCCGCACCACCCGCCGTCGACTGCGCCAGCGTACGCACATCGTTCGGATTGGTGCTGCCGATCAGCACCGCAGCCAGCGTGTCTCCGCGTTGGCGCCCTTGCTCCCGCGGACTATCAATCGCCAAGGCATACAGCGCAGCGCTGTCACGTCGCCACTGCACGTCCTGCCCTGCGGGCAGCGTCAAGAGCTGATCCGCCAACGGCGTGTGTTCCGTTGGCCACCAGGTATCGAGCGATGCGCCGGTCGGTGCCGTGAGTTGCCAATCGGTTGTGCGACTTTGCAACGGCGTCGTGAGCGCGTGCATCGATGGAACGAGTGCCTGTCGATCGCGGCGATACTCCCGCGCCGTGTACGGCGGTGCGGGAAGCCATATCCGCGTGTTCGCTTCGCGCAGCACATTCAATTCGTCTTCGAATTGCCCACCCGGCCAGTAGGTGTACGAGGGCCAGCCGTAGCGAATCGTCAACTCGCGCTGTGCCGCGCCACCGCCGGACGCGGCCCACACAAAGCGCTCGTCGCGATCAAGCGCCGAGCGAAGACGCATATGCGTTTGCCGTACGCGATGCGCGACGTAGCGTTCGTTGCCCGATTCACTCCACAACGGATCGGACAACCACCACAGGCGCTGCACAAACAACTGCTTTTCGGCACACGGCATCGACGCAATGCGAGTTCGCTCGTCAGCGGCGAGCAACAGCATGGCGTCCGCATCCGCGAGGGCGGTCGAACCGGCGCAGGTGGAGTCGGTGACCGACGGCCGAGCCTCACGCTGCGCCAAGCGGAAGACGGAGTCGGCGGCACTCATATCGTTTGTCTGCGCAAGAGCGAGACCGAGCAGGTCGAGACACCAGACGCGCGTTCCCTGACACGCCTCAGCGGCCGCCACGGTGCGTGGCGCGCTCCCCTGGTCCAACACGAATCGCACGCGCTGGCCTGCGATCCAGTCGTCTTGCGGGAATGCTGCGTGTGCCCGCTCCAACAGCTGGATGAGCTTCTCACGTTCGTTGCGTAACAGTTGCCGTTGTTCAACCGGCACCGCCATATCCAGCCCGTGGCTTTCGTCGTTCGGCACGGGCTCGTTGTCAGGAAACCACGACGGGCAGAGCGAACCCTTGGGGTCGCGGATCAAGCGTTGCGTTGCCCACGACACCGTCCCTCCCAGCGGTTCGTCCGGGCGCACCGTTCGCGTGGATGGTGGCTCCGGCGTAATCACTGGCGCGCGAGCGCGTCGGGTCGGGGCGGTACCGATATCGATCCGTGGTGCGCGATTCGGCGTAATCCCGATGTCGCCACGCGACCGCGACTTTGCCGCCTCGATCTGTCGATCGGACGGCGAGTCCACAAAACAGAGCATGGACAGATAGCGGCGAAGCTCGGGCGTAAGAAGCATCGCGTCGTGATCGCCGATAAAGTACGGCTCGGCCATGGTACCGTTTCTGGTGACCATCCATCCGCGGATCTTCGACAGATTGATCATCTGGTGACGCTTCACCTCGGCTTTCTGCCACACGCTGCGCCAGCGATCCTGAAATTTCTCGATCGCCTTCGCGAGAGCGCGATGCGTCTCCGCCGAATCCAGGTGCGCGGTTGCCGCCGGCGCACGCGGGGCCGGTGAAACGGTCGGCCTCGTGCTCAGGTGCGGTGCGCCAAACGGCAGAGCCGAAGCCAGCAGCACGATGCGGTATCTCGCTGGGAGCAACGTACGCCTCATGGCCAAAGGCGGGAGCAGGGTGTGACCGTATCGCACCGAGCATCGCGTGCGCTGCGACCAGTATACCGCGGGCCACCATCCGACGCTATCGCCATCTGACGCTATCGCCATCTGACGCTATCGCCGAATGCGGTCCTCCCGCTGATCACTGCACGCTGGCGGCGCCTCGTCACGCGGCGCATTATGGACGCTCCAGTCGACGCTCCCCTTCCGCCCCGTCATGCGCAGCCAGTCCCTCCGCGTTCTCCTCGCTTTGTCCGTTGGACTCGCGCTCGGCGTCAGCCTCGCAACGTGGGGCGATGCGTCGTCGCGTCTCGTTGGTATAGCCGACGTCATCGGCACGCTGTGGACCAATGCAATTCGAATGACCGTCATTCCGCTGGTTGCCGCGCTGACGATCGCGTCGGTGGCCGGCACCGGAGCGAGTGCCGACCTGGGACGTGCCATGGTCCGTGCGTTCGTGGTCTTTCTGGTGCTGCTTGTCGTCGGTGGGATACTGGCCCTCGTGATCGGGCAAATCGCGTTCGCAGATTTTGTGCTGCCATCGGAGGTGGCGCAGCGCGTTCGTGGATCGGCAACCGCCGTCGGTGCAACGCCAACCCTGCCCTCCCTTAGCCAGCGGCTCATCGACATGGTGCCGTCGAATCCCATCAAGTCGGCGGCCGACGGCGCGCTACTACCGCTCGTCGTATTCACGCTGACGTTTGGCTTCGCGCTCAAGCAGATCGACGTCGAACGTCGCGATACCGTGGTGACGTTCTGCCGCGGCATTTCCGATGCACTCTTGGTCGTGGTGGGATGGGTCGTTGCCGTCGCGCCGATCGGCGTGCTCGCGCTCGCCTTCGCACTCGGC
>JANOPS010000243.1:0-1883 GCA_031421995.1 Gemmatimonadaceae bacterium
GGGACCCGTCGAAATCCAGCGGCGACGACTCATGAGTTGTCGCCGTTGTCCGTGAGACCCTAGGGCATTCTGCTGATTGTCCCGTCGCAGCTCGCCTTGTCCCGGCGGGCTTTTTGCTTGGCGGGTTAGAACGCGATGCGCATCACCGGCAGATTGCGAATCGTCGGGCGTTCGGTCACCGACACTCGCGAGGTTCGTACGCGTTGGGTGTGTATCAATAACGCGCTCGCTGCCGGGACAATGGACAGTGACAGGCGCGATGCTGCGCCAGCGTCACGACTTCCAGTTGTCAGCACACCGCGCTTTGGGCCTGCATCTTGCGCTGACCCCACCACCGCATCGGCCAAGGCAAGCCCGCCGATGCCACCGAGCGCAAGCATGCTCGTGAGTACCTGCCCATCGGCGTCTGCAATCACCGCCACCCCGCCGCCGATCAGCACCCCGGCAATCGCTCCGAGTTGGATCAAGGTGCCATCGGCGGAGGTGCGGTCGGCATGTCGGACTTTGGTCCGATCCGCTGCCAGCGCGCCAAGCACCAATCCGCCCGTCGTCACGGCGATGCGTCCCGGTCCATTGACCGAGTTCGAAATGAACGCGTTGGCGAGGCCGGCGCCCAAGAGGGCGCTGGTGAACGCGACATCGATATCGCCCGCCGTGACGTTGTACGACGATCGGCGCGCGTACCGTGGGCCGACCAGATAACCTGACAAGCCCGCGGCAATGCCGAGGCCCAGGGCGATGCGCGTACGGGTGGGTGTTCCGAGCGTCGGCTGCGGAAATCCGTTCACGAACACCCGTTCACGCTCCTTGAACGCGCCGAACGATCCGGCGACGCCGAGTGTTGTCAGGGCGCTCATGTCGGCAACGAAGCCTGACGATGCCGCCTCGCCATCGCTCAACCCGCGCGCACCCTGAAAGCCTGCGACAGTGCCTCCAAACGCTCCGGCCAGAATTGGCAATCCGTATCCTGCACCACCATCGGCGTCGAAGATTCCCGCAACCGCCGCGCCCATCGCCGAACCGCGCGTGCCGCCGTGGAACGCCAGAATCGTTTGCGCACGCGTGATCGAACGGTGGCGAATCATTTGCGCGGAAACGAAGAACGAGGTGCCCGCTGCAAGCAGATAGCCGCCACCAGCCGCCGCACCGCTACTCTCACTCAGAATGGCTGCGGTCGCGGGTCCGTAGGCCAGCAGGCCCAACGTGGTTTGATTGCGGACAAACGCATTCCCGGCGGGTTCGGAGAGGACCATGCTCGTACCACCGCGCGTCGCCTCCACGTCGGCGCCTAGTGCGAGGAGTCCGTCACTGACCGCGCGCCACAGTCGCGCGAGGGCGTCGTTGCTGAGCGCATAGCGCGCAACCGTTCCGTCCACGCGCTGCGCGACGAGCACCGCAGGACCATTGGCCGTTGAATCCAACGAGTAGAGCCGCGCCTCGTTCCAGTCCCCACCCGGTGGTGGCCAATCGGGCGCCGAGAGCTTGAGCCGCGCGGCAAGCGACGGCGTGAAGACCATGATGCGCTTTGCGCCATCGAACGCCAGCGGTCGTTCGATTTGCGGGATCACTGCGGGAGCAGCCTGCGCGCCGACCGCGGCCGCGATCGCCACGAAGGCGACCGCGGACATCAGGGAGGACGCGACCCACCGAGTGGCTACGGCCACGGCAGCGTGATCACGGCGTAGCGCGGACGCAGCGCCGGCTCGTCATCCCCAGCAAGGAAGCGGGCAATATCGCGTCGGGCCGAGGCACTGTGCGCGCGCGCGGCCGGTTCGGTGCCCGGAGCCGCCGCCAGCCGTTGATCCAGCTGGCGAATGTGCATCAGCGTCTGCGCACGCACATCAGGCAAGGCCGCCTTATCGCCGGCGAGATCCAGCATCGCA
>JANOPS010000244.1:0-34857 GCA_031421995.1 Gemmatimonadaceae bacterium
GCGCGACTCGAGCGCCTTTATGGTGACACCGCGTCACTCACGCTGCAGCCGCGCGCCGAAGGTGGGGCCGAGGCCGAGTTGCGAATTCCTTTCCGGGCAGCAGCCCCGCCGTCCTGATTGTGTCGTGATGTGTTGGCCGGAATTGATAGCAGTGGGATGCAGAGGATCAACGTCGGACGCAAGGTCGTTCCGGGTCGTCGGCGATCGTCGTCATACTTCTCCCACTGACTGTTCGCGACATACACAAAGCCGCCGCGCCACAGCGTGCCGATGGTCGGTTCGTCCGCGAGCAATGGCTGCCGGTCAAGTTCGTCCACGCGATCAATCCGCGTCTGCGTCTCATCGAACACAAACTTGGCAACGCGCGCCGGTTCCATACCACTCTGGACGGCGATGACGCCATCGTGATGCCACACGATACCATCGATACCCAATGACGTTGCACCAGCGAGATCACCAATACGCGCGACGGCACCTGTTGACAGTTCCACGCGCAGCAAGCCGTGCGAATAGTCTGCCACGATGAGCTGCGCGCCGCCGGGAACCAAGGCAAGCCCTTGCAGCGAGCGAAACAGCGGGTGTCGTATCGACTCCAGCACCGTCGCCCCGACGCGCAAACGCCAAATCACGGGGGCGTACGAATCGCTGGCGAAGACCGTGCCATCATTCGCGATCGTCAAATCGCCGAGCAGGTGCCGCGCCCCATCCACCGGTATGTCCCAGCGTGCCACCACCGCCCCGTCCGCACGCCGGATCTGTACGATGGCCGCGAGCGAGGAGTCGGCCGCGGTGTAGCCGTGCATCAGAGGGAGCCCCGCGGTCGTCGCGTACAGCGACTGTCCATCGGGTGACACGCGAACCCCAAGCATCGCGCCGATGCCCGCCGCGCGCGACAGCTGCAGATCGCGCACGCGCCCATCTGCGCTGATCTCATAGATCGTGCGGTGCCGAACGCTGGCCACGTACAACGCCTTGGTGCGCGGGTCCGCATCAATGCCCTCGGCGAACACCGTACTGTCGCGCAACGTTGCCACCACGCGTCCGGAGGTCTGCGTTGCCGTTGCGCGTGCAAGTCGGTCCATGTCACGACGCAGTGACGATGCGCGCGCGACTCGTTGCACGGTCGTGTCGACCAGCAATGACGCGCCCGCGTGCATGTCGGCAAGTGCCGCAACCGCTTCGCGCAGCGCGGCCGTGTCCGCCGCGCCGGCTGCCATGCGCGCCGTGGCAGTCCAGTACGCGGGCTGCGTTGGCCACGCGCGGGACGCGCGGAGCAGCAGCGAAAGCGTCTCGTTCACGGTTGTCGCTTTTCCCGCCGCACGGAAGGCGAGCCGTGCCTGGGCCGCCGAGTCGATGATGGCCTGACTCGACTGCGCCGGTAACGCGCGCGAGCCCATCACAGTGCATGCGAGGGCGAGAACAACAACGATGAACCGTGAGACACCGTGGGCAGCGGCCGCATGTCGGCCAACGTGCGTATGCCGCGTGCTCGTCACGGCGTGTGGTCGGTTGGGATCGCGGTCCCCCGTCGGGCGGGATTGCGATCAAGCGCGACCTGTGCGGCGCGTTGCAGGGCTCGCACCTCGGACTCGCTGGCCGATGTACCGGGAATACTCGCCGGCAACTGACTTGGCCGAATGCCAAGTGTTCGCTCAAGCAGCACCACCGCCGCGACATATGTGCCGCGGATGCTCGGATGCAGTCCGTCACCGCTGTAGAGCGCGGACAAGTCGCCATGCGCCGTCCACCCGTCGCCGGCTGGTGCGAAGATCCCGTCAATCGCCCACGCGGCGTCGCGGTACGAGGTGAGCACGGCTGGGAAATTGCCCAGGACGTCGGTGGTTGGCCACACCATGAACATGACCGGCACGGCGCCGGCGGCGCGGATCGGGCCGGCGAACTGCGTCGCCCATGTCCGGAGGTTAATCTGGCTTGACGGCAAGGCCGACGAACCCTGCTGCATAATCACGTACGTCCACCGTTGTTGGCTCAGCGATCGTCGCGCGGTGCCTTCGGCCCAGTGGTCTTCGAGTGCGAAGTTTGGAAAGGCGGCCACAGAGGTCTGGAGGCTGTCGTATCCTGCCAGACGGGCCAACGCGAGGTACATGCCCGGCAGATTGTTTGTATACGTGAGGGAATTGCCGACGAAGAGCACGCGCGTGCCGCCGTCGGGCGAAGGGGCAGCTGGGGTTTGTCCGTGGCATCCACCGCAGACGGCCAGGAGTCCAAACCACCGGGCGAACGCCGTGGAGAACGAATTGATGGGAGAGCGCATGCTTAAGGGTACGCGTTCATCGCGCGACGCACGCGTCGTGCAGGACCAAACGTGTCAGAAGGCGGATGCACCGTGGTATTCCAGGGGTCTCCCGGCACCGCGCACTGTCGGGCGGAGCGCTCTCGCCTGCCGAGATCGTCCTGAGGCCCTCACGCGCATGGCCGGTCCGCCGTTGCGCCGCCGGTGGTACCTTGTGGCATGCGATCTACTGCCGATGTTGTGATCTGTGGTGCTGGCGTCGCCGGTGCTGCCGCTGCGTACCACCTGACCACGAGGCAGGCGCTGGGCCGCGTGGTGATTGTCGACCAATACGAAGCCCTCACGCTGACCAGCGACAAAGGGACACAGGGATATCGCAACTGGTGGCCGGGCCCCGACGATACCATGTTGCGGTTGGTCTCGCGCAGCATCGATCTGATGGAGCAGACCGCCGAAGAATGCGGCAATGCGTTTCGCATGAATCGACGCGGCTATCTGTTCGCCACCGCCAACCCCGCACAGATCGAGGAGTTTCGTAGCTCGGCGCAGCAGGTCTCGTCGTTCGGGATGGGGCCAGTGCGCACCCATCCCGGTGAAACGGCGTACGCGCCGCATCGGGCCGAGGGGTTTCGCGAGCAACCCGTTGGTGCCGACCTTTTGCTGGGCGCCGACGCGCGTCGGGCGTTTCCGTATCTCGCGCCAGATACCATCGCGGCCTTGCACGTCCGGCGTGCGGGTACGCTGAATGGCGTGGCGTACGGCTCGTGGATGCTCAAGCGCGCGCTGGCCTGCGGCGCGCAGCTGGTGAGAGATCGTGTGGTTGCGGTGCGCACGCGTGGTGGGCGTGTACACGAGGTGCAACTCGCGTCCGGCGACGTGATCGCGACGGACACGTTTATTGCCGCCGCAGGCCCGGAGTTGCCCGATGTGGGCCGAATGCTCGGTGTCGAGCTGCCGTTGCTCCACGAGCTCCATCTCAAGGTGTGTATCCGCGACCCCCATCGTGCGGTCCCGCGCGACGCGCCGTTCGTGATTTGGAGCGACCCGATTGCGATTGATGGCGCGACGTTGCCCGCTGGCGTGCATATGCGCCCGGTCGACCATACGCGGGGCGATGAGCTGTTCTTGATCTGGACCTACGAAACGGAACAACGACCCTACGTGTGGCCACCACCGATCGATCCGCACTATGCGGCCACCGTCGTGCGTGGCTGCGCGCGCATGATCCCAGCACTCGCGCCGCATATCGCGGAGTCGCTGCAGCACGCGATCACTAATGGTGGCTACTACTGCAAGACGCCAGAGAATCGACCGCTGGTTGGGCCGCTTCCCGTGTCGGGCGCCTTTGTGGTGGGAGCGCTGTCTGGCATGGGACTGATGGCGGCACACGCCTGCGGCGAGCTGGTTTCGCAGCATGTGGTCGGCGCCACGCTGCCCGACTACGCACGATGGTTCTTGCCGTCGCGGTACGATACAGCCGACTATCGCGCGCTGATGGCGTCGTGGGGATCGCGCGTCGGGCAGCTGTAGCGAGGGCCGACGCGTGCTCGGCACGACGACGAATGATCTCGGCGAGGAGCAATGGCACCACCAGCGCCGTCAGGCCGGCGTGCTGGCCCTCCATCTGAGCACGCCAACGCTTCGAAGCTGTCCTCGCACCCCATGGCGTGAATTGGCTTGAGGCCAGGCTGGCGGTTGTTTGCGTGCGTCGCTACGATTGCGATTTCTCCTGACCGACGTTGGACGTGAACCATTTCAAACCACACAGTCATGACGCCTGATTCGAGTATCTACGTTGCCGGCCATGCCGGACTGGTCGGGTCCGCCATCATGCGTCGGCTCGAACGCGAGGGTTGTCGTCGCGTGTTGGTTGCCCCCCGCAGCGCGCTGGACTTGCGCGATCAATCCGCTGTGAATGACTGGTTTCGTGAACACCGGCCTGAGTACGTGTTCCTCGTCGCTGGCACGGTGGGCGGCATTATGGCCAACAGTACGCGTCCGGCGGAGTTCCTGTATGACAACATGATGATCCACGCCACCGTGGTGCACGCGGCGCACCTCCACGGCGCGCGGCGGCTGCTGTACCTCGGAAGCTCGTGCATTTACCCGCGGGACGCCGAACAGCCAATCACCGAGGAGGCGCTCCTCACAGGCCCCTTGGAGCCCAGCAACGAGCCCTACGCGCTCGCGAAGATCGTGGGCGTCAAGTTGTGCCAAGCCTACCGGCGCCAGTACGGCTGCGACTTCATCTCGGCCATGCCGACCAACCTGTACGGCCCCCAAGACAATTTTGATCTGCAGAGCGCCCACGTACTGCCCGCGCTGATTCGCAAGTTCCACGACGCGCGCGTCGAGGAACGCACAGAGGTTGTGGTGTGGGGCAGCGGCACACCGCGCCGCGAGTTCCTCCATGTTGACGACCTCGCCGATGCGTGCGTGTTCCTCATGCGTGGCTACGACAGTTCGCAGCCGATCAATGTGGGCACCGGCGAAGATCTTTCCATTGGAGCGCTTGCCGATCTGGTGCGCACGATTGTGCACCCCGACGCCCGCATCGTTTTCGACACGACCAAGCCAGATGGAACGCCAAGGAAACTGCTCGACGTCTCTCGCCTGCACGCCCTTGGCTGGATGCACCGGGTTGGACTTGAGGAGGGCATTGCACAGGCGTACAACTGGTTCCTGGAGCATCAAGACGTTGCGCGAGGCGTCCGCCGTGCGTGAGCGGCAGCAACGTGCTGATGCGCACGCGGAGTTCGACGTCGCCCAGGAGAGCGCCGGCGTCCGTTAGGAACGTGGCACCATCGCCCGCAGTCGGCGCATCACTTCTTTCCCGAGCGCGTGCGAGAGGTGCTTCACGCCCCGCTTTTGCGTGTCGTCGGCGTCGAGGACGGAAAACAGGAGTGCCTTGGCCTTTTCGGGCGCCGCTGCATCGGTCGCTAACAGCAGCGCGATTTCGGCGAACATGCGATGACGCGACTTGATCGTTTTCGCGTCGTCGTGCCAGTGAACAAAGGCCAGCGTGTCCGGCACCACCGCAAACGTTCGTCGCTCAGCGATGCGCAACCACAGCGCAAGGTCCATGCAATAGTCGAGGTCGCGACGCAATGGCCCGGCCTCATCCCACGCGGCCCGTGTGAAGAGGCAGGCGGGTTGCATGAAGTTCCGGCCGTCGCACCAGTCGAGCAGGCTCTCGCGGGTTATCGCCGACGGCAACGGCGAGTAAAAGACGCGTCCAGCAGCGTCAAGGTTGCTCCCGGTTCCCACGACCGCGCCCACGTCTGGACTCTGCTTCGCGAATTGGTCGGCAAAAACACGAAGCGCCCCGGGCGCGAAGTAGTCGTCACTGTTGAGCCACCCGAGAATGGAGCCCGTTGTCGAGGCGAAACCCGTGTTGATGGCCTCAGACTGTCCGCCATCGCGCTCACTGACCCACGACGTGAGCCACCGTTCGTATCGACGGATGATGTCAACGCTACTGTCGGTGGACCCCCCATCCATGACGACGTATTCGAGGTTCGGATACCCTTGGAGCAGGACCGATCGAATGGTTTCCTCAACGAACATGCCTTGGTTGTAGCTCGGCGTCACGATGGAGATGCGCGGCCACGCCGAACCGTCCGAACGACGAGCGGGCATTGGGTCGCTCGCGACCGTCCATGGCCACCCGTGACGCCCCGATGACGGCGGCGGCAGGTCTTTGAGCGTCGGCGGGGCGGCGTGACTATGCATTTCAGGTTGGCGGCCTTACATGAAGTGTCGGGTGCTGCGGATCAGAAAGGATGCGACCCGCGTACGCGGTGTGCAAGTCGTTCATCGAGCTTCGGACATCATGGCTCAGGTTCTGGCGCACGCACTTCGATCTGCGCGGCCACCAGTCGTGACAGCTCCCGGCGCTTCTGCACCAGCGGCCACCACTCGTACAGCAACACATCGACCGGCTTCCACAGCACCACCCACGCCAAGATGACGAGACCCGTGTGGATGATCTCCCCCACGGGACCAGGCAGTCGACGACGAATGATCTCGGCGAGGAGCAGTAGCACCACCAGCGCTGTCAGGCCGGCGGCCAGTGCAACGCGCCCAAACTTGCGCTGTTGTCGCAATTGCCGAGTCACGCGATCCGCGTCGTGCTGAAAATGAACTCGCACCGCCGTTTCGATTTCCGCCGCACTGAGTGACGGGCCGAGCGTTTGCTTGATGATCAGCACAAGTTTGATGGCGATGGAACGGGGGATATCCGTGGCGGTGGCGTAGATGTACTCCGCTGCATCGTCATCAAGGCTGCGTTCGCGAAATGGGGCGGGATCGCGAAGATCGAATAGATGCTGCGCGGTCGGGAGCGTGATATCAATGCACCCGTAGTCGCCCTCGACGCGGTACTGGGGTTCGCGCTCATTCATGGCAAGACCTCGGCGGCCGGCCCCTGTTCCGCGATGATTCCGTGCGAGAGCACGACGACACGATCGGCCACCGCGCGGGCGAAGTCCACATCGTGCGTCACGATCAGCAATCCGCGGCCGTCGGCCGCGAGGGCGCGGAGCGAGTGCCCGAGTGCGGCGCGCCGCGCGGGATCAAGCGCAGAGGTGGGCTCGTCCATCAGCAGCAGCGGGGGGTTGATCGCCAACGCGCGTGCGATGGCCACCCGCTGCGCTTCGCCGCCGGAGAGCTCGCGCGGGTAGGCGGTCGCTCGCGGCAATACGCCGAGAGTCTCGAGCAAGTGTGTGGCACGGGCCAATGCGGCCGCGCGCGTCTGTCCGTGCCCGTGCATCGGGGCCAACATCACGTTGTCCAAGACGGTGAGGTGTTCGAATAGCGCATGACTTTGAAACACCATGCCGACGCGTTCCCGCAACGCGCGTAGCGCGGATTCCTTGGGGAGCGCGCCGGGACGCAACGCCACGCCGTCGACCGACACCGTGCCCGACGAGAATGGCTGGAGTGCGGTGACAACACGAAGCACGGTGGACTTCCCGGCCCCCGACGAGCCCATCACGACGCACAGCTCGCCGGCCGCCACGTCGAGATCAAACCCGCGCAGAATCGCCTGCGTGCCACGCTCCACGTGAAGTCCGCGAATACGAAGCGCTCCTGTCGTGGCGCCGTTGGTGACAGGCGAGAGACTCATGTTGGCGACCAGCGCTGTTCGAGGCGTCGCGCGACGTGGGAGAGCGGGAGCGACATGGCAAGGTACACCACCGCGCAGAGCGCACCGGGGATTGCCCAGCTGCCGGCGTTGGTGGCGTAGATCGCCGTCTGCTTGGTGAGTTCGACCACGGTGATGACCGACACGAGGGAGGAGTCTTTCAAGAGCGCGACAAAGTCGTTGGTCATGGGCGAGAGCGCAAAGCGCATCGCCTGCGGCCCACGAACGAGTCGCAACACTTGCCACTCGGAGAGTCCAAGAATGCGCGCTGCTTCAAGCTGCAGCGGCGGTATGGCCAACAGTGCGGAGCGATAGATCTCTGATTCGTAGGCGGCGTAGTTGAGCCCTAATCCAATCACGGCGGCCGCGAACGCGGGTAGTCTCACCACATCTGACAACCCGTAGTACAGCACAAACAGTTGCAGGAGCACAGGAGTCCCGCGAATAACCTCGACATATGCGATGAGTGCGGCACGCACCACAGGCCCGCCATACACGCGACCCGACGCTACCAGCATGCCCAGCGACACCGCGAGCGACATGGCCAGCACGGACAACAGCAGTGTGATCACGGCGGCACGCAGCAGCGCCGGCAGGTATGTGGTCATGGTAGCCCACGCGCTGACACGTGCGGCGCGCGGCGTTACCGGCGCCGTAGCGGGTGCCGCAGTGGCCGTACGCGCGAGCGCGTCGGCGCTATCAAGCACGCGCCGTTGAAACTGGGCCTGTTGTGGCTCCCAGACACTCCATGTCCGAAACGTGGCTTCGAGCGACCCATCGCGCATACGCGCGCGCAGGATCGCGTTCACCGAGTCGCGCAGCGCTGTATCGCGCGCCGCGAGTACGGCGACGTAGTAGCCAATCGCCAAGGGCACCGGCTGAATCACAAACCCGCCCACACGCTTGAGCGAGCGCTCGGCGAGCACATGATCCAGCAGGACCGCGTCGAGACGCCCGCTCACCAGATCGCTGTACGGATGCACATCGTCGTCGTACGACACCGGCACAATCCCGTGCTGCGTCTTCGCTTCAAGGAGCATCGTCCACGCCATCGTGCCACCGAGTGTCCCCACTCGCCGACCACGGAAATCCGCCAGCCGATGCAGACGTGCGCTATCGGCGGTGCGAACCGCCAGCACCTCGCGAAATTCGTAGTACGGCAGCGAGACGGCGTACCGTTCCCGCAGCGCCGGCCGGTCTTCGATACCCGACATGCCGATCGCGAAGTCGCCGCGGGCCACGGATTGCTCGATAGATGCCCACGCCACCTGCACAAACTCGGGGACACGCCCCAGCCCCTGCGCGATCATGGCGGCGATTTCAACGTCAAACCCGCGCTGTTTGGTTGGCGTGATCGCATCGGCCTCAACAAACGGGGCGCCACCCTCGGCGTCGCCACCCCACCGCAGCGGAGGCCGCTCCTTGGCGGCAGGGCCCTGACGCGCGGGTCCCGCCGCGGGTACCGCAGCGGGTACCGCAGCGGGTACCGCGTCGGATGCGGCTTGCCCGCACCCCACCGCGAGCATCACGGCGGCCCATGCGATCACTCGCCGTGTGGGTGAAGGCACGCTACTGCTTGTCGAGCCCGAGTGGCACGAAGCGGCCGTCATCGATGCGACCACCAGTGATGCGATATACCGTGATGCCGCTGGTAAACCGCACGCCGGCGGTGGATGTTGGGGCGACGATCGCGGCGGACTGTTCGAATCGCGTGGGGATTCCCTCAAAGCGCAAACGTTCGCGTACGTGCACATGGCCGGCGAGCGCCAGAGGGTAGGGATGGCCCTTAAGCGCCGCCAACACATCTGATGCGTTTGGCACCGTGTGCCTGAACTGCGCTTTCCCAGCAATCGTGATCACACTCGGCGCCGGCGGCGCTTCGGTCAGGCCGTGCACCGACTCCATCGACGAGAAGAACGGAATGTGATTGAACGTCACCACGGGCATGGTGGCCGGCACGACCGCAAGGTCGCGCGCCAGCCACGCCAACTGCGCGCTGTCCATGTGGCCGTAGTAGCGGGTGTCGTCGATGTCGACGCTGTTGAGCCCCACAAAGTGCACACCGCCGGCGTTGAACGAGTAGTAGTCGGGTCCGCGATAGTGGCGATACATCACGCGACCGTACAGCGGATGATCGGCCTTCACGCCTGACTTGTCGCGTTCGATGCCAAACGCTTCGTGGTTGCCGGGAATCGTCCATACCGGCGGTGCAATCAGCGCCATTTCGCGCTGAAACAACTCATAGTAGCCGGTGGCTTCAGCTTCGCCTACGCGTAGCGCATCACGCACCAAGTCGCCGGTGATGATGACGAATGCTGGGCGAACGGAGTCAATCAGCGCCTGAAGGCGCTTCGTGCGCGGCAGCGAGGCTTCAGCGATGTGCGTGTCCGAGGCATGGATGAACGTGACCGTGCGTGCGACGGGAAGCCGAGTCATCGCAAAGTCGATCGGACCGCGATTGGATGCGCTGCTGTCGATGCTCTTGTAAAACGTACCGCGACTGGTGTAGCCATCGGGAATGCTGGCGAAAATCACGCCCGTGCTTCCAGGCCCCGACAGCTGATATGCGCCGTCTGCATCGCTCACGACCACGGCTTCCTGATTGGACACCGACACGCCGCGCAGTCCGCGCTCGCCAAGATCATAACGACCGTTGCCGTTGCGATCGATGTACACGTGGCCGGAAATCGCGGCGTTCACGACCGGCGACGCCGACGACCAAGGCCCCGAAAGCAAGGCCAGCACGAAAACACCGGGGGCGCTACGACGCATCGCGCACGCGCATCACGGTGACGCGCGTCCCACTGAACGCCGCATTCCCAGACAGCTCATCAAGGCGCTGATCATCCGTCAGGTCGTTGATGCTCACGCCGCCATGTGCGCGTGCCACGTGCAGGCGCACCCCGTCGCGGTCGTGCCCCCAGCCATGTGGCAAACTGACCACGCCAGGCATGATGTCATCGGTGATTTCCAACTCCACCGCAACGTTGCCGACGCGCGACGACACGTGTACGGTCTCCCCGTCTGTCACCCCTCGCGCTGTGGCGTCGGCGGAGTGCATGTACAACGTGCACCGACGTTTCCCGCGTACCAACCGCGTACTGTTGTGCATCCACGAATTGTTCGAGCGCAGGTCGCGACGGCCAATCAATGACAGTGTGCCAGTCCTCGCGGCGTCTGCTGCACCCCATTCCCGCTCCAATCGCGCCACGTCGGCCGCGATCATTGGCGGGGACAGTGCAATCCGCTTGGATTCGGTGCGCAGGCGTTCCGGCAAACAGGGAGCCAACGCGCCAAGGTCGATGCCGTGTGGCGCGGCCTCCAGCGCCGCGAGCGACAAGCCTCCCGTAGTATGTTCGCCAACCGCGCCTCCGCCGTTCGCGCGCTCGGCGTAACTGCTGTTCATCCCGTAGGCACCAGCGCGCAGTCCGAGATTCAACAGGCCGCGCGGCCCCAGTGTGGCGCGCTTCGCATCACCCTCCCGCGCCTTTTCGACTTCGGCAACTGTACCGCGTCGCAATCGCGAAGTGAGTTGCGAGAGAATTTCCCAGTCCTGTTTCGCTCCGTCGCCCGGTGCAAACACGGCCGGTGAGAACTTTGCCGTGTTGCGAATGGCCAGCATATGAAAGACCGTGTCGTAGTGATCGCGCTCCAGCGCAAACGCCGGTGGCAAGATGACGTGGGCATGCCGCGTGGTCTCGTTCACATACAGATCGAACGACACCATGAACTCAAGCCCACGCAAGGCGCGATCCAACCGCATGCCGTTGGGCGTTGACAGCACCGGATTGCCGGCATGCGTCACCATCGCACGCACCTGTCCATCGCCGGGCGTCTCGATTTCTTCCGAGAGTGCAGCGACTGGCAGTTCGCCACCGAACTCCGGCAGCCCGCGCACCCGCGAACGCCAGCGCCCAAACTTCCCGCCCCCGTACACACCGCCTCCCGACACGAGATCGACCGCCGGCTTCGTGAACATCGCGCCGCCTTCCGTATCCATCCGACCGGTCACCACATTCAGCACAGAAATCAGCCAACACGCGAGCGCCCCAAACTCCTGCATCGATACGCCCACGCGCCCGTACGCCACCGCCCGCGGCGCGGCACAGAACTCACGTGCCATCGTGCGAATCGCGTCGGCCGAGATGCAAGACAGCGGCTCGACGCGTTCTGGCGTCCACGATGCAACGAGCGCCCGCACGTCTTCAACACCGTCGGTGAACTGCGCCACGTGTCCCAGCCGCTCCAGCCGCTCGGCGAAGACCACATGCAACAACGCCAACAGCACCAGCGCGTCAGCGCCCGGGCGTATGAAATGGTGGGCACTGCACAACGCGGCGGTTTCGGTGCGACGCGGGTCAACCAACACCACGCGACCGCCGCGAGCACGAATCGCCTTGATGCGCTTCACGACATCGGGTGCCGTCATCAGGCTGCCATTCGACACGGCAGGATTGGCGCCAAAGATCAGCAGATGATCGGTGTGATCGATATCTGGAATGGGAATGAGTAGCGGATGCCCAAACATGGTGACCGCTGCCAGATGGTGTGGCAGTTGATCGACGGATGTTGCCGAGAAGCGGTTTTTTGTGCCGAGGGCGCGCACGAATTCGGGGAAGAACAACGACGCGCCAAGTGAGTGAATCGTGGGATTGCCGCCATAGACGGCCACGGCATTCGCGCCATGTGTCGCTTGAATCGCCGTGAGTTTTGTGGTGACCAGTTCGAAGGCATGCTCCCAACTCACCTCCGTCCAGTCGGTGCCGTTGCGCACCATGGGCCGCCGGAGTCGATCAGGATCTGCATGGACGTCTGCCAACGCTACGGCTTTTGGGCAGATGTGTCCGCGTGAGAACGTGTCGTCGGGGTCGCCGCGGATGCCCGTCACGCGGTCGCCATCCGTCTCGATCACAATCCCGCACATCGCTTCACAGAGTGAGCAGGTACTGACGTGGTGTATCATGCTGATATCTACGGCTCGAAAGTCAGGTCGTCCAGCATGTTTCGCGTGCGTCGACGCTCTGCTGGCTGGATATCAGCCCACATGATTCCCAAGGCCAGCCATGGCGCTGTGATTCCTTGCGATGCATACTGTCTGATCTTGGCTACGCACCATTGCGAGTCCCACGAATCACACACAGGATAGCTCATCATGCCAATTAGCTACATCGGTCTTGGCGGAGCGAAGCGGCTCAACGAGATCGTCATTGTGGGAACACACGACGCAGGGATCACGGGTGGTAACGGCAATGTGCAGACGCAGAATTTGGATATCGCAGGCCAAGCGGATGCTGGTGTGCGTTTTTTTGACATCCGAGTGGCCGCAAAAACCGTTGAAGTCAACGGGGTAAAGACGGTCGACATGCGTACCTTCCACGCGGATGGCATGTTCGTGAAGAATGAGCAGAAGATGCGCCAGGTCAATCCATCGGGCGTCGGGGCCCCACGGATGGAGCAGGTCTCCCGCAGCAAACTTCGCGCTGGCGACTGGGGACTGACCCTCGAGATGGTTCTCAGGCAGGCACTGGCGTTCGTCTCCGCCTTGCCGACCGCAACGGAGTTCCTGATCCTCAAGTTCGATAAGTGCACCAACTGGCCGCTGATCGCCGAAGCGTGTCGCGACATCCTTGGTGCGAGCCTGTACGTCGGCGGGGGGAATCTGAACCGTAAGACACTCCATCAGCTCGCTGGCCACGTGGTCGTGCTCTTCTCAGACGGCGGGATCAAGGCGCTCACGGCGTTCCATGGTCAGGTCCCTCCGGGAATTATGCGATTTGCCAACCTCGCCAAGAAGGATGAGAGCACGGGAGTCAAAGCCGCGTATGCAACGGACTTTGAGGGCCTTCAGTACTATGGGAATTTTGGCGATACCGCGATGAAAACGACTCGCGCAAAGAAGATCAAAGAGAACACGAAGAAGCAAACGCAGTTCATGACCGACGCGCGGCTCACGCCACCGGATGTCATCCGCATGATGTACTGGACGACCACCGGCCTCAAGGAGAATATCGGTGATCGCGATGCGGCAATGTGGCGGCCACCAAACCTGGTCGGCTTCTTGGAGGCGTGGAATGCCGGCATGGGTTCGAGCGTAAGCGCGCACGCGCCTCACCCACTGGCTGGGCAAGGTATGGCGAACCAGCTCAAACGCTACATGCCAAACATCATCATGCTCGATTTTGCGAATCTCGAGAAGGCCGCCCTGATTTACGATCTCAACCACGTCGCGGCCGGGCAGATCACCGCGAACCAAACCCTCATGGCCCAGCTGATTGATGCCGTCGGGTAAGGAGCAGTCGCATCGGCGCTTCGGCGTGAGCGTGATGCCATCCCAGACGCGCGCCCTACCCACTCGGCGTCAGCCGGCGTCAGACGGCGTCAGACGACTTCTGCCGCCGCCCGCTCACCCGATCGTATGGCCCCTTCAATAAACGTGGGCCACACCGGCGACGTCTCAGTCCCGGCCCAGTGCAGCGGACCAACCGCATCTCGCACCGCCGAGCCAAACAGGACCGTGGCACCGGGCGCGAGATAGCCACCGTAGCAGCCGCGCGTCCACACCTGCGTGGACCAGTTCATCTCGATGATGCGGTCCGGCGTCAGCGCCTTGTCGCCAAAACGTTTCGCCATCTCCGCGAGCACTCGCTGACGACGTTCGGCGGCCGACAACAACGACGCGGCGCGCGCCTGGTCTGTGTAGATGAATCCGGTCAGCACTCCCGACGTGCCATGTCCTTCGGGGGCACTACTGTCAGCAGTCTCCGACACCATCGCGGAATAGTCCAATGTCAGTCCGCTCAATCCGAGGTCTCGCCAGAACGGTCGGTCGTAGACCATGCCGACCTTGATCACCAGTCCCTGCGGCCAGTGCTGCGTGATCTGTGCGCGCGCCACTGGGAGTGACGGCACAAACTCGATGGCGCCCATGAGCGTGGGTGGGCCGGCGAAAATTACATGTCGCGCCTGTACATCGAATGTGTCGGTGCTGACGGTAGCTTCGCTCTCACTCCAGCGCACGCGTCGGACGGGGCTTTTGAGACGGATGCGCTCGTCGCCAAGCTGCTCGGCCATGCCGCTCGCGACTGGCTGCATGCCACCCACGATGCGATCCTGCTGCGCCGCATCAGTGAAACCATTCAGTTTGTCGAAGCTGACGCATGCGCGCACCAACGACAGAAACGACAACACGGAGATCTGTTCGGGGCTGGCGCACGCGTAGGACATGTCCCCGACGATATACTCGCGGATGTTCCGTTCCTTCACGTTCTGTGCAAGCCACTGCGCGAGGGTGATGCCATCCCAGGTACGCGCGTCGGGATGTTGCCACGGTGCGGCGGGGTCGAGCGTATTGGCCATCGCCTGCAGCTTTCGCTTGATGGCCTCGACGCGCGCCATTCCGGGAAGCACGGACCAGTCGTCACGGACGCGTGCGAACGCTTTGCGCGCCGGGCCGAAGACGAGGGCCTCGCCGAAATTCGGCGTTGGATAGGTGGTCTTTCCCGTTGCCTTGATCCAGTGATATAGGCGGTCGTGCCCCGCTCCGGCCCACTGGCCTCCTTCATCAACCCATCCGCCGTCCTTGAGTGGGATGGTGAAGGTGCGACCGCCGACGCGATCTCGCGCCTCGAGTACCATCACCGATTTGCCGGCCGCTTTGACTGCGTGCGCGGCGGCTAGCCCGGCAAAGCCGGCGCCAATGACACACACATCGACGACCGTCGGTTGCGCTCGCGAAGGTTGACTTGGCGCGGCACCGTCGTTGCCAGCGATCGGTTGCGCGTGTGCCGCGCCGGTGAGACCAACCACCGCCGCGACACCAGACACCTGCACGAATCGCCGACGCGAGATGTCCGCGGGCGATGGCGATTCCGGATTGCTCATGCGTGGCCTCGTTGATGAATGACGTGCTGACGATCGCTACGGAGCCTGCACTCGTCCGGTTCACCGGCTACTCGCCAACTTTCCGCAACGACAGCCACTCGGTCAACTGTTTCGTCAGCTCGGCGAAGTCCACCGGTTTCGTCAGGTGGCCGTCGAACCCGGCATCTTTCGACTTCTGCCGGTCTTCCTCCTGCCCCCATCCCGTCAGGGCGAACAGCGTCATGCCTTCCCCCCACGACTGCTCGCGAATTCTGCGCGCCACTTCGTAGCCGCTTACCTGCGGCAGGCCGATGTCGAGCAGTACCACATCGGGCCGGAACGCCGCTGCGGCTGCCACCGCGTCCACGCCGGTGTACACGGTGTTGGTCTCGTTGCCAGTGATCGTCAACAGCATGGCCAACGAGTCGGCGGCGTCACGATTGTCATCGACAACCAAGATGCGACAGGCCGTGAGTGACGTCGGCGCGGCAGGAAGCGGCGACTCGGGAGGCGACTGCTCGTCGGCCGGAATCGGCAGACGCACGACGAACTCGGTGCCTTGGCCGACACCTGCACTGCGGGCTTCGATCGTGCCGTCGTGCATCTGCACCAGACTTTTCACGAGGGCGAGGCCGATACCCAACCCGCTCGGTGATCGCTCAACGGAACCGTCGACCTGCATGAACATCTCGAAGATGCCGGTCAGATCGTGAGCGGCGATGCCGATGCCGCTGTCCCGAACTATGATGACAGCGTGGGTGGCCTCGCGTTCGACCGTAAGCGAAATCCGTCCGCCTCTGTCGGTAAACTTGAAGGCGTTATTCAAAATGTTTCCCACCACCTGAACCAGCCGTGCATAATCGGCGCGCAAGTAGATTGGCGATGGAGGCATTGTCACTGTGAATTCGTGCTCCCTTTCCCTGCACAATGAGCGGTTGGCTTCGACCGCCTGATGTACGACGGACGCCAAGTCAAGGCGACTCAAGCGGAGTGCAACCGTACCGCGACCGATGCGGCTCACGTCGAGTAAATCGTCGACCAGATGAACCATTTGGCCAACTTGTCGTTCCATCATTGCTGTCACCGACGCCACGGCTTCCACGGTATTTCCTGAGCGCTGCAGAATCTCCACGGCATTGCGGATTGGCGCCAGCGGATTGCGCAACTCATGCGCCAGCATTGCCAGAAATTCGTTCTTGCGACGGTCCGCGTCGAGCAGCAGCGCCTCGGCCCGCAGGATGTCGGTCACGTCAACCGAGCATCCAACGAATCCGAGGAACGAGTTGTCCGGACTGCGGTACGGGGAAGCCACGTTGCGGAACCACCGGTATTCCCCGTCATGACGGCGGAACCGGCATTGAACGTCGTACTTTTCTTCGCGGGTGTGGGCGGACGTGTACGCGTCGAGGTAACCCTGACGGTCGTCGGGGTGCAGGAAATCGAGCCACCCCGTACCGGCCGCCCGCTCCAACGGCACGCCCAAGAATGTCAGGTGCAGGGCATTCGCAAAAACGAGACCGGTGGCGTCGGTCTGCCAGATGAAAACCGGGGAGCCGTCGGCCAAGGTGCGGAAGCGTTCTTCGCTGATGCGCAGCTGGTCCTCGTGCCGAGTGCGCTCGGTGACGTCCTCGATGGCAAGCAGGATGAATGACGCTGCGCCGCCCTCCCGGGCGACGCGGCGGCCATTGAGCAGCATGTTGCGGCGGCCAATGCCCGGGAAGTCAAATTCCACCTCGAAGTCGTTAAACGACGCATTCTTCGGCAGCACCTCGTTCAGCAGGGCGCGCAGGGACGGAATATCCCATTGACGATTGCCCAGGTCGAACACCAGCCGGTTCTCTGTCTCGTCGGCGGCAACGTGAAACGTCCCGTAAAAGGACCGGCTGGCCGTGACGACCCGCAGGTTCTCATCAAGGACCAAGAGCGGCTCGCGTACCGTCGCCACGATGTCCTCGGTGAAGGCGTTTGCGCGTTTCAGCGCGTCCACGTCGACCAGCGCCAGAACAACGCCGTCGATCTTGTTATCGAGCGTTCGATACGGGCGGAGTCGCAACGAGTACCATCGGCCATGCTTATCGCGGACGTCGCGCTCCTTCGCGGTCACCGTGTCGAGCACCTCCGCCAGCATCGGCTCCAGGTCCGCAATGTCGTCGAACGGCAGTTTGATGTCGGCGAGCGGCCGACCGACGTCGGCAGGGATAAGGTTGAACAGCTTTTCCGCCGCTGGCGTGTACCGGCGGACGCGCAGATCGGGACCGAGCATGATAATCGCGGTCTGGATGCTGCTGAGGAGATTCGTCAGGTCGTCGTTGACGCGGTGCAACTCGGCGTTGCGGTTGTTCAGCTCGTCGTTGACAGTGGCCAGCTCTTCGTTCGACGACTGGATTTCTTCCTTCGAGGTTTCCAGCTCTTCGTTGGTGCTTTGGAGTTCCTCGTTGGCCGATTGGACCTCTTCGTTGGCCGATTGCAGTTCTTCGTTGGCCGCCTCCTGCTGCTCGATCACCGCTTGCAGATAATCGCGGGTCTCCGACAGCTCCTTCTCAAACCGGGAGGCGTCCGTGTCGGCGAGCGAGGGTTCCGGTGGCACGGGCGGTTCGGCGGCGCCCCCCACACCGGACTTCTCGAACAGGATGAGGAATCCACCCTCCCTCCCCCCTCCGTGCGCGTTGATCGGAATCACCTCGATGTCGACCTCGTGGTAGCCGGCGTCCGTCTTGGCGCGTAAGCCCTGCTCCCGCACCAGCCCCCCTACTTGGCTAGCCTGCAGCACGGCGGAGCGGACACCGACGAGAAGCCCTTCGCGCAGCATCTTGAGCAGGCTCAGACTGGCCTTGCCCGGAAGCGGTGCCAGATAGGGGCTGGTATCTCCACGGTATTGCAAGATTTCCAGATCCGACGACACCAGCACCGCGGGCGGAGAAAACCTGGTCAAGAGAACGCGGTCCGCTTCCTTGGGTAGGTCGGACGCTTCGCTCGACCCGGACGAGATCGGGACGAAGGGAGCGCGGGTTGTCCCGCCGGATTGCAGCGGGAAGTGCCCACGCCCCGGGCCGGACGACGGCTTTCTCACGTAAATCTTGTGTTTGGGGTCCTCAGCGTCGAACAAATTCCGGTATGCGCCAATCGTCTCCGAGCTGCCCAGCCATAAGCAGCCAGACGGTTTGAGCGCGTAGTGCAATGTCGGCATGATCTTTTGTTGCAGCACCGGCTCAAGGTAGATGAGCAGGTTGCGGCAACTGATCACGTCGATGCGGGAGAACGGTGGATCGGCGAGGACGTTGTGGCGCGAGAAAATGCAGGCGTCGCGGATCGACTTCGCAACCCGATATTGACCGTCCACCTCGGTGAAGAACCGTCGCAGGCGTTCTGGCGACACGTCTTGCTCGATGTCTTTCGGGTAGACGCCCGCCCGGGCCTTCTCGATGCCTTTGGCGTTCAAGTCGCTGGCGAAGAGTTGGAGCGTCACTTGGCTGCCCGCGGTCTCGGCGGCTTCCGTGAAAGCCATCGCCAGCGAATACGCCTCCTGTCCGGTCGAGCAGCCGAGCGTCCAGAATCGCACCGGGTCGTGGCGGGAGCGGCCCTCCAGCAAGCGGGGGAATACGGTACTCTTCAGTGCCTCGAACGCCTCACTGTCGCGAAAGAAGCTGGTGACGTTGATCAGGATGTCTTGGTAGAGCGCCTCAATCTCCAGCGGCGTCTTCTGGAGAAACTGTACGTATTCCGCAAGATCATCGATCTTCTGAAACACCATGCGGCGGGTAATGCGGCGGTACAGGGTATTGAACTTGTAGCCTGCGAAGTCGACCCCGGTGCCGTGTTTGAGCAGTCGCAAGACGTGTTCAAGGTTTGGCTTGTCGTCAGTCTCGCGGGCCTCGACCTTGGGCACCGCGTAGGCGTGTTGGCTGATGCGCGCAATTTCCCGCGCAATGTCGGCGGGCGGCATAACAAAGTCCACGCATCCCGAGGCAATCGCGCTGTGCGGCATGCCCTGGTGTTGCGCCGTTGCGTCCTGAGCGAAGGTGATGCCGCCTTCGCCCTTGATCGCTTCAAGACCCAGGGTGCCGTCTGTGGCCGTACCAGATAGGACCACCCCGATGGCTTGGTGCCGCTGTTCGTCCGCCAGCGACCGGAAAAATTGGTCGATGGTGTGGGGCGCGCCGCGGCTTGCACGCGGCAGCAACTGGAGCTTCCCGCCGGCGATGATCATGCTGCAATCGGGCGGGATGACGTAGACGTTGTTGGGCTCGACCGTTGGCTCGTTGTCAACCTCCCGAACCGGCATCGTCGTGGTTCGCGACAGAATTTCCGCCAGCGCACTTGGGTGCGATGGGGCCAAATGCTGAACCAACACGAACGCCATTCCGGTGTCTGCAGGCAATGCCTTCAGGAGTTGCGTAAACGCTTCCAACCCACCGGCTGAGGCTCCCACACCAACGATGGGGAACGCGGTGCCGGTGTACGGTTCGTCGTCCAGCTCGTCGTTTGCGTCAGCCCCTGCTTCAGACGGTTGCTCGGCGCCGCGGTTCATCGCAATAGCCTTCCATGCCGGTGTTCGTGGAGGTCCCCGAGCCAAAGCTACAGGTGAGAGGGGAACAACGATACTCTGCGGGGCGCCTACTTCCTGAGTTTGTTCTTGAGCGCGCTGGCCTCGAACGCCACCGATTGCCTCGCGAGCGGTGGCACTGCACCTTGTCCAAAGAATTCGTGGTCGGTGCCGTCGAACATTTTGTATTCAACGCTGACGCCGGCCTCACGTAGCTTGGCTGCGAGCGTCTCGCCTTCGGTGCGCAATGGACCGATTTGTGCGGCGATGATCGTTGTCGGCGGTAAATCCCGGAGATTTGCGCCAAGGATGTTGAGGCGCACGTCGTTCGCGTCGGCGGAGGTGCGCAGGTATTGCGTGAAGAACCGCCGTGATAGTAGACGACGACAGGGAACGGCCCCGTTCCAATTGGCGTGTAGATGCGGATTGGAATGCTCACACCTCTGTTGTCAAATTTGCGATTCGTTACCTGGCCGACAGCTTCCGGCGCGGTGGACTTTCCTTGCTTCGCGAGCAGCGCGCGCACGGCGTCCGCCGGACTCGGCTGCTCTCTCGCCTCTGCCGCCGAGAGTGTCTCGATGTGTTTGCCGTCCATCCGGCCGAGCTGGTCAAGCACCTGCTGCTGCGCTGGCACCGGTGTTGCGGGCGTCATCGCATTGGCATCCGCTGTGTTCGGCATGGTCGTGTTTGCCGGTGCGAGCGTTCCGGCTGCAGGGAGCTCGCTCACGCAGCATGCCCGAAGGAATCGCTCCCAACACGCGCCTTTCGGGAACGTTTTACCGTCGCGGGGTCTCATCCAGCGCAACTTCCACTCCTCAGAGAGCTAATCAATGGCCGACAAAGACCGCGGGTACACGCACAGCGCGAGCGACAAGAAACTGGATCAGGCCGCAACGGCTGAGGAGGCCGACGACACTGCGGCGGACTCGCAGAAGCATGCCGGGCATGATCCCGCAAAGATTCGTCAGCACGACGACACCGGAAAGGATCGCCTGTTCGAAGGTCGGATCCAGCACGACGATGCCGATAAACAAAGCGACCGCAATCGGTTGGAGAAGGATGCCGCCAAGCATCATCACACCGACGATGAAGTCGGCACCATCTCCGACAAGGATCAGCACCCGAAGTCAAAGCGCTGAACTGGCGGCTTGTTCGGCCTCGCTCTACGTGTTCTGTGAACGCACAAAATCTGGACTAGGAGACCTGCCAAACGCCATCGCGAGAGTTACGAGTGAGTAAATCCTCACCCTTTCGGGCGCTGGTTTTGCGGCTTTCAACACTGCTGTCGGCGTCAAGCGTCAAGAAGGACGCCGACATTGCGGCGAAGAACGGGTACTCGGTGGTGAACAACGTCAGCGTCAAGAAGTAGGGCGCGCGGCTCCTCGACGTCGCCCGGCTCGGTTGCCGTCATGGTACGGCGCGCGTTCACGAGACCCGCACCGAAGTCTTGGTCGGGGCCCGGGGGCCCCGCACGCGCGGCCCTATCTGGGCACGTAGCCCGACGCCTTCTGCAGCCGCTCAAGTTCCGTCTGCACAGCCGGTAGCGCGGCCTTCCCCGCCGCCGTCCCCATGAGGTTGCGCATCTCATAGGGGTCGGCCACCACATCGTACAATTCATCCATCCCCGAGAGCGCGGTGTAGTGGATGTACTTGTAGCGCTCGGTACGCACCGCCTGATACCCCATCGTCACCATGCGCGGAAAGACCTTGTCACTGTAGTACTCAATCAGCACCGACGAACGCCATGGTGCGGACTTTCCCTGCAGTAGCGGGGCCAGGGAGGTGCCCTGTCGTGCGGCGGTGTCGGCAACGCCGGCCATACCGAGTACGGTCGGTACGATATCAATCGTCTGCACCAACTGTGCGGGCGTCACGCCGGCCGTCACCATTTTGGGGTACCGAATGATCAGCGGAATGCGCGCCGTTTCTTCGTAGGCCAGTCGACGCTCTTCATCGAGACCATGCTCGCCGTAGAAGTAGCCGTGATCGCTGGTGAACACGATGATGGTATTGTCGAGCTCTCCCAGTTCTTCCAGCGTTTTCACCAAGCGCCCAAGGCTCTCGTCGACCGCCACCAGCATCTCCAGGCGTCCACGAATATTCTTGTCGCTCGTGCCGGTCGCCGGGCTGAGCGGCGGCAACGTATCGATGCGACGCTGCAACGCGGGCTTGTTGGTGATCGGCGAGAGCGCGTTGGGTCGACGGGGGACGACGGCGTTGGCGTACCGTCCGGCGTGGCGCGGCGCCGGCACAAAGCCTTCCGGTTGCGCTGCCAAGGTCGCCCGCGAGCCGTCGTTCTGCTGCATGACGTTCGGATGCATCGCCTTGTGCGCGAGGAACACCATGAACGGCGTCTTCGTTGGCGCCTTCGCGTTGTCGCGAATGAACGTGTCCACGTAGTCGGTCAACACGTCGGTGACATAGCCTTTCACTTCCTGCCGCGTGCCATCGACGTTGAGTTTGGGATTGACGGCTTCCCCCTGCCCCTTCATCGCCACCCAGCGTGTCCAGCCTGGGCGCTGTCCGTCGTCGTTGCCCATGTGCCACTTGCCGAAGAACCCGGTGTGATATCCCGCCGCCTTCAGCGGAATCGCAAACGTCTGCAGCAAGTAGCTGGCCGAATCACGCGCCGTGTTGTCGATGATGCCGTTCGTGTGCACATACGTACCGGTCAGAATGGCGGCGCGACTGGGGCTGCATAGCGGCGTGGTGGCAAACGCATTCAGGAATCGAGCGCCTTGGCCGGCCAACTTGTCGATGTTCGGCGTTTCGACGAAGGGATGGCCGGCGACACCGATGTCGTCCCAGCGCAAATCGTCCACCAACACGACGACGATGTTCGGCTTGCGCACCGCGGTCGACGTGTCGGTGGGCTGACAGGCCACCACAAAGCACAGCGCAACCATCGTGAATCGCTTCGTCATGTGGGTCTCGCCAGGAGGGTGCCAGAATCAACGGGATATCGATCCACGGGCCTATCACGCCCTCGGACTCCCGCAACAATAGAGGCAATCACCTCGACTCGCCATCATTCGAGCGATCCCTTCGCTGGCTCACGCTGGCCTCGTGTTCTTGCGCCGAGACCCGCGCTCGACGACTTTGGGGTCGTCCCCCCTCCGACAGGAAGCCCACTCATGCGTTGCCGTCTCTCCGATCACCTCTCGCTGTGGGCGCTCTGCGCGACCGTCGCCACGTCTGCCCTCTCCGCGCAGGGTGCGTCGCGTCGGCAGGCTCCCGCGACCAAGCCCAACATCATCATGATGTTCCCCGACAATCTGGGCTGGGGCGAAGTCGGGGTCTACGGCGGTGTACGCGGTGTCCCGACGCCACACATCGATCGGATTGCCAACGAAGGCATGCGGCTCAACAATTTCAACGTTGAGTATTCCTGCACCGTTTCACGCGCCGCGTTGCTTACGGGTCGGTACGCCGTGCGCACCGGCGCCACGCAACCGACCGGAATCACGCTCTGGGAAGTAACCATGGCGGAAGCGCTGAAAGCCAACGGCTATGCGACAGGGATTTTCGGCAAGTGGCATTTAGGTGGCGACGCATGGTTGGGACGCACGCCCGGCGATCAAGGGTTTGACGAGTGGTACGGCATTCCGCACACCAGCACGTCTGCGCAGGTGACAACGGCACCCGGCTTTGACCCATCCACGATGGAAACGCCGTATATCTGGGCGCAGCAGGTCGGCAGCGCACCCCATAAGGTGAAGGTGTTTGATCTCGCATCACGACGGACCGTCGATCGCGAAGCGGCGCAGAAAAGCATCGCGTTCATGGAACGCAATGTGCGTGGACGCAAACCGTTCTTTGTGTACTATCCCATCACGCAAATCCATTTCCCCACGCTGGCGCATCCGGACTTCGCCGGGAAAAGTGGCGCCGGAGACATAGGCGACGCGATGGCCGACGTGGACTACAACGTTGGACTGGTGTTGGCGGCACTCAAGACGTTGGGCATTGAACGCAACACCCTGGTGCTGTGGTGCGCCGACAATGGCGCGGAAATCCGGCGTCCGTGGCGAGGCTCTTCAGGCCCGTGGAGCGGCTTCTACAATACGGTCATGGAAGGCGGCATTCGCACACCGTGCGTCGTTCGCTGGTCCGGACGCATTCCTGCAGGGCAGGTGTCGAACGAGATCGTGCACGAAGTGGATCTCTTCCCGACCTTCGCTGCAGCAGCTGGCGCCCCCGGCATGGTGCCCACCGACCGCGCGATTGACGGAGTGAATCAGCTGCCATTTCTGGAAGGCAAGCAGAAGCAGTCAAACCGCGAGAGCGTGATCTATTTCACGGCGAATCAGTTGCGCGCGGTGAAATGGAAGGACTGGAAGTTTCATTACGCCTTCATGCCCGAATCGGGGAAGCCCGAGGCGCCGCTCATGCGGTTGTTCAATTTGCGCTCGGATCCGAAGGAAGAATCCGATATCAAGGACGCCAATCCGTGGGCCGTGAGCGCGTTCGACAAGTTGGTCGCCGACTGGACCATCACCACCGTGACGTATCCGCATGTGCCCACGGGTGCGAAGGATCCCTATACCCCGCCGCGTCCGTAGGCTCGTCCGTAGGCTCCGTAGGCTCCGTAGGCTCAGCGTTTCGTCAACGTGGTCTTGGTGGTGGATGTCGGGCCGCCGAGTACTCCCACACGGGTCGTTTCGACAAGCAGCGTCGTGGGCGACTGCAGTGTGAGCGCCTGACGGATTTCTGAAACCGTTGGCGCGCCGGTTGTCGGATGCGCAAAGTTGTGTTTCGTCGTGATCACCACCGTGTTGCCGTTCCACATGGCCGTGGACGTCTGCTGCTGCATGCCACGGCCCATCATGACGGAATTGATCGTTTCCGACCCATCCAACGCGAATCGAAACGACAGCGGTGGTTGCAGGTCGCCGCGCGCGAAAAACTCGTATTGTACGGTCAAGCGGTTCGCGGTTTGGGTGATGGTGAGCGGCGTGCCCCATCCGCTGCCCATCGTGCCACCGGCCGGGGCACCAACCGCCGCTTGTTCGGGTGCATTCGCCCACGCACCGGAAAAGTTCGGGCGCTGTTGCGCGGTTACGCGAATCGACACGCTGAAGACCGCGACGGCACCGACCAGCTGAAGAAGCCGCTTCATGTTCCTGCCTTGGACGAGGTGTGCCGCGCCTTCCACTGTTCCACCGACATCACAATGCGAAACCCGATGTGCGACGCCCCACTATCCGGCGCACCGGGACTACGCGCACTCACACGATACCCTCGGCAATACACGTCGCTGCACAGGAACGACCCACCGCGCACTGTGCGTGTGGGTTGTCCTTCGGTTGCCGGATTCAGGCCGATATCCGGTCCGTGCGGATTGCGCACCGTGCCCTGCGCCGCATCCTTCGCATATGTGTCGGGCCGATACCAGTCGCTGGTCCACTGCCAGACGTTGCCGGACATGTCGTACAATCCGAATCCGGTTGGTGGATACGAGCCAACGGCCTTCGGCGCGGCCGCGTGTGAAGGAAACGCGCCGTCATAGATGTGCGCTTGCGGATGCGCGGGATCGATGGCCTCGTCGCCCCACGCATGCGCCGTGCGATGATCGCCGCCGCGCGCCGCGAACTCCCACTCCGCTTCCGTAGGAAGCCGGCCTCCCGCCCACGTGGCGTATGCGACGGCGTCATCGAACGCGATCTGCACGACGGGAAAATTGTCGAGACCGACAATAGAATCGGTGGGGCCCGACGGATGCTGCCAGTTGGCGCCCGGTGTCCATTTCCACCACTGCGACCAATCCTGAAGGTTCACGGCCTTGGCAGTTGGTGCAAACACCAGCGATCCCGGTACGAGGACTGCCGGGTCGGGGCGCGGAGTGCCGGGCGGCATTTGACGCATCAGTTCGTTCACGTCTGGCGCGCGTTCAGCGAGCGTCACGTACCCCGTCGCTTTCACGAATGCGCGATACTGCGCATTCGTGACCGTGTGCGTGTCCATGAAGTAGCCATCGACGTACACACGGTGCACCGGTTGTTCAGCGGCGACGGCGTACTGGTCGTCTCCGCCCATGCGAAACTCACCGCCGGGTATCCAGGCCATGCCCGGCGGTGCCTCGCCCGGTGGTGCTGTGCCGGCTTGTGTTTTTGCCACCGCTGCCGTGTCCTTGGGCGCGCTACAGGCGGTGAGGACGACTGCGATCCCAACAATGAGCGACCGCTTCGGGGCGCAGAGAAGAGGGGCACGCAGGGAGGTCATCACTCTGGGGGTTGGGGAATTCACAACAGCGGGCGCACGGGGCATCGTCCCGATGATGTCCCTTGGGAACCCACTCTTGTCGTGCGGAGCGTCGCACCGCATTCATCCCACCAAGTTCCTCCCGTGCGCCCCTGAGCACCAGAGGTCACCTTCGTTCGTGAGTCGTTTTCAACCCCTGCGGTCCATCCACCAGCGCCCTTCATTGCCGGGCGCGCGCAAGCGGCTAAACTCCACGCATGGTGCGCGCCGCACCGAGTTCGCAGTGGTTTCCGACCCGAGTCATTTCATGCACGCAACGATTGATCACACCATTGGCCGTACGCCGCTGGTTCAACTGCAGCGCATTCCTGGCGCGGCGATGGAGGCACGCGGAAACATCCTGCTGGGCAAGCTTGAGGGAAACAATCCCGGCGGCTCCGTGAAAGATCGCCCGGTCTTGTCCATGATTCGCGCGGCGGAAGCGCGCGGCGAGATTCGTCCAGGCGACCGGCTGATCGAGGCCACCAGTGGCAACACCGGCATCGCGATGGCGATGATCGCCGCGATCACGGGATATCGCATGACGCTGATCATGCCGGACAACCTGAGCGAGGAACGACGTGCCTCGATGCGCGCGTATGGCGCGGAACTGATCCTGACACCCGCTGCACAGGGCGGTATGGAATACGCACGCGATGTGGCGGCCGCGATGCACGCGCGTGGCGAAGGGCGTGTGCTCGACCAGTTCGCCAATGCGGACAACCCGCGCGCGCACTACGAGACGACGGGACCGGAGATCTGGCGCGATACGCAGGGTGAGATCACGCATTTCGTCAGCGCGATGGGCACTACGGGTACGATCATGGGCGCGGGACGGTACTTGCGAGAGCAGAATCCGCGCGTGGCGATTATCGGCGCGCAGCCGGAAGAGGGCTCACAGATTGCCGGCATTCGCAAGTGGCGCACAGAGTACCAGCCACGGATCTACGATGCCACACAGGTGGATCGACTTGAACTGGTGTCACAAACGGCTGCCGAGGATATGGCGCGACGGTTGGCGTCGGAGGAGGGGATCTTCTGCGGCCCGTCGGCGGCCGGCGCCTGCGTTATTGCGTTGCGTGTTGCAGCGGCAGTGGAGCGGGCAACCATCGTGTTCATCGTGTGTGATCGCGGTGATCGCTACATCAGCACGGACTTGTTCGGAGCGGGACACGCAGGAATGTCAGCGCGCCAGGGGTGAAGGCGTGCACAACAGGGGGAGCAAGGGGCATGGCTGCATGCGATGTGTGCATGTACGCGTCCCCTCGGATCTCTTGCGGTCAGAGCGTCTGCAACTGGTGCAGCGACATCGACGTCACCGGATGCACGGCGGCAATGCGGTAGTGGTTGACGTTGTTCTGGATGTACACTTGGACCGCGTAGTACTCGCCGGTGGTCGTGAACAACCCCCATGTGTCGCCCTTCGAATCGCCACCGACGGCCGGCGGGTGCACGGGCAGTGACCGGTCGACTGGGTTGAAGCCTCTGATGCCGGCGGGGTTCGCCAGCGCCCACTGGTTCCACAGGTTCTTCACGTTGTCGTTGATGCTCTGCGGCGCTGCCTCGCTGACCGTGACGGTTCCGATGTGCCCCACCATGAGGTTGGCACCACGCCGATACGACGCGAGAATGCACCCCGACATCGGGCCTGTGAGAACGTCGCAATCGAGTTCCGTTTCCGAGATGTCACCCTCGTACCAGGGAAGCCACTTGAAGTTGCGCCAGAGCTTCTTGGTATTCGTCCCCGGGACCACGTCGCTGATGCGCTGTTTGTTGATCTTCTCCGATTCCTCGATGGTGAGCGGCGGACAGGTGACGTTGACGAACCGGGGCGAATGCGCGTCGCGCGTGTGCGATGCCGGGCGGACGAAGTTGAGATAGCGACCAGGCAGCAGCTTGATATCGATCATGGGATACTCCAAGTGACGGGTCCGAGTGCTGATGCGATTGGGCGGTGACACCGTGTCGGTCGCCCTGTTGCCGTGCCAACATGAACGCGAACGGGCGGGAGCGAAAGGGTGCCTCCTTTGCTTTGCAGGCCGCGCCGTCGGTATTCAGCGCGGCCGTCGCTCGCGTCTGATCAGTCCGCCGGTGCTCACATGGTCTCGCATGGTCGACGATCGCGGCACATATTGCGAGGTTCGCTATTCAATACCGTGCCTATCGCTGAAGCCCAGACCATGAGATCGAAACGCGTGACGCTCGCCTTTCTCGGCACAGCCGCAGCGCTGGGCTCACTGGTCATGGCCGCAAGGGCGGAAGAGCCCGCAACCCAAGCGGTTTCCCTGACGAGCCGGCCCAACATTCTTTGGATCAGCACCGAAGACATGAGCCAGCGGCTGGGCGTGTACGGCGACAAACTGGCGCGTACACCGGTGCTCGACCGCCTCGCCCGTGAATCGATCCGCTACACGAATCTGTTCGCCACCGCGCCGGTCTGCGCGCCGAGCCGCGCGGCGATCATCACGGGCATGTACCAGACCACGCTCGGCGCGCAGCATATGCGCACAACGGAGGACCGCGTGCCCGAGCTGCCAGCGCCGTACCCGGCGGTTCCGCCGTTCTATGTCAAGGCGTTCCCCGAATACTTGCGCGCGGCGGGCTACTACACGACGAATCGCGCCAAGACGGACTACCAATTCGGCGTGCCGTTCACGATCTGGGACGATGTCGGACGGGCGGCGCACTGGCGCAATCGGCCGGACAAGTCGCGGCCGTTCTTCTCGGTCTTCAACCTCGAGGTCACGCACGAAAGCCAGATCTTTCCGAGCAGTCCCGCGCGCAAGGGGAAGCCCCTCATCACCAATCCCGCGGCGATCGACGTGCCGCCGTACTATCCCGACACCCGGCGGTGCGGGAAGAGCTGGCGCGCGTGTACGACAACATCGCCGACATGGATGTTCAGGTCGGCGAGATTCTCAAGCCGCTCGAAGACGACGGCCTCGCGGAGAACACGATCGTGTTCTACTGGAGCGATCACGGCGACAGCGTGCCGCGGGCCAAGCGCTCGCTCTACGACTCCAACCTGCGTGTGCCACTCATGATCCGCTGGCCGAAGCGTCTCGGTTCGACCGCGACGCCAGGATCACTCCGCGATGACCTGGTCAGCTTCGTCGATCTCGCGCCTATGCCGGCCACATCACCTATCGCAACCAGAGCGCGATCATGCAGGAGTGGTTCCGGTTGCAGGCGGAAGGCACGCTGACCGGGTCCGCGGCATTGTGGATGCGGACCTCGCGGCCGGCCGAAGAACTCTACGATACGCGGGTTGATCCGCATCAGATCCGCAACCTGTCGGCCGAGCCGGCGCATCGCGCCACACTCGAGCGCAGGCGCCGCGCAGTGACGTGACTCGACGCACCGATACGAGCATCATCAAGGCATCGCACGCGTTGGCCTGCTTGGGACCCGGCTCAATCTCGCCTTCGACGGGACCCGTGACCCCGGGTATCGAGTCATCGATGCGCTCGATGTGCACGTCGCGGTGCTGGCTGATCTGGCTGCAGGGCAGACGCGGGCGTAGTACCTCTGCTTCGGCAATGCACGAGCACGCACGCAATCGCGGCCGGCACGGTTTGGACAGCGGTGAGCGTCCGTTTCGGGGCCCAGAGAAGAGACGTTTTTAACCCCTCCGCGTGATCACGACCTCGAGGTACGCGCTCGGCAGTACCAGCGTCTCGTCCCCGGAGCGGTTGCCCTGCTCCATCAACCGCAGCAGATCCTCGGTGAACGCCGCCTGCCGATCGGCGTCGAGCGCCGCGAAGGTCTTGTTCATCGGACCGTAGTATGTGCGGAACACTTCGATCCAGTGAACCGGCGAGTGATAGCGAAACACGAACTCGCGGCTCGTGACGGTGATGTCGCTGGCTGAGTCCGCGAAAAGTTCGTCAATGCGTGCCCGGGTGCCCCACGCGCTCGGTGGCGTCACACCCGGTGCCGGCGGGACGTACTTACCGATCGTCTTGAAGAGCTGACCGATGAAGCTGTCCGGAGTCCAGTTGGCCAGACCGATGCGACCGCCCGACTTGCACACCCGAGCCATTTCGGCCGCCGCCCGCGACTGATTCGGCGTGAACATCACACCGAACGTCGACATCACGTTGTCGAACGATCTATCGGCGAACGGGAGGTTCTCGGCGTCCGCTTCCTGAAACGTGAGCGTCATGCCATCGGCGAGCGCGCGGGCGCGACCGGACTCGAGCAGCGACGGCACGTAGTCGGTCGAGGTGACGTCGCACCACCGACGGGCGGCCGCGAGCGACGCATTGCCGTTGCCGGCCGCGACGTCGAGCACCGTCGAGCCGGAACGCAGATCCATCGCCTCGCACAGTTGTTCGCCAACGATCTGGAGCGTCGTGCCGACCACTGCGTAGTTGCCGGCGGACCAGGCGAGCTGCTGGCGACCCTTCAGGGCGACGAGGTCAGTGGCAGGAGGCGCGGACGGCGTGGCGGCGACGGTGTCTTGAGACATGGCGATTGACCTGGGCAAGGGAGACGGAGCGCGGTGAGTACGACACGGACGAGGATACCGTTTCCGTCGCACCCTCCGCTTCCCCTGATCCGGCCATTTCTTGCCGTCGCCACCTGCTGGCCCGAACGGGCCACGTGCGCTGGCTACAGCAGGCCAAGCCGGGCCGCCTGCGCCACCGCCGCTGAGCGCGAGGGGACGCCAAGCTTGGTGAGCATGTTCGCGACGTGCCGATGCACCGTGTGCTCACTGATCGTCAGTCGCTCGCCAATGGCCTGGTTGCCCAGCCCTTTCGCGATCAGTTCGAGCACTTGCACCTCGCGTCGCGTCAGTGCGGCCGACGTCTTCGCGGCCACGGTGACGGGCTCAGTTCCAGCGGACGACGATGCCCCGCCCGCGATTCGCGCCCGAAGCGCGCTGGCGCGGTCGAGTTCGACGGTGGCTTCCAGCGGTGCGAGCACGGCAACGGCATGCTCCACTTCGCGTTCGGCCGCCGCCTCGCGCCCCAGCGTTACCAGGGCCGCAGCGAGTTCGAGGCCGGCCCGCCCACGCTCGAACGACGCGCCACTCTTGTGGAACAGGTCCACCGCGTCTTCGAAATGACGGCGCGCCGCCTCATAGTCGCCGGCGCCGAGCGACAACACGCCGCTGGCCAGACTGGCGGAGCCACGCAGCGGCGTTGTGAACGCCTGTTCGGCGATGCCCTGGAGTTCGATCAACGCCGCCAACGCCCGCGACTGATCGCCACGCGCCACCCGGGCACGCACCAGAAGCTCCAGCGCGGCGACACGCTCCGTGCGATTGTGCGCTGGCAGACTGCGCAGATGGCGTTCCGCCAAATCACCCGCCGATTCCCAATCGCCACGATCGAGCGCCACCGCCGCCCGTCCGACCGCGGCGAGGGGATGGGCGCCAGAGCGATCGAACAGACTCGTCGCTTCATCGAGGCGACCCTGACGTCGGCGGAGTTCGCCGAGGCGCACCAGCGCCTCGGACACCATGCCCGGACGAACGGCGGCGAGTTCGCTGCTGGCCGCTTCGAGTTCGCGCTCCGCTTCGCCCCACGCGCCGCGCCACATGCAAACGGCGGCGTACTGCGTGCGACAGACCGCGAACAACACGCGGAATTCCCACTGCTCGCAGAAAGCACGCAAGCGCCCGCACCACTGCACCGCACGATCGTAGTCGCGTACGCGGTCGCAGGCCGAGATGAGGTAGCAGCAGGCAAGGCCGATGGCCACGCGATCCTGCATCTCGCCGGCGAGCACGGCGGCATTCACGCCATCCAGTTCCTGCATGCCCTCCGGAATACGGCCTGACGTGGCCAGCGAAAACCCGCGCAGCGCCCGTCCCACCATTTCGTAATCCACCGATCCGGACGCGCGCGCCGCCACGATCGCCTGCTCGGCGTGCCTGAGCGCTTCTTCCGGGTTACCGTGATCGAGCAACGCGAACGCGGCTTCGCGCACCGACAGCCAAGCATAGGCCGCCGTATCGTGATGGCCCGTCAGCAGTTCACGCGCGCGCTGCAGCCAGCCGCTGGTGATCGCGTACTCACCGCGGAACGCATCATGGTCCCATGCCAGCCACACGGCGACACGCGCCGCCGAGACCTCGTCACCGCCGACGCGATACGCGCGATAGGCCCGTTCGCGCGACGCGAAGACCACATCCGCCAAATCAAGCCACCACGCGGCCAGCCCTTGTCCCTCGAGCGCCTCGGCGCGATCGGGTTGCTCGACCAACGCCGCCTCGAACGCGTGAAACGCCTCGGACCATGCGCCGCGCAGCAGCGCAGCCTGTCCGACGGACAATGAGACAATAGGGTTCATCGCACCACGCTAGGGTCGTCGGTGACCGTCGGCAAGAGTCGAGTAGTCGCTTGGTCCACCGGCCCGTCGAAATACTTCAGCAACGGCTGCTCAAAGACAAACCACTGGAGTGACAGACGGTGATGCGACAATCTCCTCGCGGCGGAAGTAGCCGGGATCCCTCACCGCAAAACAGGGCCCCGAGACAATCGGGACCCTGCTGCACACGATGTTTCGCGAGCGCAATCATCGCGCCCTCACGCATCACCCAATCGGAATCGCCGCCGCATTCGCCGCCAACCAGCCATCGAAGTCGAGCAACGCCGGATACAAGTGGCGACTCTGGACCGCATCACGGGACGCTTGGAATGCGTCGCCCCCCATCGCCTGGTACTGGAACATGTTGCCCAAATCCTCTGCACCGGGGAAGCCAAGTCCACGGTAGGTATCAAAGGGCACGTCGAAGAAATGCACCGTACGACCAATGGCCCGACCGAGCTTCGCGGCCATCTCCTCGCCTGACAACGATTCGCCCGCGACTCCGATGTACTGACCGACGGTTGATGTACCCTGCTTGAAGATGCCGAGTGCCACACCACCGATATCATGCGCCGCAATGCCAGGCAGCTTGGCGCCACCGAGCGGGAAGGCCAACACCAAGTCGCCGTTTTCCCCGGCGCGTGGACCCATGCCAAAGTGAATCAGATTGTCCCAGTAGAACGCGGCACGGAGGAAGGTGGTTGGGGCGCCTTCATTGGTGAACACATGATCGACGGCACCCTTGGAATCAAAGTGTGGCACGTTGTACTGACCATGCAGGACCGGCATTGCCGACCCATCGGCCGGATACGCGAGTCGTGTGTCTTCGAGCGTGGACCACACCACATGCTGCACCCCCGCCGCTTTGGTAGCCCGCGCCATGTTCGACGCCTGTACGCCTTCACGCTCGACACTGAAGTGCTCCCAGAAGTTGGTCACCACGAAGGCGCCATAGGCACCGGCCAACGCCGCACCGAGCGTTTCGGGCTTGTCGGCGTCGGCCGCGACGACTTCAATGCCGAGTGCCACCAAGGCTTTGGCCTTGTCCGATTCGGGATTGCGCGTGATGGCGCGCGCCACAAAGCCACTGCTGGGGTCTGCCGCAATCGCGCGGGCCAAACCGCCACCCTGGGCACCAGTCGCGCCAAATACCGCGATGACCTTCTTGGACATCTCTATCTCCGAGTTAGTAGTTCATTAGTGAGATACACTGTTCAGAGATATATAGTGGCACCCACCGCCGACTCGCAAGCGCCTTCGCCTGTCGCGCGGGTATCAACCGACCGACACCTGGTTGTTCGGCGACGTGGCGTCACGCCGGATACGTTTCACCACGTTCCACCGCGCGGCGCTGAGCACCAGATGCCACCCTCCTTTCCTTTCCGTGAACGCGCCAATGCCCTCGCGAGCCAAGCCGCCCCTGCTGTCCGCGCTCCTGCTGTTGATCGCGGCGTCCGTCGCCTCGGCGCAGCCCGCCACGCCGATCTACACGCCGAACGCGCTGACGCCGACGCAGCGGGTGGCCCGTGACATCTACAAGGAACTGATCGAAATCAACACCAGCGTCACCACGGGCAACATTACGAATGGCGCACTCGCCATGGCGAAGCGCTTTCGCGCCGCCGGTGTCGCCGACTCCGACATCTTCGTTGGCGGACCGCGCCCTGAACGCCACAACGTTGTCGCGCGCGTGCGAGGCAAGAATCCGGCCGGACGCAAGCCACTGTTGCTGCTGGCACATATCGATGTGGTGGAAGCACTGAAAGCCGACTGGTCGCCCGAGTTCGATCCCTTCGTGCTCACCGAGAAGGACGGCTACTTCTATGCGCGTGGGACGGCCGACAACAAGGCGATGGCGTCGATCTTCGTGGCCAATCTCTTTCGTATGAAGGCGGAAGGGTATGTCCCGGATCGCGATATCATCATCGCGCTCACCAGCGATGAAGAGAGCGGTCCGTTCAACGGCGCTGGCTGGCTGACGGAAGAGCATCGCAACCTCGTCGACGCGGGCATCGTGATCAACGAAGGAGGCGACGGCACGCTGCGGAACGGGAAGCCGATCGCCAACAACATCGAAGTGGCACAGAAAATCACGACCAATTACACACTGCACGTCACGAACCGCGGCGGTCACTCTTCGCTGCCGCGCGACGATAACGCCATCACCTCGCTGGCCGATGCGCTCGCGAAAGTAGGACGCTATCGTTTTCCCACGCAGTTGAGCGACGTCACGCGCGCGTTCTTCACCCAAACAGCGAAGCTGGAAGCGCCGCCGATGGCGCGCGCCATGCGCGCGGTCGTGGCGAACCCGGCCGACAAAGCCGCACTCGCGGTGCTGACCGCCAACGAGGAGTTCAACACGCTGCTCCGCACCACCTGTGTCGCCACCATGCTGTCCGGTGGACACGCCACCAATGCGCTCCCACAGCTGGCTGAAGCCAACATCAACTGTCGGATTTATCCAACAGAGACGGCTGAGTCGGTGCGCAAGGTGCT
>JANOPS010000245.1:0-6932 GCA_031421995.1 Gemmatimonadaceae bacterium
GCGCTCACGCCTGTGGTGGTCTCACCCCTTCCGTTCCTCAGCCCTGATATCTCAGCCCTGCTTCACGCTGTCGCTCACCCCTCACAGCGATTCACGGCGTTTCAGGATGGACACTAGCTCGGCCGGCCGCTGCCGCAGGAATCCCTGATCACGAGGTCGCAGCGCAGGCGAGTATCACGCGGCGGCAGGGACGGTTGCGCCACGCGCGCCAGCATGACGGAGAGCGCGACCTCGCCCAGTGCACTTGTAGGTTGCCGCAGCGTGGTGAGCGGGACAGGCAGCAGCGCGGCGTATTCCACGTCGTCGATGCCGACCAGTCGCACGCGCTCCGGTACCGCCACGCGCATCCGTCGCAGGGTGTGCATCAGACGCCCCGCGGTGCGATCGTTGGCGCACACCAGCGCGTCGGGTTTTCGCGTGCGCAGCAGCGCCTTCACCGCGGTCGCGTCGTCGGGATCAAGGCGCGCACTCTCGGTCAGGTCGGAGGATCCGCGCATCGCGTAGATGGCCTCGCGATAGCCGGCCTCGCGCGCATCGACCGTGGGTGCGCTGTTGGGCTGCCGCACGAACAGCACGCGTTTGGCGCCGTGCCGAAGCAGATGTTCCGTCATGACATAGCCTGCGCGACGATTGTCGATCCCCACGAGGTCGTGGCGGCCGGGGTCGGGATATGGTGTGACCGTGCGGTCCAACAGCACGACCGGAATGCGTGCCGCGTCGAGGGCGTCGACGATGCGATGATTGAGGTCGCCGATGGTTGGCGTCAGCTCCACCGGCGCGAAGAAGACGCCATCGACCTGTCGATCGATGTACTGGCGACACAATTGCCACGCGCGTTCGCCGCGCCGCTCGACGGTGTCGAGCGTATCATCGCGCGCGGCGCTGCCCCAGAGCAGCGCGTGCTCGCGGGCCAACGGAGATTCCATCATCCCACGACAGATCGGCTCGAAGATATCGGTTTCGCCGAGGTCAGGAATGAGCAGCCCGAATGAGCAACCGGCAGCAGCGTGTGCGCGGCTGACGAACGTGCCGGAGCCGGCTCGACGGCTGACAACACCGGCCGTCTGCAGGTCGCGCAGGGCGCGACCGACCGTGATACGGGAATGCCCGAATCGCCCGACGAGCTGCGCCTCGCTGGGGAGCCGCTCGCCCTCCTTCCAGCGTCCCTGCTGGATTTCGCGCAGCAGCGCGCTGAAGACCTGCTGATGCTTGGCGGCGCGAAGACGGGGCATAAGCTATATTTAATGCTGCCGATATGATATAACAACAAAGGGAGGGAGCCATGTCCGCGAATAGTGCGTCGGCCGGCGATCGCCACATTCTGATTGCGTCCGATTTCGACCAGACGCTGAGCTTCCACGACTCCGGTCTCGTCCTGAGCGAGTTATTGGGGATGAGCGGGTTCGAAGCGCGTGTGGCAGGGCTCGCCGAGAGCAATCTCGTGCAGCAGGGCGGCGAGTTGGCGTATCTTATCCGGCATGATCCGGAGTTTCGCGGCGTGCGGCGCGAGCACCTGATCGAGGCCGGTCGTCGTGTGCGCCTCAAGAGTGGCATACCACAACTCGTCAATTTTCTTGCCCGCGGCCATGACGATGCGCGGTTTTCATTCTTTGTTGTGTCGGCAGCGCCGCGACTGGTCGTCGAGGCGGCGTTGGAAGGCGTGGTGCCATCGGAGAATATCATTGGGACCGAGCTGGACTTCGATCCGCACACGGGCGAAGTGCGTGCCGTGCGGCGCGTGCCCGCTGGATACGGCAAGGTGACGGTCATTGACGGCCTGCGTCGCCAGCTCGACATCGCGAGCGACCGGGTCGTCTACATCGGTGATGGCAGCTCTGATGTGCATGTCATGCTGCACGTCAACAACGGCGACGGGTTCACCATCGCCGTGTCCGAGAATCCGCAACTCGCGCGCATCGCGCGACGCACCGTGCTGAGTGACAACGCGTTCAGTGTGCTGATGCCGATCCTCCATCGGTTTTTCCCGCTCACGCAAACCGAGATCCGCGACATTTTCGAGGCCAACGGGTTCCGGGTCAGTGACTGGGAGCGCGAGCGAACCGACCGGATCACGGTCAATGCCGTGGCGCTGCGGGACGCCTAGCGGCCGAGGACGGCAGCGGCGGATCCGATCACAGACCTGACCGCAGTCCCGATCGTCGCCCGGATGGTAGGGCCCGTTGCGGACGGCATCGGCGACGGGGACAGCACGACATCCGGCCTTGCGGGGCTACCGAGATGCCCCGGTTGAGCCGCCGCGTTGGCGACTGTGCGCGCACGAACCTTCGCGCGCGCGACGGACGCGGTGTGTGAATCCGCACCGACGAAGGCGGACACGGAAGTCGGAATTCGCATTGTTGGAGGGGTAATGGGTCGGAAGTTCACACAGTGGCGATGACGCGTTGGGCGGCTACTTCGCCCGCAATGCGCCGCCGTCCTTGCCGAGGGTCCAGCGCCCGCTGGTAACCCGACTGCCGTTGCCTTCGTTCTGGCGATCGAGCACGAGGGTCAGCACGCCGTTGTCGGTGAGTCCCTGGAGCATCAGGTCTGAATCGAGGATGGTCACCGTCAACGGAAGGTCCCGGTCGTAGCCACGCATGGAGGCGCGCGCGATGATGGTGCCGGCGGAATCGGCGACGGTCACGAGGTACGGGAGCACGCCGCTGGCAGATTGCGAGTCGAACGCATATCGGGCGATGACGCGCGGCGCTGCCGACGTCTGGCGCGTCGTGGCCACCTGCACGACAGCGGATGGCGCGTCGACCGATCGCGCAGACTGGGCACCGAGCGGCTGGACGACCGGCAGACTGACCACCCCGGTCGCCGCGATGAGCAGACCGGACACAAAGGACGTGCGTGGCATGAAGGACTCCATCGTGAGAGGTGGTACTGTTATAACAGGTGACGATTCTGTAATCGCATCGTTCCTGATATCTGAACGAAAGACCATTGCCAATGCAACTGGATAGCGTGTAATAAGCTGTTATGTTAATAAACATCGTTACAAACTAGGCAGATATAACAAGTGCCAGTCCTGGGAGGGAGCCGACACACCACGCTTGTTGCCGATGCGGCCTCGCGATAACCTTGGCCGCATGACCACCCCCTACGACGTGATCGTCGCCGGACTCGGCGCGATGGGCAGCCTCACGCTCTATCAGTTGGCGCAGCGCGGCCACCGCGTGATGGGCTTCGATCGGTTCAGTCCACCGCATGCGATGGGATCGTCGCACGGACAGTCCCGCATCATTCGCGAAGCGTATTTCGAAGATCCGCGCTATGTGCCGTTGGTCCAACGTGCCTACGAATGCTGGGACACGCTCGAGAAACAGAGCGGCGTTTCGATGTTCCGCCAAACCGGCGGGCTGATGCTGGGCCCGCCGGATGGCATGCTGGTGCGCGGCGCGCAGCTGAGCGCCGAATTGCATCAGCTGCCGCACGAGCTCCTCGATGCGCGCGAGGTGCAGCAGCGCTTTCCCGCGTTCCGTCCCGACGCCAACATGGTAGGCGTCTTCGAACCGCGGGCGGGCATCCTGTCGCCCGAAGCGGCCATCGGCGCGGCCTTGGGGATGGCGACGTCGTTCGGGGCGGAGGTGCAGAACGGCGAGGCGTTGCTCGGATGGCGAGACGTTCCGGGCGGAGTGGAGGTGACCACGACTGCGGGACGTTATCGCGCCGCGGCACTGGTGATCACCGTGGGCGCCTGGACCACTGACCTCGCGCCTGAGCTGGCACTGCCGCTCACGGTGCAGCGGAACGTGATGTACTGGTTTTCGCCGGTGCGGTCGTCGGCGCACTTCGCGGCGAACGCGCTGCCCATTTTCATCGCCGAATACGAGAGTGCTGACGACGTCGGGCACGCCTTCTATGGTTTCCCGAACGTGGGCGACGGGTTCAAGGTGGCGCTGCATCACCATGGCGACACCGTCCACCCGGACAACCTGCAACGCGAGGTCGGCGAGCCCGAGGTCGCGTTCATGCGCGAGATGCTGTCGCGCTACTTGCCCGATGCCAACGGGCCGCTGCTGTCGAGTGTGGCGTGCATGTACACCAATGCCCCCGATGACCACTTCGTGCTGGGGCGCCACCCGCACAGCGATCACGTCGTGGTGGCCAGCCCCTGCTCAGGTCACGGGTTCAAGTTCGCCAGCGCGATCGGTGAGCTGCTCGCGAATCTGGCGACCGATCGGGATCCGGGCTTTGATATCTCGCTGTTCTCGCTCACCCGTTTTTCCGCCGCCGCGGCGTCGGGTAGCCCGGCGCGGGCTCGCGAACGCTAGGTGCCGCGTCGACCGCCGTTCTTGGATTTCGTCGGCGCCTTGGCTGGCTGACGCGGATCGGGCTGATGGGCCTTCGAACCGGGGACGGTGGGCTTTGCTCCGGCCGCCGGCTTGGCCCGGGAGAAGTCGGGAATGGCGCGCTGTTTTTTCATATCAGGGAAAGATAGCCCACGCACAGCAGGACAGGGACGTCATTCGAAAAATGGTGCAAAATAGAGCCACTAAAAGGCCATAAAAAGAACACTAATCCGACAGTTACGGTCTTGGGAAGCTCACCGCTTGCCAGACACCGGCCAACGCCGGCAAGCCCTGCCGGACCGGCGTGTTGAAGTCCACCGTCAGCACGCTATGGTTGGGATACCGCGTGGTGAAGCCGTTTAGTGGCGTCACCGCAGTGATAAAGCGCTGGGCCGTGCCATAGGGCATGGCGGTGATATCGATGTCGACGAGAGCAGATCCTAGGCCGATCGCCGTCCATGCGGCCAGCGCGGCGCTTGGGGAAATCACCTCATCGAACGTCGAGATCACGCCGAAGACGCGCGTGATCGGCGTTGCGTAGGCACGGGTGACCCACGGCGCGAGACCGCCCCCAGTCGCGAGGGCGTCGCCAAAAGACGAGTAGGCCGTGGCTCGGGCGACCACATGCCGCTGCGCGATAAACAGCGCAAACCCGCCCCCCTGCTCGTGCCCGGCCACCGAAATCTTGTCCCAGGCAGGCGCCGAATCTCCCACCAGGAACTGCCCCCAATTGCCGGCGGGTTCGACGGTGCGCATGAGCTGCAGCAATCGCACGACGCGGTTCTCGATGCTATTGGCGCGATCGACGCTTACCGCGGCGCTGGTCCCTTGGCCGGTCAGGATCTCAAAACGCGTGTCGCCAAAACAGGCACTGGGGCGTGCGGCACACAGGACGGCGAGCGACTGCTCGTTGGGGTACATGAGTCCGATGCTGTGGTAGCCGGTCCGCGCGGCCTGCACCAGAATGAGCCGCGAGTCACGTGCCGTGGCCAGCGTGCCCGGCAAGAACAGGAACAACCGGGCTACGGCGGGGACGGTTGAATGCCGATAGACGAAATGACTGTCGGGCGTCTGGGTGATGCAAATGTCCGTACTGCGCGGAAGCACCGCCCATGTGGAAAGCCCGGCGTTCTCCGACACGCTGACGCCGCTTCCCGGCGTTGACGCGCACGGGACGTCCGCCAAGGGCGCCGTGAGCTCGGTCCCCACGCAAGCGGACACGACCACGATCGCGATGAGGCCGAACTGCAGCGCGGGGCGCGGGCGCAGAAGCGGGCGCAGAAGCGGGCGCAGAAGCGGGCGCATAAACGGCTCGGCGAGAGAAGGAGCGCGGGTGATGCGACACAACAAAACTCCCGAAGCTTCCTCGCGCCACCTCACGCAAATGCGGTGAGTGGCGTAAACTACGTTTATTCCCGGTGCCTCGACCGGGGCAAGGCACGCCTTCTCACCTGGATTGGATACGATGCGACACGCACTCATGTACGTCGGCGGTTTCGAGCGCAACTTCAAGAACCTGACCACCGCCTCGACGTCATTCGAAGGCAGCGATGGCAAGGTGCATGCCTATCCGGCGTGGCCGTCCTCGGCCAACGGGTTGCGGATCAGCTATATGGAGAAGTCGGGTAAAAAATTCGTCGCCGTGCGTGTGCAGGACGGGATCGGCGATGTCGTGCTGCACAACGAGATGGTGATGGTGCCGGGCGAGCACTTCGGATTTGGCGTGCACCTCAGCGGCGAGCCGACCAATATCGAAGACAACATCGCCATCATGAAGATGCTGGAAGACATCATCAAGAAGAACATGGGCCTTGGTGATCCGCTCATGGAAATCCGTACGCGGTTCAAGGCGGCGGCAAGCTCGAAGAAGTAAGGGCCACGGTTGCGGCTGGCGCCCTGGCGTCGGCGCCAGCCGCAGCAGGTCGAGTCGAATAGCCGGACGATAGGATTATTCAATGAGTCGAAGCCGAAGAACCGATCGCCACACCGGTTGTCGGCGAGGGTGCCGCAAGAGAATCTCAGGCATGACAATCGCACAGCACCGGCCGCTGGTGGTCGAGGCAAGAGCTCGGACCGAGTACTATGCTCGCATAAACGCCGGTATTTTTGCCGTAGCGGCGATGGTACCCGTTGGGCGCGTGACAACGTTTGGCGCCATCGCTGGCCTCCTGAAGGTCCCACGCCATCATGTGGCGTTCCTGCTGGCGTGCTCGACGGATCCGCAGCGGTGCGAGATACCATGGTATCGCGTTGTGGGCGCTTGCGGCGCTGTGCCGTGGTCGGAAGGCGATCGCCACCTCATCGAACAGCGCGACCTGCTTCGGCGCGAAGGGATCAGGATTGATGGCGCTGGTCGGATTCTCGGCTTCGCGCAGCTGTTTTTCCAGCCGACCCTGCGGCACGTCGATAGTTGAGGGGCTGCACGGGGCGACAAGAAGCCCGTCCAGTGATTAGCCTCCATAGTATGGACGTCGCGCCTCAAGGGTCTTCGACCCCCGTGCTGCTCTATGACGGCGAATGCGGGTTCTGCGCACGCAGCGTGCAATTCGTGTTGTCGCATGAGCCAAGCGCGCAGCAAGAACGGCTGCGGTTCGCGCCGCTGCAAGGCGCCTTCGGCACGCAGGTGCGCGCCGA
>JANOPS010000246.1:0-15756 GCA_031421995.1 Gemmatimonadaceae bacterium
AATCCCACGCCGCCTGCTGCTGGTGGAGGCGGTGGTGGCGGATTTGGTGGGCCGCCGATCGTGATCAAGCCGTCCAACAAGAAGGGGATCAATCGCTACACGTGGAACATGCGTCATGAGAACGCGATCGTGTTTCGCGGCATGGTGAACTGGGCGGGCCGCGGTGGCGCGCCGTCGATGGCGCCGGGCACGTATACGGTGAAGATGACGGCGGGCAGCAGCGCGCCGATCTCCTATGCGTACTCGGTGAAGCCAGATCCGCGCAGCGACGCGACGGAAGCGGACTTGGTAGAGCAGGTGCGCTTCGGGCTGCAGGTGCGTGATAAGTTCACGCAGGCCAACCAAGGCGTGATCGAGATTCGCAATCTCAAGAAAGACCTCACGGATCGTGCGCCCAAGATGACGGGCAACGCGGCCTTTGGTCCACTGATCAAGAAGTTCGCCGACTCGTTGAGTGCGGTGGAAGATTCGGTGTACCAGACCAAGAACCAAAGCGGACAGGATCCGTTGAACTATCCGATTCGGTTGAACGATCAGATTGGCGGCCTGATGGGTTTCGCGATCAGCGGCGAACGTCGTCCGCCGAAGCAGGCGTATGATGTGTACAATGTGCTGGGGCCGAAACTTGACGTGCAGATTGCTCGCATGGAGCGGATCATCAGCGCCGACTTGCCGAAGGTGAACGCGGCGCTCAAGGCGGCGGGGCAGCCGGAGATCAAGCGGTCCAAGGTCGAAGTGGGTGGCAGTGGTCCTTTGGCTCCGGCGTTCGTGCCCTGATCTTGGCGTCTTCGGCAGTTGCGGTTGCGGGTGCGGTTGCGGGGCGCGGGGGGTCGTCGCGCCCCGCTGCTGCTGCTCAGGGGCGGTGGCGCTGTGCTGCGGGTTGGTGCCCGTGAGATCGCAGATGCGTGTCGCGACGACCCCCCGCGCCCCGCTGGCGATCCCACGGGGATGGCAGAGGAGAGGAGCCGCATAGTCCCCGGCCGATGGTTGTCGACCCGAGCGTGTGCTGGTTCCCCCCTGGACGGCCACGCGCGGACTTCGTACACGCCTAACGCGCTAGGCACTTGCCCGCTTGGGCGTGGCTTGCGTTCGTTCGTGGGGTTAGCAGTGTGGCGGGGGCGGGGTGGGTCGTCGAGCGCCGCATCTGCGAACTCGCGGGCACCAACCCGCAGCACCGCGCCACCGCCCGCGAGGAGCAGCAGCGGCGCTCGACGACCCACTCCGCCCTCGCCACACCGGCACGCCATGACAACGCAATACTACACAGCAGCGACCCTCGACGGCTTCATTGCCACGTCGGATCACTCCATTGACTGGTTGAACGCATTGGGTGCGAATTTCGTCGAGTTGCGCTACACCGTCGTGCGATCGAGCTCGTGAGCGGGCCTTGGTGATGCGCGCATGACGCCGCGTCGGACGGACGAGAGTCCGCAGCTCATTGGAGTTCGCCACACGCATCCTGATTGGGCGGCGAAGGCGAATCGCTTCCCGTTTACGGTGCCGAGCATTGCATCACTCGATGCGTTGGATCTCGATGCGCCAGTGGTCTGCTTCGTTGGCGAGAACGGATCGGGCAAATCGACGTTGCTCGAAGCCATCGCCGTGGCCGCGCAACTGCCATCGGTTGGGTCGGCGGGCCGTGCCGAGGATGACGCCACGTTGGAGCAACAGCAATGGCTCGCGAAGGTGCTCACGTTGAGTTGGCGTTCGCGTCGCTATCGGGGGTTTTTTCTGCGGGCGGAAGACTTCTTTGGCTTTCAGATGCGCACCAAAGCCGAGCGTGCGGAGCTGGTAGACGAACTCGCGCGTCTTGAAGCGGAGTATGTCGATCGCTCGGACTATGCCAAACAGCTTGCGATGGGCCCGGCGCGGGGGAGTCTGGGTGATATGGAGCGGCGATACGGTGTTGATCCAGACGCGCGTTCGCACGGTGAAGCGTTCTTGAACTTCTTCCAGCAGCGATTGGTGCCGGGCGGCGTTTTTCTGCTTGACGAACCCGAGGCGGCGCTGTCGCCGCAACGCCAGCTGGCGCTGTTGGCATTGATGTTCGAGGCGGTGGCGGAGGGTGGACAGTTTCTCGTGGCCACCCACTCACCGTTGCTGCTGGCGTACCCGGGCGCGCGGATCTTCTCGTTCGACGACGACGACATCACGCCGATCGCGTGGGAGGATACCGATCATGTGCGGATCACGCGCGATTTTTTGGCGGACCCGGCTCGATACCTTCACCACCTTGCATCGGGACGCGAGTAGGGTCTCAGACCCCTACGCGCTTGTTGACTGGCGCTCACAAGCAGGTTGGCCCCGCCGCTCGCCAAGTCACATCGACGGGTGCAAGTTACGCGGTGTCGAACTCCCTTACCCGTAGTTGGCGCCTCCCCAGCCTTCCCCAAGACCGTTCCCATGGCCAAGATCGATTTCAATTCAAGAGTGATCAAGACAACCAACTACGCGCCGCCGACGGGCGTTGGTCGGTTCGACGCGACCTATGATGTGCAGCGCAAGGATCTCCTCGTCGTGGTGCGCGTGTATTGCAATTTCATGAATATGCAGGATCACGAGAAAGCGCCGTTTCAGGAGGCGTTCCGGACGAATGCCCCGCCAGCGTGGGGCTCGAAGTACAAGTTTCGATGCACCAAAGAAGGCTGGGGCGACATTGAGGCGATCCCACGGTTCAAACTCGTCTTCGACGATGATTGGGCGAAGAGTCATTTCATTGTGAACGTGAGCCCGACAGCGTTTGGCAGCGATTCGATTGGCCGCACCGATGCGCACATCGCGCGCGATGCGGTGGGCTACAAACCCAAAACCGCCACCCTTGGAGGGCTTCGTTCCGCGTCCGAGCAGGTCGACATGAGCCCACAGATCGGCCGGAGTCTTGCTGCGGCGTTTCCCTTCTCGGTGCAGTGTGCGCTCACGGGTGGTGTGTCGTCCGCCTACACGCGTTCACAAATCAAGACCATCGCCAAGGAGATCGCGCGTGTCGATGCCAACTTCCCCGTCTACCTCAAAGGCGGTGGCTCGAACGGCGCAGGAAACATGTTAGCCGTCGAGCAACTCTTGCGCGATGGTGGCCTACGCGGCCCCATCACACGTCGTAAGCGGGCTTTCAAGTACAAGAACGAAGTGGTCATTACGCTCAAAGATGACATCGAAGTGGCGGTGTCGCAGATGGCGGATAAATCCAACTTCGGTTACGAGGCGACCGTGATACACGAGTTCGGGCACATGCTTGGGCTGCAAGACGAGTACACCTGCATGTCCAACAATTGTTCGAGCGCATTGCAGAACCTCAATGTCATTAATGCGACCGAGCAAGCTGCGTACGAATCGCGCGGCTATGCTGGTGCAGGCCTCGCTGGTGCGAACGCCGCGCCGGGTCAGGCGGCCTGGGTCAATCTTTGTATGGATGCGAAGGTCAGTCCACCTCCCTTCGGTTTTCATACGACGTCGGTCATGTCGGCCGGTCGCGTCTTTCACAAGCGCCACTTCGTGACCCTCTGGGACTGTCTGGGCACGATGTGCGCGGCCGACGTTGGCAAAACCGAGTGGGCGATCATCGAAGGCACGTAGTCCTCTCTCTCTCCGGACCAACCATGTATGACCTCCGTGTACCGATCGTGCGCCTCGTTGCAGCATGTGCCCTCGTTGCTGCCACGACCTCGCTGGCTCGCGCGCAAGCGTTGAACGCTTCGGCGACGCCACATCCGCTGGATGGGCTTTCGTCTCGTGAGCATTGGACGATTTACGATGTACTTGTGGCGTCGGGGAAGACCGACAGCACCACGCGGTATCTCTACACGGGCTTGCAAGAACCACCCAAGGCCGAAGTGATGGCGTGGCGTCCGGGACAGTCTTTCCGACGAGAGGCATTGGTACACCTCACGCAGGGGAAGCGAGGCTACGAGGCGCGCGTCGATATCGCGGGAAAGAAGGTGCTGTCGTTCACCGAGGTACCGGGCCGCCAGTACATGACCAGTCGCGAAGAGGGCGACCAGGCTGAAACGCTGGTGCTCAAGGATCCGCGCGTGCGTGCGGCGATCGCCAAGCGCGGCGTGACTGACTTCACGCATGTTGGCTGCGGACCGGCCAATCACGGATACTTTGATTTGCCCGAAGAGCGCAATCATCGTGTGGTACACGTGACGTGCGGAGACGAGCGCGGACGCACCACAGGATACGGAACGTCCTTCGACGGACTGGTGATCGTTGCCGACCTGACGGACAACAAGATCCTCCGTGTGCTGGATACGGGCGTGCAACCAAACGCGGGGCCAAGCGGTGATCATGATGCCGACGCGATCGGTCCAACGCGCGCGACAAGGAACCCGGTGTCGATGGTGCAGCCGATGGGGCCGTCGTTTGTACTCGATGGACAACAGGTCAGCTGGCAGAACTGGAAGTTCCACTTCCGCATCGATCCGCGACGCGGTGTGGTGCTCTCAACCGTGCGTTACGCGGATGGCGGCAAAGATCGCTCGATCATGTTTCAGGGATCGTTGTCGGAGCTCTTCGTGCCGTACATGGATCCGGAAGATCCGTGGAACTACCAAGGCTACTTCGACCTGGGCACCTACCCGTCATCGTTTGGCGGCATCGCCAGCACGCTCGAACCGGGCATCGAGTGCCCCGCGAACGGCGTGTACTTCAGTTCGGTGGTGGTGACCGACAAAGGTCGGCCGCGCGAGCGGGCGCGTACGGCGTGTCTCTTTGAGCGATCGGCGGGTGACGTGGCGTGGCGTCATGCACGCGACGGGGAGCTGAATCTTGAGACGCGGGCCAAGCGTGATCTGGTGTTGCGCATGTTTATGCATGCCGGCAACTACGATTACTTGTTCGACTGGGTCTTTCAGCAAGACGGCACGCTGAAAGTGAATCTCGGTGCGACAGGGATGGACCAGGTGAAGGCGATCAGCGGCAAGGGCAACGACGAAGCGTACGGCCGTGTGATTGCACCGCGATTGGTGGGCGTGAATCACAGCCACTTCTTCTCGTTTCGTCTCGATATGGATGTGGATGGGCCCGCGAACTCGCTGTTTGTCGACAAGCTTGCGACCCAACGGCTGCCGGCCAGCAATCCGCGCCGCAGCATCTGGTCGGTCACCACGACCGAGGCGCTGAAGGAGTCTGACGCGCAGCGCATGTCGATGATGTCATCACCAGAGATCTGGCGCATCGTCAATCCCATGGTCAAGGGGGCGTACGGCGCGCCCGTGGGCTATGAGATCGAAGCGATGGGTGCGATGACGATGCTCACGCCCGATGACTATATGCAGCGACGCGCCGGCTTTACCAATCACACGCTGTGGGTGACGCCATTCGCGCAGAACGAGCTCTACGCGGCGGGCGACTATCCCACCGTGAGCACGGCGGGTGCGGGGCTGCCCACGTGGACTGCGGCGAATCGCGCCGTGGCCAACACCGATGTGGTGGCGTGGCTCACGATGGGCTTTCATCACGTACCGCGTCCGGAGGATTGGCCGATCATGCCGGTGGCGTGGCACAGTTTTGAGATTCGCCCCGTGGGATTCTTCAATCGCAACCCGGCGATCGATTTGCCGAAGGTGCCGTAGCGTCGCCGCTCGCAATCGTTCGTCGACGTCTTACACAGCAATTGAATCACGGAGGGCACGGAGTTCACGGAGGCTTGTGGCGACTCGGCTCCGTGAACTCCGTGTACTCCGTGATTCATTACTCTAAGTTGCTGACGGTGACCAGAGCGGAAAACAAATCACGGCCCTCGCGGGCAACGTCAGGCGAACAACCCGGGAAGCACCGCGCAAAACTGCTTCATTTCGTCAGGCGTGCCAATGCTCACGCGGCACCAATCGCTGTACAGCGGAAAGGCGCGCCCCACCACAAAGCCTTTGCTCAAGAAGTACTGTTGCACCGGCTGAATCGCTTTGCCGGTATGAAAGAACACGAAATTGGTTTCTGACGGCGCTACCCTGCGTCCGAGCGTGGCGAGTGCACTGAGCAACAGGGCGCGCCCTTCACGATTCTTTTGCTTGATGAAGCTCTGATACTCCACGTCAAGCAGCGACGCGTTGGCGGCCAATTGGCCAAACACGTTCGGATCGCCACTCACGTACTGCTGCAAGCGCTTGATGATGTCCGGGCGTGCGATCGCGAAGCCGCAGCGCAATCCCGCCAGTCCGTGCAGTTTGCTAGCGGTGCGCGACACCACCACCGACTCACCCTTGAGCACCAGGTCAATCATGGACCGGTGACCAGGCTTGTCGACAAAATCGATGTAGGCTTCGTCGACAATCACGGTGGTACGCTTCGCGGCATTCGACACAAACTCCCGCAGCGTGGAGTCTTCGGTCAGGTTGGATGTTGGATTGTTGGGGTTGCACACAAACACCAACTTTGTGCTCCCGCCAACTCTCGCGTCCATGGTGTACAGATCGTGCTCCATGTACTGGTTGAGCGGGATGCGATGCACCGTGGCCTTGAGCGTATCGCCCCAGCGCGGCAGATCTTCGAAAGTGGGCCAGGGCGCGACGATTTCACCGCCTTCCATGTTGTAGGCCAACGCCAACACGCTGAGCACCTCGCTGGAGCCTTGCGTGACTAACACGTGGTCGACCGGGACGCCAACATACTTCGCAAACGTCGTGCGCACATCGTCCATGATGGGGGGCACGTACCACGCATGCTGCATCCAACTGCCCATCAGCGCATCCTTCGCCTTCGGGGACATGCCGAACGGGTTTTCGTTATACATCAAACGAATCGGACCCGCCGCTTTACGAACCGTGTTGACGTCGCGCTCCATCTGTTCAAGCAACTCGGAATACGGCACATTGCCGCCGAGCACGCGTGCCATCTGAGACGCCGGAAGGAGTCCAGGCAGGGCCACGCTTGCGCCAAGGCCGAGTCCGGTGTTACGCAGCCAGTCGCGACGAGACAGTTCACTCACGGGAGACCTCTTGGGGCAGAAGGAAAAACAGCCGACCCCAAATATTACGTCGGGCTCAACCGGAGCGCTAACCACGTGCTCCCGTCCGCCGGCCGGAAGCGCGCGGTCCGCGATCCGGCACGATGCGCCGTCGGCCCTAGATCAGGCTGGCCATTTTTGCAATCTGCACCAAGGCCGTGGTATCCCGGGCGCCCAGCCGCTGCACCATGTTACTGCGGTGGTTGCCGACCGTGTTCACGCTGATCCCAAGCTTGTCGGCGATCTCCTTGGTTTCCAATCCTTCGGCGATCTGGTACAACACCTCGCGCTCTCGTGTGGAAAGCACGTCGCGCGCGCTGGTGTCTTTTACTTCACCGGAATGCATGGTTTGCACCATGTCGCCGCGTGGTCCGTACGCGATGCGAATCCAGTAATCGCGATAGCTCGGCTTGAGCAGGTGGTTCACGTTCTGCACGTAATTGAACGTGAACGTGAATCGCCGCTCATCGTCATAGTGAATGGGCACGCCTTTCGAGAACAGCCGCACGGGCCGCCCGTCCGTCCGCGTGTACGCAATGCCGCAGTGGAAAATCTCAATGTGCTGTCTCTCCTCGAAGGTCATCTCGCCAAGCACGCGCGCAAACCACTTGACAGAGTCGGCCGGGAACGCGCTGTAATCGGCATCCAGCAGCCCGAGCAGCAGGTGCATACGCTCGGCCTGTGAAACCTCCGGTAGGGGGCCCCAAAACTGCCGATCACCAACCTCCAACACCGGGTTGTAGGTGTTGTGGTCAAAAATCCCGAGCACCACATCGGCGCTGTTCACACCCCGCATAAGCAGCTCGGCCTCGCGGACGAAGTCATCCATTTCGGGGATGCGGTCCCGCTGGAAGCGTCGGCGCGACAGCTCCACGACCCCGGCATGGATTTCGTCGGCCTTGCGCAGCGGCCTGAGTTCGACGTCCAGCGTCTGTCGCGGCATAAACGGTCCAAGGATAGCGAGTGTCACTATTTACGATCACGGAAGCTTAGTCGACCCTTGGGCTGAGCGTGAGGACGCGCACGGAAGACCAACCGGTCCTTCCGACACCGGACATCTCAGACGCGGCGGAAACGTGGACGACGGACAGACTCTCACCAGGGATCGCGCCATACGGAGCGCCGAACGGCCCGTCGCGCCACCCCCGACTGGGACGGCCGAGGAGGACCTGCGATGCTTGACCCAGATCGCGGCAGGAAATGAGGAGGCAGTGTCGCAGCTCTACGACCGCTACAGTGCCAAGATGTACGGAACGGCACTCTTTCTCGCGCGTGATCCGTTAGACGCCGAGGACGTGGTCATCGACGTCTTCATGAAAGTGTGGCGGACGGCGTCTGAGTACGATGCTCAGCGCGGCACGGTCAGTGCCTGGTTGACGACTATGGTGCGGAGTCGAGCGCTGGATGTGGTCAGGGCGCGAGGTCGGCGGGAGCGTGCCCATGACCTGGCGGGCGTGCAGGCAACGATCGAGGCCGACGAGGGCTCGTCGTGGTCAGAGGCGCTGTTCCAATCATTGGATTATGACGAACTCAAGGCTGGACTTGCCAAGGCGTTGAGTTCGCTCAGTTCGGTGCAGCGTGCCGTGATTGAGTTGACGTTTCTGGCTGGCATGCCACACACCCGAGTGGCAGTGCATCTGGGCCTGCCACTCGGCACCGTGAAAACGCGTGCTCGATTGGCCCTGCGCCACATGCGCAGGACGTTGGAAGCGAATTATCAGGGCTAATACCACTTGGGTATCGACTCGTTCACGGTTCGGAGCGCGGCGCGCCCACTCGTATCGGACCGCCGGACCGCTCGCCGTCGCGACGGTCGTGAATCGTCAGGGAATGACGCGCGCCGACTTGATATAGTCCAGCGCTGGGAACTGCCGCTGGAGGTATTCGTTGCCACTGCTTGAGATGCGCGACTGGTTGGGTTGTTCGCCGTATTCGCCGTTGAGCTTGTCGACCACGTCCATGCCCTCGACCACCGTACCGAACGGTGAGAAGTTGCCGTAGGGGTCAAGCGAGCCCGTGTTGTCGCCGAGATTGAAGAAGAACTGATTGCTGCGCGTATTGGGGCCGGAGGTGGCAAAGACCACCGTGCCTCGTACGTTGCTCATCCCCATGGGTTCGTCAGGGAGGGCGGCTTTCTCCCACACAGCGTTGATCGCCGAATCGCCGTGCATGCCAAACTGCACGATGAACCCCGGAACGTGGCGGAAGAAGCGCACGTCGTTGAAGTATCCCGAGGTGACCAGCTCGTGGAACCGGTCGGCACCGCGAGGCGACAAGGCACGCTTGACGGCAATCGTGATCAGCCCTTTGCTGGTTTCAATCACCACGCGAAACGAATCCGGACTCTGCACGGGCGTCGCGGAGGGGCCAGCCAACAACGACGGCGCGGCAGCGGTCGACGTGGCTGGGGCGCTGGCGGGGGTGTCGGCCGGCGTGGTGGTCGACACCGAGGTTTTCGGTTCGCCTTTGCAGGCCGCAGCCACGAAGGCGAGCGCGAGGGTGACGGAGCGAAGGGAAGACCACTGAAAGCGCGATGCGTATGGAGACGAAGAGGTCATGGCTGGCAAGAGTGGAAGACGGGTTCGGCAGACTAGGTGCTGGCGACGCGGTTGCGTTCGTACTGCACGATATCGAAGTCTGCCGTCGATCGGAGAGTACCCACGGCATCAAACAGCGACTCAAACGCGGGAAACAGGACATCCCCATCGACCACACGCTTGACGTGCGTCATATAGAGATGTGAACAGAGCGGCAACGCCAGCGCGTAGATCTGCGCACCGCCGCAGATGAACACATCGCGCTCGTCCGCGTGGAGATCGATCTGATCGAGGCGCGTGACCGTGCGGACGCCGGGGTGCGCAAACCCGCTGCGGCTCACCACGATCGTCTCGCGATTCGGCAGCGGCCGCCCGATGGATTCAAACGTCGTTCGTCCCATGACCACGACGTGTCCCGTGGTGGTGTGCTTGAACCACGCGAAGTCTTCCGGCAGGTGCCACGGAATTTTCGGGCCGTTGCCGATCACGCGATTCTCTGACATGGCGGCGATGGCCTTGAACTGCTTCACGCCTGTCATGCTATACGGCGATCGGCGCCGAGATGGCGGGATGTGGATCGTATCCCACGAGCGTGAAGTCGCTAAACGCGAAGTCGTGAATGTTGGTGATGTTCGGGTTGATCTGCATCTTCGGCAGCGCGCGCGGTTCACGCGCAAGCTGCAGACGCGCTTGCTCGAGATGGTTGCTGTACAAGTGCAGGTCGCCAAACGTGTGCACGAACGTACCAGCCTTGAGCCCTGTCACTTGCGCCACCATCATCGTGAGCAGCGCGTACGACGCAATGTTGAACGGCACGCCGAGGAAGAGGTCGGCGCTGCGTTGATAGAGCTGGCAACTGAGTTCGCCGTCCTGGACGAAGAACTGAAACATGGTGTGGCACGGCGGCAGCGCCATGTCGTCCACCTCGCCGGGGTTCCACGCGGTCACGATGTGGCGACGACTATCAGGCTTGGTGCGGATCTGCTCGATGACGCGGTCGATCTGATTGATCGAGCGACCGTCGGCGGTGCGCCAGTCGGTCCACTGCGCGCCGTACACGCGGCCCAGGTTGCCCTCGGCGTCGGCCCACTCGTTCCAGATGCTGACGCCGTGGTCGGTCAGATACTTGGTATTCGTGTCGCCTTTCAGGAACCACAGCAACTCGTGGATGATCGACTTGAGATGTACCTTCTTGGTCGTCACCAGCGGAAACCCGTCGGCCAACCGATACCGCGCTTGCGCGCCGAACACGGCATAGGTGCCGGTGCCGGTGCGGTCGGGCTTGAAGGTGCCCTCGGTGAGCACAAGACGAAGCAGTTGCTGGTACTGAATCATGACGGATGTGTGGTGTGACGCGGAGTCGTGATGAGCGCAGTATTCCGCTGTCGAATTGTAATGCGCCGCACTCCTCGGTGTCGTGTCGAGTCGCTCTACGATAGAATTCACCGTCGCTCGCTGCCAGTTCCCTCGCCGAGGCTCGCACCATGCCCTCCTTTCGTCTGCGTACCTGTGTAGGACCGTCAGCCGTTCCGGCTGCCGTGTGCGTCTTCGCGATCGCCCTCTTGGCGTGCGCTGACAAGCCCAAAGTGCCGCCGCCAGAGGAGGGACTGCCGCAGGCCGCGGCCAGTGCGTTGGATGCCATCGGCCAGCTTGCGAAAGCGGGCTCCAAGATGGGCAGTGCGGCCACCGATGCCGCGAAGTTTCAGGCCGAGCGGCGCGCCCGCGGCGATACGGTCGCGATGACGTACACCGAGCTTCAGGCCTTATTGCCCGATGCACCCAGCGGATACAAGAAAGCGGAAGAGCCCGGCGGGTCGAGTCAGACCGTGGGCGCGCTTTCGATGACTGAGGCGGAGCAGAAGTACGTGGGGCCCGCCGATGCCAACGGGAAGGCACCTACGCTCCACGTGAAGCTGGTGGATTTTGGCGGCACCGAAGGCGCCTACGCGATGTTTGCGATGCCCATGATGATGACCATCAAGCAAGAAGACGCGCATCATCGCATGGGGACGTTCTCGCTGGGCCCCCCGGACACGTGGGCATCGGAAGAACTCAACAAGGACAGCAAGGACTTCTGGGTGACCGCGATTACGCGCTATCGCTACGTGATCACGGTTCGCGCCGAGGAGCAGAGCAGTGATCAAAGCGACATGGTCCGCGCGCTGGCGGTGCGCCTCGTGAAGCGGTTTGAGGGGAAGTAGGGAGCCGCCTTTGCGTCCCGCGTTGGGCCTGCTGTAGCTTTGGACGATGCCTAACATCCTCCAGAATCTCCCGGTCGGCGAAAACGTCGGCATCGCGTTCTCCGGCGGCCTTGATACCAGCGCCGCGCTCCATTGGATGCGCGCCAAGGGCGCGGTGCCGTACGCCTACACCGCCAACCTCGGTCAGCCGGACGAAACCGACTACGACGAGATTCCGCGCAAGGCGATGGCGTACGGCGCGGAGAAGGCGCGCCTGATCGAATGTCGCGCGCAGCTGGTGGCGGAAGGGTTGGCCGCGCTACAGTGCGGCGCCTTTCATATCTCGACCGCTGGACAGACGTACTTCAATACCACGCCACTCGGCCGCGCGATCACGGGCACGATGCTGGTCGCCGCGATGCGCGAAGATGGGGTGGATATCTGGGGCGATGGGAGCACGTTCAAGGGCAACGATATCGAGCGGTTTTATCGCTATGGGTTGCTGACCAATCCCAATCTCCGCGTCTACAAGCCGTGGTTGGATCAGCAGTTCATCGATGAACTCGGCGGGCGCACCGAGATGTCGGAATATCTGATCAAGGCTGGCTTCGATTACAAAATGAGCGTCGAGAAGGCGTACTCGACCGACTCCAACATTCTCGGCGCGACGCACGAAGCGAAGGACCTCGAGTTTCTGCACAAGGGCATGCACATCGTGCAGCCGATCATGGGCGTCGCGTTCTGGCGCGACGACGTGCCCGTAGCGCGTGAGACGGTCACGATCCGATTTGAACAGGGTATGCCCGTCGCGCTGAACGGCCACACGTACGCCACAGCGCTCGATCTGTTCACGGAGGCGAACGCGATCGGCGGGCGCCACGGACTTGGGATGTCCGATCAGGTCGAGAATCGCATCATTGAAGCAAAGAGTCGCGGCATTTACGAAGCGCCGGGGCTGGCGCTGCTCTACATCGCCTATGAGCGACTGGTGACCGGCATTCACAACGAAGACACGATCGAGCAATATCGTGCGAACGGTCGCAAGCTGGGACGGTTGCTGTATCAGGGGCGCTGGCTGGACTCGCAATCGCTGATGCTCCGCGACTCCGCGCAACGCTGGGTGGCGCGTGCGATCACGGGTGACGTCACGATCGAACTGCGCCGCGGCAACGACTACACGATCATGGACACGTCGAGTCCCAACCTCACGTACAAGCCAGAACGTCTCACGATGGAACGCGGCGAAGCGTTTTTCACGCCCCTCGATCGCATTGGCCAACTCACGATGCGCAACTTGGACATCATGGACACGCGCGACAAGCTGATGCTGTACACGGAGACGGGACTGTTGGCGGGTGAGCGGCGGGACGGCGTGATGAGGCTGAACGAGTAGGGAGTACTCAATACTGCAGTTCAGCACTCCCTACCAACCACTCTCGCCTCCCTCTTCCCGACTCTCGTGCTTTCCCTCGCAATCATCGGTGCCGGTGCACTTGGCGGGATCCTTGGCGGCCGTTTGCAGCAGGCCGGCTTTCGCGTGTCATTTGTGGCGCGTGGGGCGACGTTGGCGGCGCTGCGCACCACCGGTTTGCGCATTGACAGCGTTGATGGCGATCTCGCGTTGCCGCACGTGATCGCAACCGACGATCCCGCTACTATCGGCGTGGTGGACGTCGTGCTGGTGTGCGTGAAGTCCACGCAAGTTGCGAACATCGCTCCAACGCTGCGACCGCTGATCGGGTCGTCGACGGCAGTTATTCCTTTGCAGAACGGTGTGGAGTCGAGTGACACGTTGGCGCACGTGCTTGGCGAGGATCACGTCATGGAAGGGCTGGCGCGCGTGATCACCGAACAAGCTGCGCCCGGGCACATTCTGCACACGGCGGTCACGCCGATGATCGAGTTTGGGCCGCGCCGTGCGATGCCGCTCGCGGCGCCAGCACGCGCACAGATCGCACCGTTCGCGGCAGCAATGAAGGCCGCAGGGATGCATGCCGTGATGCCTGAGGATATGGCGCTCGCGGTCTGGGAAAAATTCCTGTTCATTGATCCATTCGGCACGGTAGGCGCCGCAACGCGTGTGCCGATTGGCGTGATGCGTGGCATTCCACAAACGCGCGCGCTCCTGGAGGCGTGTGTGCGCGAAGTGCAGCGCGTGGCGGCGGCGGTTGGTGTCGTGCTGCCAGAAGAGGCTGTGGTTCGTACGTGGAAGCGCTATGACGGTTTGCCGGCAGAGAGCATGGCGTCGATGCAGCGCGATCTGATGGCGGGCCGAGCGTCGGAATTTGAGTTGCAGACTGGTGCGGTGGTGCGGTTAGGGCGGGCGCATGGCGTGGCCACGCCGGCGCACGACGCCTTGTATGCGGTGCTATTGCCGACCGCGGCTTCCGCGTATGTCCGAGCTGATTCATGAGTCTTGTCTGATGGCCAAGGCCTGCACGCGGATCGCCTTCCTTACGTTGCTTGCGGTGCCGAAACTCTCGGCGCAGATGGTGCGTGGCACGACGGTTGATGCAGTCGGTGGACCGCTGGCAGGCGCCGTTGTGAGTCTGATTGACGAGAAAGAGAGAACGCACGCGAGCGTGTTGAGTAGTGCTCGCGGCGAGTACGTGCTCAAGGCAAACAACGCCGGGCAATTTGTGTTGCGTGCTCGCGCGCTGGGATACACGCCGACGGTCTCCGACGCCTTCGATCTCGCGCGGGAGCAAGTCGAGACGCGACGGATTGTCTTCGCCACGCGCGTTTCCCTTGCGGCCGTGCGGGTCGATGCACGAACCACCTGCGCTGTTCAGTCGGCGGATGCCTCAGGCGAGGCGCTTGCCATCTGGGATCAGGCGATGACCTCGGTGCTCTCGGCCAGTTTAGCGTCACGCTCATTGGGGTTGACTGCCAGTACGTTGTCCTTCACTCGGCTGCTTGATAACACGGGACGTCGTATCGTGTCGCAGTCGGCATCGGTACACACGGGCGTCGTGACGGCGCCATGGAAGTCGCTGCCAGAAGACAGTCTACGCGCCGGAAGGTATGTAGTCACAGGCATCGACGGATCGATGACCTTCAATGCGCCAGGCCTTGATGTGTTGACGTCGCCGAATTTTCTTCGCGATCACTGCGTGCGATCCACACGCTCAGCCGACCCGCGTTTGGTGGGCGTCGCGTTCGAACCGAACGCCGCGCGAGCGAAGATCGCCGACATTCACGGGACGCTGTGGATCGACCGCGCTTCCGCACAGCTCACGCGTATGGAGTACGCGTATCGCAATGTGCCGGGGTTTCCCGGTGCGACACCGAATACTGCCGGCGGGCACATGCAGTTTGCTCGTTTGCGCGATGGCGCTGCGGTCATCTCTGCGTGGGAGATCCGTCTGCCGCAACTCGAAACGGATGCTCGGCGGACGGCCGTGCGCGTCGCTGAGGTTGCCGCCACCGGTGGGCAGCTACTCGTGGCTCGGCGAGGCATGGATACGCTCTTCACGCGGGCGCTGTTGCAAGTGGTGGGGACGATTCGCGACTCGGTGACGTCGCGGACCATGCCGGGTGCCCGCGTGGCCCTGGTGGGTGCTGGCCGCACCGCGACGACTGACGACGCGGGACGATTTGTTTTGGCTGACGTACTGCCAGGCGAGTACGATGTGGCCGTGAACACCCTGTCACTGGATTCGGTGCGCGCGTCGAGTCGATTCCGAAGGGTGCTTGCCGAAGGCATGGAGCCCCTGACCCTTCGTGTGCCGACGGCGTCGCAGCTGGCGCGGATGATCTGCGGGACATCGCTGGCGGACGCGTCACGCGCCAAGGGGGCGGTACAGGGAACCGTAGCCTTCAGCGGGCCCGACGCGGTGCGCGCCGGTGTGCGCGTGGTTGGTGAATGGATCGAAACGGGCATTCGCAGCGGCCCCACAGGCACCATCGAACAGCGGCGACATCGATTGGAGACGCGCACGGACTCATCTGGTGCCTTTCGGCTGTGCGGCGTGCCGACGGAAACCATGCTGACGGTACGCGCCCTCCCCGACGCAGGGCGCGCCGAATCACGCACGCTTCGGCTTGACGCCGACCAAGTCTTTGCGGTGACGGCGTTGGTGGTGGATCTCGCACG
>JANOPS010000247.1:0-4042 GCA_031421995.1 Gemmatimonadaceae bacterium
CGCACCCAGCCCGATGCCGCCGCCGTCTTGCCCGACCACAATAGTCGTGATCCCTTGGCTTACCATGGCCAACGCCGTGCGTTCGTCGAACAATCCGCGATCATGATGACTGTGGGTGTCAATGAATCCGGGCGCAAGCGCCAAACCGCCTGCGTCGATCACGCGATCGGTGCGCGTGGGGGTGAGCGCGCCCACGGCGACGATACGACTGCCGCGGACGCGAACATCTCCGCGCTGTGCGGCGGTGCCGCGCCCGTCAATGATCACGGCGTTCTTGATCAGCGTGCTGGTTTGCGCCCGCACGGTGCGGGGCGTGGCGATGCCGAGCACGAGCAGGGCCGTCGCCGTCAGCGTGTGCACGACACGAAAGAGCGGAGGAATCTGTCTCATGGGAGGACCAATCACTGGGGATGCACGGAGTGCCGTGGATAGAGCGTCAGTTGCGTGGCGTGGCCGCCAGCGCGCGAGCATCGGCGTCAACGCTGCGTTGCCATCCGCCGAGTGACAAAAACAGTTCACGGGCGATGGTCGGCTGCTTCGCTGCCACGTTGTTGCGCTCCATCAGGTCTGTGCGGAGGTCAAAAAGCATGGTGTGTGTGCCGTCGACCAGCAGTTTCCAGTGCCCCTTGCGCACGGCGGCCTGCACCCGACTGCCGGCGTCGGTGCGCCAGAAGAGCGTCCGCTCAACCGGCGCTTGCGAGGTCTTGAGCAGCGGCAGAAGGTTGATCCCCTCTAACGCGGTCTTCTCGGGAATGGTCGTATTGGTGGCCGCCAAAATCGACGCGGTAAGGTCCATCGTGATGGCCACCTGCGCTGAGGCTTTGCCGGCGGGAATCTCACCCGGCCAACGCATGATGGTTGGCACACGCAGTCCACCTTCCCACAGCGTCCACTTGCCGTGGAAAAACGGCGCATTGTTTGACAGCCACTCGCCACCGTTGTCGTTGGTGAAAATGACCAGCGTGTTGCGTTCCAGTCCGCGTTTCTTGAGTTCCTGCAGTATGTCGCCAACACCTGTATCGACGCGCTCCACCATCGTCACGTAGTCGGCGCGCGTGCTGGTCGCCGAATCGTGCGGCATCAGGTGACGCGCATTGCCGCGCGCGACGGACGGTTGATCAGGACGCTGATACGGCCAGTGCGGGCCGGTGTAGGCAACATCGAGAAAGAACGGTGTTGTCGTGTGGCTGGCGATGAACGACACCGCACGGTTGGTAATGAGGTCGGTCATGTATCCGGTCGCCGTCGTGGGCGACTCGTTCTCGAACAGGTCGGGACGTCCGGCGCCGTCGGTGTGCTGGTAGTAGTCGACGTAGCCGCTCTTGATGCCAAAGAACAACTCAAAGCCATGCGCGATAGGGCTGAAGTGCGGTTGGTATCCCAGATGCCATTTGCCGATCAACGCGGTGGCGTAGCCGTTGTTCTTCAGCAACTGCGGCAGCGAGCGTCCCGTTGCGACGAGCCCACGTTCCGCCGAACTGCTGCTCACTCCGGCCAACGCTTGTTCGACGGCGGCGCCATAGCGCTGCTGATATCGACCCGTCATAAACCCCGCGCGGGTGGGCGTGCACATGGTGGCGTTCGCATAGAACTGCGTGAAGCGCACGCCGGCTCGCGCCAGGCCATCAATGTTGGGGGTCTTGAGGTCTTTACCACCGTAGCTGGAGAGATCGCTATAGCCGAGGTCGTCGGTCATGATCACGATCACGTTGGGCCGCTGTGGCGCCGCGGTCTGTGCGTGAAGGGGGGCACACGCGACGGCGAAAAGCGCGCAAAGCATCAAGTGCTTGTGTGCGGGCGCGAAGAACCTGCGGACAACGTGGCGGCACATGGTAGAGCTCCTGTCGAGTAGGCGCGACGTCAGGACGGAGCCGGACGGGCCGTGCTTCGGAACGGGCATGCAAAGAATACCCGTTGGGCGGGCCGAGCGCAGGAATCCGGTGCAGATTAGTACGCTGGGGTGGCGCACACACTCAATGAGTGCGGCACGTTTATTGACGTCCTTCAGGTTCACGACGCGGAACGTCGCGCCCCTCGGGTCGCGCCGCGGACGTGCTACCTTCCCTTCGCCAACACTTCACCGTTCTATAGACGCTGTATCGCTGTGCGCCACCGCCTCTCTGCCCAGAACGTCTTTGCCGCGCTGTCGAGCCTCACGTTCACGGCGTGTGGCGGCCGCGACACAATCGCGCCGTCCGCGCCACAGGCGCTTCCCGCCTCCGCGGGCGTGAGTACGACGAGCCGCGCGGATGGAGCCACGAACCTGCTGCAGAACGCCACGTTCGATCTCGGGCGCATGCGCACCGTGACGCCCGGTTGGTCACGCATGACGTACGGCACGCCCATTCCAACGTTCTCGTATCCGGAGGCGGGGCGGAGCGGCAACGGCGCGTCCGTGTCACTTACCGCCAACTCAACCGGTGATGCCCGGTGGCAGCCGACCTCGGTGGCCGTCTCGGCGGGCGCACTGTACAGCTACAGTGTGTGGTACAGGTCCACGGCGCCGTCTGCGGTGACGGTGGAGTACACGAACGAGAGTGGCGTGCTGTCGTACGTCGGGCTGGCCGAGCTGCCCTCGTCAAATGGGGCGTGGAGGCAGTACGAGACCAGCCTTACGGTCCCTGCCGCGCAGCGAAAGGCATCGGTGTTCAACCTGCTCCGGATGGCAGGCACGCTCACCATCGATGATGCGGTGTTTGTGCAGGGTGAGTTTCAACGACCGGCTGCACCGACGTTAGCATTGGGCACCAGCGCGTCGACGATCACCGCTGGTGACATCGCGACGCTCACGTGGACGTCGACGAACGCGTCGAGTTGTACCGCCTCCGGCGCGTGGGCCGGCACGCGTACATCGTCCGGTCTCGATTTCGTTGCGCCCACGTCAAACAGTGCCTACACGTTGACCTGCGTGGGTCCCGGCGGCAGCGTGTCGCGCACGATCGCGATTTCGGTGACGGCCGTGACGCCGCCGCCGGGCGGCTTTGCGGAGGGGATGGTGACGTTCTCGTTTGACGATTCGTGGGAGGCGGCCTATCTCAACGCGCTGCCAGTGTTGGAGACGGCGGGCTTCAAAGCGACGTTTTACCTCACGACGAACTTCATCGAACAGGGTTTTGCGTTGTTCCTCACTCCTGCACGAACACTCGATATCGCGAGGCGTGGCCATGAGATCGCGGGGCACACGCTGTCGCACCCCGATCTCACGTCGTTGTCGGTGGCGGCGGCGCGTACAGAATTGGAAGCGTCGCGCGCCTATCTCTACTTCTTGACCGGCGCCCCCGTGAACGCGTTTGCGTATCCGTTCGGGGCCGTCAACGCGACGGTGAAACAACTCGTGCGGGAGTCCGGCTACACATCAGCGCGTGGCGTGCGTGGTGGGCAGTTGAACGTGCCGACCAGCGACCCTTTCGACCTTTTTAGCGACTGTCTGGGGACGTCAACCACACTTGCTTCGGTGCGCGCGCGCGTGGATGCGGCGAAGGCCAACAAGCAATGGTACATCATGTGCCTGCATGATGTGCTGCCGTTTGGTGGCGACAATCTCACGCTGACGCCGCTGAGGTTTCAAGAGATTGTGAGCTATATCCGATCGACGGGAGTTCGTGTAGTCACGGTCGAGCAGGGCAGAAATCTGATGGGCAACTAGGGAGAACGGCGTGCTCCGGCGCGGGGCGTCGAAAGGCCTCTGGTGCCGACCGCGGGGGACACTTGCGCGTCGATCCAGAGCAGCACGCCCTACGCAGTGAGCACGGGATGCCCCAAGCGTCGACTGGCAACGCGTAGGCAGGCCGCGACCATCGGGGAGAGAATATCGCGGGCGGTATCGATGCGGCGTTTGGTGTCGGTGTCGAGCAAACTATGATCCTTTGAGTTTGTTTGTGGCAGACGGGGACGTCAGCACACGCATCTGGCGGATAGCAATGTCGTTGAGGCGCGTGAGGCGCTTCCCCTGTGGCAGCCCCATGTGAATGAGTTCGGCGTTCATGCCCTCGATATTGGCCAGCACCAGCAGTTGCTCGATCGTGGCATACTCGCGCCTGTT
>JANOPS010000248.1:0-3968 GCA_031421995.1 Gemmatimonadaceae bacterium
TTTACACTGACTCGCGCCGCACCGTCGTACGCACTGCGCGATGCGCGCATAGACGTCGCGTGGCGCGTGGCGCGTGTGCAACTGACAGCCAGCGGCTCCGCGCGCGGCGGCACGGGTGCGACTCGCGGCACCGCGATTGGATTGTCCGGCACGGCTACCTGGCAACTGCGCCCATCGCTACAACTCATTGCGCTCGGCGGTCGACAGTTAGCCGACCCGTTGCGTGGTGTGCCGCAGGCCGATTACGCAGCGCTGGTCGCGAGATGGCAGCGTCGTCGCGTCGCGTCGCTCCCGTCTTCGCGTTCGCAATCACTCACCGAGATGCGTGTCGTACGCGACGCCGAGGCAACGCTTGAACCGCGCGTGGGCGGCGCGGAGCTCGTAGTACGCATTGGTGCCGCGGCCGATGCGGTCGTGGAGATCGCCAGCAGTGCCAGCGAATGGACACCTGTTCGTGCCGTGCGCGAGGGTGAGCAGTTCGTGGCGCGCATCGTGCTTGCCAGCGGCACGCATCGAGTAGCCCTGCGGGTAAACGGCGGGAGTTGGCGTGCGCCGCGAGGACTGGTGCGCGTGGACGATGAGTTTGGGGGCGCCGCGGGGATTGTGGTGGTGCCCTGACGCCCTGCTGCCGTTTGCGATCTAACGTGGCGCCGTGGCAACGGTCGACTCCGCCCGTGCCGCTTGCACCCACCCCACCAACACGAGCATCGCGGCGAGCGCACACACGCCCAGCATCGGCAGCATCAGTCGCCCTGAAGCAAGGCCGCGCGTACCCAGTAAGCCAATCATCGCGGCGACTCCACCCAGCGCGTAGCCCGCACGTTCAATTCGCGGCAGCGGGAACGCACCGAATCGCTCTGGTCGATGCGCCGACGCAAACAGAATCGCGCGCAGCCGATCATAGTCCCAGCACAGCAAGAACACATTGGCCAACAACATGAGCGGAGTGATGTAGATCGTACCCGCGAACCCGACGGACCACGTGAGCACCGTGATGTTCAGCATGATCGGAAAAAACACCACCGCACCCAGGGTAACGGTCGCCGGTATCAACAAGAGCACCGCTCCAACCATCTGCCCCGCCCCAATGAAATTCCAGTAGTAGCCCGATTGATACATCGCCTCGAAAAACGCCCCGACCGCCGTGTCGGTGCCCAGCGACGTAAAGGGATGGCCCAGCAGCTTCACCATCCCCGTAGGAAAAAACGCCAGCGCTAGCAACAGGCGCGACACGATGGCCAAGCGGTACAATGGCCCAATGCGTCGCGCCTTCGCGTGCAGTTCGTCGAAGAACGTTTCCATGCGCCCTCTACGGCATGCGTCAGCGCACGGTTTCGTCGCCCCGCTACCGCCCCCTACCGCTTCATCAAATACTCCAGCACGTCAAACCGCGTCACAATCCCCTGCACCACCCCATCCTTTTTCATCAGCACCGCGCGGTTGCTCTTCGACAACAACTTGGCCACGCTCTCCACCGCTTGATCGTGCTCCACGGTCGGGAACGGCTGATCCATCACATCACTCACCGTCTGATCCAGCACCTTTGGCTCAGCCAATGACCGCGACGTGAGCTGCGACTCGGCCACGCTGCCTATGCACACCGCGCCATCCATCACCGGCGCTTGCGACACATTGTGCAACGCCATCAAACGAATCGCCTGCCGCACCGACGCACCCGGCGCCACGCTCACGATGGCCGGCGCGCTGCCGTCCTTGTGGCCCAGCACCGCTTCGATGCTCGTCGCCTCCACATCCAGCATCTGATTTTCGCGCATCCATTCGTCGTTGAACACTTTGCTCAAGTAGCGCTCACCGGTGTCGCACAAGAACGTCACCACGTACGCGTCCGGATCATCCAGTCGGCGCGCCACCGTCAGCGCAGCGTGCGCAATCATGCCCGCCGAGCCACCCACAAAGATCCCCTCTTCGCGCGTCAGCTTTCGCGCCATGGCGAACGCTTCCTTGTCGCCCACCGTGATGAACTCGTCGATCACACTCATGTCGAGCGTCAGCGGCACGCAGTCCTGTCCCACGCCCTCCACCTTGTACGGCGCGCCGGTAGGATGGCCCTCCCCCTTCGTGCGCCACAACTCGGCCAGCACCGATCCCTGCGGGTCGGCGGCAATGATCTTGATATTGGGGTTCTTCGACTTGAGATAGCGCGCCACACCCGAGATCGTGCCACCCGTGCCGGCCGACGCCACAAAGTGCGTGATGCGCCCCTCCGTCTGCTCCCACAACTCCGGACCCGTCGTGGCTTCGTGCGCCGCGGGGTTGGCCGGATTCTCAAACTGCCCCGCCAACACCGCGCCCGGCGTCTCCCGCACAATGCGCTTCGCCATCTGCACATAGTTCTGCGGATGATCCGGCGGCACGGCGGTTGGCGTGATAATCACTTCGGCGCCGAACGCTTTCAGCAGTCGCACCTTTTCTTGCGACATCTTGTCAGGCATCGTGAAGATGCACTTGTATCCCTTGAGCGCAGCCGCAATGGCCAGGCCAACGCCGGTGTTGCCACTCGTTGCCTCAACAATGATGCCGCCCGGCTTGAGCGTCCCGGCCTTCTCATGGGCCTCGATCATCGGCATCCCGATCCGATCCTTCACACTGCCGCCGGGATTAAAAAAATCCGCCTTGCCGTATAACGGCGTGCGGATCCCCTTAGCCACGCGCGACAGGCGAATCATCGGCGTCCAGCCTATCGTCTCCAGCACCGAGGCATAGGGGCGTCGATGACGCGGCTGTTGTTCCTGTTGTTGTTCAAGCGTGGAAACGATCGCTGATAATCGGTCGGCGGAGATGACGGTGGCCATGGATAATTCCAAACGGGGGGAGTGTCGACGCTAACGGGGTACAGCAGGCACGGGCGTGTCGCTGGGAACGGCGGGGACTTCGGGGTGACGAAAGTGCACGGGAAAGAGCATCGCAACCGCAATCGCAGTGCCGCGAAGGCGGGCGGCCCGGAAGCGAAGCCGTGCCGCGCCCGCCAAGGCCGAGGAGTCGAAGGCGGGAATGCCTGACGACCGTTCAAGTCGCGTGCTGTCGGTCACCACGGTGCCGGTCGTGTCGACAAACAGCCGCAGCGTCACATTGCCCTGCACCCGACGAAGATACTGGGCCACGGGATACTCGAAGGGCAGTGACGTGTTCAGCATTTGAGGCGGCTCGTCCGGCTGTCCGGCGCGCCACCACGCCTCGGACGCGGCGCGAAGAGAGCGGCTGCGTTCGGAACAGGCAAGGCTGCCGAGGGTCATCAGTCCAAGGGCCAGGAGCGAGGCGCGGGACCTGCGCGCTCTGTACCTTGAGACGCCGCTGGTGGCTGCTGCGTCGTACATGATGAAATCTACCCCGCCGACGCGTCGAGCGCGGAACTGCGGGGTGGGGGTCCGGTTTGAAGGGAGTATCATTCACGCGGTGTCCGCGATGTCCTCGCTCGGTGGCCGGTCCGCCCCGATGCGATTCCGTTCTTTCTCGATGGTTGGGTGATCTGCATGGCTCTCGCTCGTTTTGCGGCCGCACGCGTTCTGCTGCTCTCGCATCGCCTTAGCTGGATCCTGGCGGCGTCCACGCTTTCCCTTGGCGTTTCGGCTTGCCGAAATAAACCGAGCCCAACCGATCCAACGATCGCACCGACGGCCATCCGCCTGAATGTCGGCAATGCCCAAACCGGTGTGGTTGGAACGGCCTTAAGCGTTCCGCTCAGCGTCGTCGTCACCGATGCCGCTGGCAAGCTCGTCTCAGGCGCGCGTGTGGATTGGGACGCCTCCGCGGGCAGCGGGTCCGTCTCTCCCAGCGTCTCGACCTCCAACAGCGCAGGCGTCGCAACCGCAACCTGGACCCTCGGCACGGTGGCCGGCGCGCTTCGCGTGACGGCGCAGGTCTTCGGGCTCACGCCGGTCGTGTTCACCGCCACCGCGATCGCTGCCACGCCGGCATCCATCGTTGCTACGCCCGACCGGGCGTTTTTG
>JANOPS010000249.1:0-11322 GCA_031421995.1 Gemmatimonadaceae bacterium
TCGCAGGGCCTCGAGTTCATCTACAAGCCCGATCTCTCTCGGCTTAACCAGCCTGGTATCTGGCTCGCCGCCGCCGGTCAGATCTTCTTCACGCTGTCGGTCGGCATGGGGTCGTTGCAAGCCTACGCGTCCTACCTGACCACCAAAGACGACATCGCACTCAATGGTATCGCCACGGCTGCCACGAACGAGACCGCGGAAGTGGTCCTCGGCGGTTCGATCGCGATCCCCGCTGCCGTGGTGTTTTTTGGCGTTGCGGGCGCCATGCAAATCGCGCAAGGTGGCTCCTTCGATCTCGGGTTTGCCACGATGCCGGTGGTGTTCCAACAAATCGACAAAACGCTCCCCATCGGTAACCTGCTCGGCGTGATGTGGTTTGGCTTGCTCTTCTTTGCCGGTATTACCTCATCAGTTGCCATGCTCACACCGGTCACCGCGTTCTTTCGCGAGGAATTTGGATTCAAACGTGAAAGCGTGGCGTGGGTATTGGGCGGACTCTGCTTTGTCATCGGCCTCATGCATGTGCGCTGGCTGGGCCACGGGTTTTTGGACGAGTGGGATTACTGGGTCGGCACCTTCGGCCTCGTCCTGGTCGCGGTGCTGGAAGCGGTCATTTTCATGTGGATCATGAAGCCGGATGAGGCCTGGAAATCCATCCACATGGGCGCCGACATCCAGATTCCGAAGATCTTCAAGTTCGTCATGACGTACATCACGCCGCTCTACCTCTTCATCATTCTCACGTGGTGGGGTAAGGACGAGGCAATCCCGATCTTGTTGAATCAGCGGTCTGCCGGCAGTGCGTCTCCGGTCACCGACGTGGATATGCCGTTCATCATGCTCTCGCGCGGAATCTTGGTGCTGTTTGTCGTGGTGTTCCTCGTTATCATCCGCATTGCGTGGAAGAAGAACAAGTACGATGACCGCAAGGGTTTCGCCGAAGTGACCCAGAACCACGGAGGCATGTGATGTCGACCGGCGCGATTCTCTTCATGGCAGGCAGTTGGACCTTTGTGCTCGGGCTGACGGCATGGTCCTTCTACAAGCTCTTGACCGACGAAAAGAACAAGAAGAAGTAGCCAGTCGGTGATACACAAAACGCGGGGCAGATCACGCTGATCTGCCCCGCGTTTGTTTCACCCCTGCGGGCGCCAGCATCGCACGACGACTTAGGCCAATACTCCATGGAACGGCGCATCAGCGCCGTCGCGCAGCGCCTCAATGCGTTCCTCCACGAACTCCACCAACTCCTTCATCGACTCGGCATCAAAGATCAGCTTGACTCCCGCCGCTTTGTAGAGTTCCGGCAGTGACCTCGTGCCACCGAGCGCGAGAAAGCGCTTGTACGCTGCCACCGCTTCCTTGCCATCGTGAACGGCGTTGCGAAACACCTGAAGCGCACCCATCTGCGCAATCCCGTATTCGATGTAGTAGAACGGCAACTCGAAAATGTGCAGCTGCCGATACCACCGCGACACGCGTTCCCGCTCAAGCCCCGACCAATGCACACCGGCTTCAAAGCGCGAACGAATGGCCAACCACTGCGCGTCGCGCGCGTCTCGGTCTGCGCCGGCGGGGTTGGTGTAGATCCATGCTTGAAACGCATCCACACTCGCGATGTGCACCAAACTGCCCAACACATCCTCAAGGTGCTCCAGCCACGCCACCCGTGCCTGTTCCGGCGTGTAGTAGCCGTCGGGCGTGACGAGGTACGGCATGGCCAACAACTCCATGCTCATCGATGCCAACTCGGCCGCTTCATGTCCAGTGCGACGTTGCCACGTGAACGGCAAGGCGTGTGTCGAAAAATCATGAAAGCAGTGACCGGCTTCGTGCACCAAGGTGTTCACGTCATCGGGAACGCCAACGGCATTCATGAAGATGAACGGGCGACCGCGGAACGACAGATCCGTGCAGTATCCGCCGGGCGCCTTTCCCGGTCGACTTTCAAGATCCAGCAGTTTTTCGTCGGACATGATGCGAAACCGATTGCCGAGCTCCGGATCGACCCGGTCAAAGATGCGCTGCGCCTTGCTGACGAACGTTGCCGTATCGGCAAACGGTTGCAGCGGCTCGCTGATGTCCAGATCAACGGTCACATCCCATGGCCGCACCGTGTCTACATTCAGCGATTGCCGACGATACTGCATGAGGCGTTCGACCGCCGGCGTCACGGTCGCGATCACTGCCTCATGAAACTGCGCACAGTCGCGCGGCGTGTAGTCAAAACGGTGCTTGGACGCGAAACAGAATTGCTGGTAGTCTGCAAAGCCCGCCTCGTGCGCCGCCGCGACACGCAGGGCGTACATCGCGTCGAATTGATCGGCCAGTACATCGCGCTGCGCCAAATAGGCGGCGGCGCCCGCGCGGAACGCCCGTTCGCGTTCGTCGCGATTGGCCGACTTGAGAAACGGTTGGAGCTGCGGGATCGTTTTCTGCTCGCCGTCCCATTCCACGCTTAATCCGCCGGTCACCTTTTGGTATGCGGCGGAGATCTCCTCGATTTGTGCAAAGCGCTCGACATTCGCCTCGCGGAAGATCTCGATGTCGGTGCGGAACCGGCGCAGCATCGTCTCGAGATCGGGACGTGACCATCCCAAGTCGAGCAGTCGCCGCGCCAGTCGAACTTGCTGTTCCTCCAGCTGCGGGAATATCTCCATCGAGAAGCGTAAGTACGCTTTCTCGGCGGCCGTATCGGCCGTGTTGCCTGTATACGCAATCATGGCGAGCGTACCCGCTTCGCTCACCAGCGTGTCGAGTGTGGACCACACGGCAAGCCAATCCTCGATGACCGCGTCGTTATGGGCAAGCGGAACCTCGGCAAGCTGGTTGTAGTATGGCAATACGTCATCCCACGCTGCGTCGCGAAACGCCTCGGGTGAGGCGGGGAGGTTGATCATCGTGTTGGAGAATATGTGGGCATTGAGACGGCGACTATTCGCCGTATGGAATCCAAATGTTCTTGACCTGCACGGCCTTCCGGAGAAACGCGCGTCCTTCGCCGACGCGCGGATCCAGCCACTCGCGACCGACCCACTCCGTCCACGTGCGTTTCACGTTGGCCGCGGATGCTTTTTCCACTGCGGTGGCGCCGTGGTGCGACCCAACAAACCACACCGCATCGACATCATCATGCTCCGCCAGCACCTTGGCTAATGCGTCGCGATCGCCCGTGACAAGATTCACCGCGCCTGCGGGCACGTCTGATGTCTCGAACACGCTGTACAGCTCGCTGGCAGCGAGCGGATAACGTTCTGACGGGATCGCCACGACACGGTTACCGGTCGCCAGCAGGGGGGCAACGAGCGACACCAATCCCAGCAACGGGTACGGATCAGGACACGCCACACCCACCACGCCGATGGGCTCGTGCATGGCCAACGACACGCCGCGCAGCGGAACATCATGTACCGCGCCGTCGTGCTTGTCGGCCCACGCTGCGTAGGTGAACAGTCGTGAAACTGAGGCCTCGACTTCACGCATCGCATCGGCGATCGACTCGCCCGTCATCTGCGCGATGCGGTCGGCAAACAACTGCCGCCGCGCGTCGAGATTCTCCGCCACGTAGTACAGGATCTGCGCGCGCTGGTGCCCAAACAACCTGGACCATGCCGACCCCGCATGAGCGGCTTCGACGGCGTTGCGAATATCCTTGCGGTTGCCTTCGCCAACTTCGCCCACCACGGTACCGGATGCGCTGCGCACCTGCCGAGTGTAGCCGGAATCGGGGCGCGCCTGCTTGCCGCCGATGAAGAGTTTTGGCGTGCGATCGATAGGGGGGAGTGCCGGCGCGCCCTGCGCACTATCCGTCGTCGGCACGTCGCGGGTGGCCGGCGGTGCGGCTATCACGGGAGCAGGCGCGGCAAGATGTGGGACCGATGCCTTCACGTACTCCCACATGCCTTCGCGTCCTCCCTCCCGGCCAAAGCCCGACTCTTTGTATCCACCAAAGCCGGCCGACGCGTCAAACAGGTTTGTGCTGTTGATCCACACCACGCCAGCCTTGATCTTGGGTGCGATGTCGAGCGCGAGGTTGATGTTCTCGCTCCAGATGCTCGCCGCCAATCCAAAGGGCGTGTTATTCGCCAATGCGACCGCTTCCTCCGGCGTGCGAAAGGTCATCGACACCAGCACCGGCCCAAAGATCTCGACCTGCGCGATAGTCGCCGAGGGGGCGACATCGGTGAACACCGTGGGTGGATAGAACGAGCCGCGCGCAGGAGTCGCCCACGAGGGTTGCCAGCAGGTGGCACCTTCGGACACGCCCTGGGCGACCAGCGAGACGATACGGTCCAGCTGCACCGGTGAAACGATCGCCCCCATGTCAATCGACTTGTCGAGCGGCGCGCCCACGCGCAGTCGCTCCATGCGGGCGCGCAGTTTTTCAAGCAGTCGATCAGCCACCCCTTCTTGCACAAGCAACCGGGAGCCGGCGCAGCAGACTTGCCCTTGATTGAACCAGATGGCGTCGACCACTCCTTCCACGACGCCGTCGAGGTCCGCGTCTTCGAACACCACAAACGGACTCTTGCCGCCGAGTTCGAGCGAAAGACCCTTGTCCGTGCCGGCCGTCGCCACCCGAATGGCCCGGCCAACTTCTGTGCTGCCCGTGAAGGCGATCTTGTCGACGTCGTCGTGCGCGACCAAGGCCGCGCCGGCGACGCCATCACCGGTGACCAGATTGAAGACCCCCGGCGGCAGGCCAATGTCGTGCACCAATTCCGCGAAGCGCAGCGCGGTGAGCGGCGTGTACTCCGCCGGCTTCATGACAATCGTGTTCCCCGCCGCGAGTGCTGGCGCAACCTTCCACGCCATCATCAACAGCGGAAAATTCCACGGAATGACTTGACCGACCACGCCATACCCATGGTAACCGGCGAACTCGGATTCCAGCAGCTGCGCCCACCCGGCGTGATGATAGAAGTGCCTGGCGACGAGCGGGATATCGATATCCCGCGTTTCCCGAATCGGCTTGCCGTTGTCCAGCGCCTCGATCACGGCAAAGTGACGCGCGTGCTTTTGAATGCCGCGCGCAATCGCATAAAGCCAGCGCGCGCGCGCATGCCCATCGAGCGCTTGCCACGCCGGCAAGGCGGCGCGCGCTGCGGCGACAGCGGCCTGCACATCGCCGGCAGTGCCCTGCGCTGCCTGTGCGATCTCAAGGCCAGTTGACGGATCGTGTACGGCGAACCACTCATCGCTGACGGGGTCAGTAAACCGTCCACCGATGTAGTGCCCGAAACGATGCCCGCGCGCGTCGAGCCACTGGCGCACGGGTGCGTCTCCCTCGGGTGCCGGTCCGTAGCTCATCGCATCGAACAGCGCCCGCACCGAACCCGGCGCGGCGGTCGCCGTGGTTGGAGACTTCACTGAAGTAGTCATGAGTGGGCGGCGTTAAACCATGGGCATGCGATGGGCAGCAGCGTAGCGACCGGTCACGAAATGCTCCAACTGACGCTCGACGTCCGTGAGCAACCCGCTGGCGCCAAAGCGAAAGAGCGGCGCGCGCAACCATCGATCACCCAACTCTTCCTTCATCAAGACGAGCCAGTCGAGAGACTGCTTGGCGGTGCGAATACCACCCGCAGGCTTGAAGCCCACTTCATGGCCACTGCGCTCGCCGAATTCGCGAATCATACGCGCCATCACCAGTCCCACCGGCAGCGTGGCGTTCGACGATTCCTTTCCTGTGCTGGTCTTGATGAAGTCGGAGCCGGCCATCATCGCGACCATACTGGCCCGCGCCACGTTCGACAACGTCGCCAGTTCACCCACCGCGAGAATCGTTTTCAGATGCGCCTCGCCGCACGCCTCCCGAAAGGCGCGCACTTCGTCGTACAGCGCCTCCCAGTTTCCGGTCAAGACGTGAGCGCGCGTAATGACCACGTCGATTTCGGCGGCGCCCGCGCCAACCGACGCCTTGATTTCCGCGATACGCGTGTCGAACGGCGACAAGCCTGCCGGGAATCCCGTCGAAACGGCGGCCACAGGAATGCCCGAGCCGCGCAGCGCCTCGACCGCCGTCTCGACGAATCGGTGATAGACACACACCGCGCCAACGGTTAACGCCACGTCGCGGATGCCAAGCGCCTCGACCAGATCGTCGCGCAGCGGATGTCGCGCCTTCGCGCACAACCGCTTCACGTTGCCCGGCGTGTCGTCGCCGGCGAGCGTCGTCAGATCCATACAGCTGATGGCCCGCAATAGCCACGCCGCCTGATACTCTTTCTTGACCGTGCGTCGCCCGCCAAGAGACGCGACGCGACGCTCGGCGGCGCTGCGATTGACGCGCAGGCTTCGCACCAGCGACAGATCGAGCGTCGCACCGGGATTGCGCGCCGGGGGATCGTCTACCGAGCGAGCGACGACCACCGCCTCGCTGGCGGGGCCGGCGGCGCGTGTCGGACGGGCCGCGTGAAGAGGAGTGACGGACATAATCCGATCAATCTAGGCGCCGCCCACCGTCCTCGCCTCCCTTGTGGGCGTACCAATAGCACGCAGGCGCAAAGTCCGCGCTAAACTCGGCGACGGCAGGGTCCGACACTTGAATCCGGAGAGAGAGACCCCGACCCCCGTCATTATGCGCACTATCACACCCCGCTACCTCATCGCTGCCCTGTTGGCCATTGTGCCAACGCTCGTCGCCTTCCCCGGCTGTACGAAGGCCGTGGAGGCACCAGCCGCAGCACTGCTGTCCATCGTTCAGGGCAACTTGCAGCAGGCGGCCGCCGGCACCCTGCTGCCAACGCCGGTCGTGCTCCGAGTCCTTGCCAGCGATGGCACACCGGTCGCGAAGGTCCCCGTCAGCTTCAATGTGACTCAGGGCGGCGGAAGCGTCGACCCAGCGACCGCGATGAGCGACGCCAATGGAGAGGTCAAGGCCAAGTGGACCCTTGGCCCGGGCTCGCAGATCCAGTCGGTTGCGGGCAACGCCCCCGGGGTTGATCCGATTACGCTGCAAGCCTTCGGGATTCTGCCAGGCGACCTGATTGTGGCGCAGGGCAACAATCAGTTCGCGAAAAACAGCGCCGCATTGCCGGTGCAGATTGTGCTGCGGGTCACGGGTGGGTCGAACGTCCCCATCCCAAACCAAACGGTCGCGCTGTCGGTGATTTCCGGGGGCGGCAGCATCTCGCCGCAGTCCGCGGTCACCAACGCGCTTGGTGAAGTCACCGTACGGTGGACCCTTGGTCCCACCATCGGCGCCCAGCAGGCCAGCGTGACCGCCGGCACCTTGGGCCCGATCGCCATCAACGCCGTTGCGAATTAACTGATCTGACACGGACGGGACGGGGACGGGACGCGGACGGGACGCGGACTAGGCACGGACGACACGCGGACGAGACGCGGACCTATTTCGCTCGTCAAACGTTAGACACGAGGGGCGCGACCGCACCGGTTCGCGCCCTTCGTATGTTTCGGTGGGCTGCGCGGCGCGCCTTGGTATGGGCAGCGCCGTCATCTCGCCGAATTCCTGCGCTTCGCCACAGCCCCCGTGTTTCCGTGACCGATAGACTTGTCGCACCCGAGTCGCGCCGCCGCCGCACCATTGTGGTGACTGGCGCCAGTGACGGCATTGGCCGTGAAGCCGTTCGCGCGTTCGCACTCGCCGGCGATCGCGTGGTGATGATCGGACGGAACGAGGCCAAGACGGCAGCGGCGGCGCGCACCCTGATGAGCGAGACCGGCGCGCGAGACATCGAGTGGGAGATCGCCGACCTCAGTCGGCAAGATGCTGTACGCGAGCTGGCGCAACGGCTCTGCGTCAAGGCTCCCACCATCGACGTGCTGATCAACAACGCCGGGGCACTGTTTCTGGATCGTGAGTGCACAGCCGAGGGGCTTGAACGCACCTTCGCCTTGAATCATCTCGCGTACTTCTCACTCTCCCTGTTGCTGCTGGCACCACTCGCCGCCGCGGCGAGCGAAGGACATCCCGCACGCGTGATCTGCGTCTCCAGCAGGGCACATCGAGCGGCACGCTTCGCCATTGATGATCTGCAGATGACGAAGGGGTACTCCGGCTGGCGAGCCTATGCCAATTCCAAGTTCGCCAACGTGCTGTTCACGCGCGGCCTCGCACAGCGACTGTCGCCGGCGCGTATTGTGGTCCACGCCGTGCATCCGGGGGTGGTGTCGACGCGGTTTGCCGTTGCGAACGGACGTCGCGGACGGTTGCTCCGCCGCATCATGGACCTCGTGTCCATCACGCCGGCACAGGGCGCCGACACGATGGTGTGGTTGGCGTCCGACCCGATTCCCGCGCAACGCTCAGGCCTGTATTGGGTGAAGCGCGCCCCCGTCGCCCCACGCGCCGACGCGCTGGACGGCGCGCTCGCTGACGCGCTCTGGCAGCGGAGCGCCGATCTGGCGCACCTCGACGCCGATGCGTTGATCGCGGCGTCAGGGGCGGCACGGCTGGTCACCGAGGAGACCGGGAAAGCATGACGCGTCACGGCGTGCGCAACGCGCTACACACCTCGCTTCGGGACACGCTGCCTGACACGCTGCGGGACACACTGCGCGACGCGCTGCGACTTGGTGCCATTCTCGTGCGCCTCGGACCGTTGGCCGTATCCCTCCGCCGCGATCACAAGCGATGGCTTCGGTGGGGCGGCCCCGTGTCGCGCAGTGACGCCTTTCACACGGTGCGCGCCATGCGCATTGTGCATGAATTGGCCGTACTCGGCCCGACCTTTGTCAAACTCGCGCAGATCTTCTCCACGCGCGCCGACCTCGTCGCCGAACCGTACCTTGGCGCGCTCGGCACCCTCACGGATCGTGTGCCCCCTGTCGCCTGGCACAAGCTCCGCGCGGTGCTCAGCGCGGCCTGGGGAGTGGACCCCGATACCATTTTGGAAGGCCTCGACCCGAGGCCGCTCGCTGCGGGCTCGCTGGGTCAGGTGCACCGCGCCCGCTTCAACGGGCACGAGGTAGTCGTCAAGATCCTGCGACCCGGAGTCGAGGCGCTGGTGGCGCGCGACGTGCGCGTAGCCAAACGCATTGTCAATTGGGTGTACGCCCGATTCCCGCATCATCACGTGCTGGGATTCCGCGTCGTGCTCGAGGAGTTCGGCGTCCATGTGCGCGAAGAGATGGACTTTGTGCGAGAGGGCGCGCAGTGCACGCGCATGAAAGCGCGATTCAGCGACGAGCCGCGCCTGCGGATCCCCTCGGTGTATGGCGAGCTCACGCGCCGAGAGGTGCTAGTGATGGAGTACCTTGAGGGCACTCGCATCGACGCGCTCGACGATCGCATCGCGCGAGGCGCGGTCTCGTCACGCGTCCTGGTCGAGACCCTGATCGAGTGTTATGCCCGTATGATGCTGCGCGACGGCGTCTTTCATGCCGACCCCCATCCGGGCAACCTGCTGGTCGACGACGCCGGCCGGATCATCCTGCTGGACTTCGGTATGGTCATCGATGTCGACGTCAAAACGCGAAAGGTCCTGTTTGACACCATTGTCGCGGCCATTCGTCGCAATCCCTCGGCGACCGCCGATGGGTTCTTCGCGCTCGGCATGGTGGCGCCGGGGACGCCGCATGCGAGAATGACCGAGCTGGTTTCGGTGCTCCTGGAGATTGCCTACAGCGAATCGGCCATGGTCGAACGAACCCGCCAGATCGCCGAGCGCGTGATGCGCGAGCTGTTCGACTGGCCCATCGTGCTGCCTGGAGAGTTGGTGTACTTCGCCCGCACCGCCGCACTGATCGAGGGCGTCGGATCTCGCTATGACGCCGATTTCAATAGCATTCGGGTCGCGTCGCCGGTGGTGCTGCGCTTGCGCGGCGAGCTGCTCGCGGCGCTGATCGGTGACACCGGTGCCAACGATCCGCTCGTTCGATTGGCGGCGACGCTTGGTGCCGTAGCCGGTGGCGCTGCGGCGCTTTTCGACACGGCCAAGGCCAAATGGGTCGGTGAGGCGAGTGGTCAGCTCGCCAAATGGCGAGACGCGCTGCTGGCTCCCGCGGCGGCGAGATCGCCCACCAGGATGCCCTCGCCCGCGCCCGCCCTGCCGCCAGGTCCAACGAACGGCCAGCCCATTGGTGAACCAGAATCCGGCGGCGTCGTCGTTTATACCTCACCTGATATCACAGAACCGAAGTATCTGCGGTAGCGACGCTTAGCACCGATCGTCATCAGCCGGCACGAACGGCTAGAATATCCATTCCCGAAAGAGATCGAAACCGAATTGCAGGCGCGCGAGAGGGTCGCCGCCGATGCGTGAACACGGCGCGGCGCCAGGATCGACACCCAACTGCGCCGTGAGCCCTCGGGAGATCCGATACTCAGCCGCGACGCCCGCCCAGAGCGGGTTGCCCGCACTCGCCTGCGCTGTGCCGCGACAGAGTCCCGTGTTGACGCGCAGGAAGGTCTTGTCGCCAATCTGCTTGCCCACCGAAACACTGAGATTCAAGTTCGCGAGCGTTGAAGCGACGTCGGTGCGGTTGTCTCCAGACTGTCCCCCCGACGTGGAGATCTGCAGAGTGTTCACCTTGAAGGGCAACAGGCGCTGCAGCCCGTCCTCGAACCCGCCGCCGATGCCCGGTACGATCAATCCGGTTGCCGCTTTCACCGTGGCTTGCCGTTGGCCGTCCAGCGCAAATGTTGGTGCTCCAAAGATGAGGAGCGAGATCAGCTCCGACTCTGGCGCGCTGGAATACAGCGGATCGGAACTGGATAGCTTCAACGCCGGATTTTCGATGTTCCCGGTGATGTGCACGCCAACCGGGATTTCGCCCCCGGTCTCAAGTCGGACGGTGTGCGTGGCCGTGACGTCCAAGGTCGGTGCGATCGCCGGTTCGCCAAAGAACCGCACTCGCCCGGAATCCACGCTAAAACTCCGCTTGACTGCGAAACCGAGATCGAGCCGGTACTGACCGCGCGTCGCGAGGATCTCGCCTTCCGGAACGATGGCTTCGCCGCGCGTCACCAGATTCAGTCTGCCGGACAGCTTGACTGTGGACTCTGGCGTCCGCACCCACACTTCGTTGCCCAACTCGACTTGCAGATTTGCCACCGTCGCATACTGCCCCAGTGTCGACAACGACGTGCCCGCCCCCTCAACCGCGGGAAGCTCAGCGGCCGACAGCAGCGCTTTCGCACTCTCTGACGACAGATCCAGTGCGGTGCTCGCGTTCAGCGGATCGAAGACCAACACGGCCGCGGGTATTCTGAGCAACCCCGAAACTGCAGGTCGCCGAAGCGGCCCGCGCGCGTCGAGGTTACCGCTCATCATGAGCGCGCTTCCGTTTCGGTGCTGCGCGAAGTTGATCTTGTTGGCGTACACGGTCGAGACCTTCGTGGCCGGTTCGTTCAAC
>JANOPS010000250.1:0-8686 GCA_031421995.1 Gemmatimonadaceae bacterium
GCTCCGTTCAAGGGAGGGGAGCGTGAGTCGGAGCACATCATGCAGACTGCGTGTCCCGTCCGAGAATTCGTCGAACGTGACCGAGCAGTGCGGATGACGCAGCAGCCACCGCACGCACTCGTGCGAGTAGCATCGCGTCGCGCCGATGTACGGCAGGCCCAGCTGCTCCACAATCGCTGGGTCACGCCCGCGACAGCGGCGCAGCCGTGCGGCCACGCGTCGGAGCTCGGCGACGCTGGCGCGGAGCATGCCGGCATTGGCGGGATAGGCGCGCAAAAAGAGCAGGCATTCGTAATAGACCGGCAGACTCTTGTTCGCCGGCAGGAGGTGGCGGCGAATGTCTTGAATATGCTTTGCCGTCGCTGCTCTGGAGGCAGCGTCGAATCGACTGTAGACGCGGAGGAGCGCGGCGACGCTCTCGTCAAACGGTGTCATCGCCGCACGTTCGCGCCTGGTCGGCCCTGCGCCTTTAGGCGCCCTTCTCAACGGCCTGCTGCCCTTTGTGGTAGGTCGTGTACACAAAGACCGGAATCGCGAGATCGCCAAGGTGCTGGTCGATCAGTGGACGCACCACATCCCACGACAAGCCGCCCGCACCTGTGGCGAGTTTGGGCATCGCGAGGCTTTTCACACCGGTCGTTTCCACTTCGTGGCGTAATCGGCGCAGCGCGTGATTGACGTTTGACGTTGTAGCCCGGCCGCTCGACGACGACGCGTGATCGCCTTCCTGTGTCATCAAGTTGAAGACCGTGCGCCCTTCTGCGTTCCTATACGTCCAAAGCTCGCCGGGCTTGGGATGCGATTGTCGGGCGTAGTGGCGGAAGTCTTTGGCCATGGATGGCCACATCTCGCGCAGGGCGAGCGCGAGTCCAGCGTCGAAGTGATCGTTGGGCGACACGCCGTGCGCGATCGCTTCGGCCTTGGTCATGAGGATATCACCAGCCACGTCATGAATCACGGAATGAGCTCCGGGTTGGGTCCGCGCAGCGCGCGCACGCGGAATCGTGCGCTGCTGCACTCCAACGCTGGCCACTTCGCGGGCAGAAAGCAGTGCGGGAAACCCTCACTCCGTGTAGGGACACAGCGACACGGGATCGTGCTGCATGCCGCAGCCGCTGTTCATCACGCCGTGCGCGCCAGCATCGGTGATTCTTTACCGCTTCACCCGGATCCGATAGGCGTCACGCCTCCGCGTCAAGCTCCGCGGGCGTCCATGACAAGGCCCCGAGCCGCACCGTCGGCTTGCCGTACCTTGTCGGAGAAGGCAAGCTTCGCTGCCTCACCTCATGCTGCGTGCCCTCTCCCCCTTCCAGAGCGTTCGTTTCGATGACCTCGCCCCATTCGGCCGTTGTCGCGCTTCTTGCGCTGGCCGTCGGCTGCGCTGTCGCGCCATCCGCTGATCCCTCTGTCGGGCTCGACGCCTTTCTCGCCGAATTGCGTGTCAATCCAGCATCACCGGCCGCGTTCGCCAAATACTGCGACGAGGTGCTCGGGCGGGTTGGACGATTGCGAACGGCTCTTGAGCGCGCCGGCGGTCCCGCCACCATCGACATCGACTTTCGCCAGTATGACAACCTGTACCTGGCGCTGAGCGTTGGCATCAATGATGCGAGTTTGGTGTCGGAAACCCATCCGGACTCCGCGATTCGCGAGGCCGCCATTTCGTGCATAGAGCGCGCCGTGGCGTTGGACGGCGAAGTTACCGTCTCTCAGCCGATCTATCGCCGCCTCGCAGCCATTGATGCGGCGCGGCTTGACAGCGAAACCCGTTTGGTTCTGACGCGCGTCCTTGCGGAATATCGTCGCGATGGCGTTGACAAAGACAGCGCGACGAGAGCTCGTATTGTGACGGTCAAAAACGAGATCACCGCGCTCGGCAGCGCCTTCTCGCGGAACATTCGAGACGACTCGAGTACGGTGTCGTTTACATCAATCGCCGCACTTGCTGGCGTACCGAAAGATCGTCTCGATGCGCATCCCCCCGAAAAGGACGGACGCATTCACATCCGTACAGAATATCCGGACGTGTTTCCGATACTCAGCTATGCGACACGCGTCGACACGCGTCGCGCGATCGCGCGCGCCTTCGGTAACCGCGCATACCCGCAAAACACCCCAGTGCTCCAGCAACTTCTTTCCAAACGTCATGAACTTGCCAGGCTCTTGGGGTACCCGACGTTTGCGCACTTCGCTACGGCGGACAAGATGGTCGGCACCCCCGAGCGCGCGCAGGCCTTCATCGATGAACTCGCCGACGTCGCTCGGCCAGCGGCGGAACGCGACTACCGCCGCCAGCTGCAACGACTGCGCCGCATTGAGCCGCACGCCACGACAGTGCCCTACTGGTCTGAGGATTACGTCAGGGGTCTGCTTCGGCGAGAAGCCTACCGTGTCGACGGCTTGGCGGTGCGTTCTTTCTTCACGTACAATCGGGTCCGCGACGGCATCCTCCAGTGGACGCAGGACCAATTCGGTGTCGAAGTTCGTCCATGGAAGGGCGCACCGGTCTGGCACGAGAGTGTAGAAGCCTTCGAGGTGTACGAGCATGGTACGCTGCTCGGCCGGTTTTTTCTCGATATGCATCCGCGTCCCGGCAAATTCACGCACGCCGCGAGCTTTCCGATCCGAAACGGACTGGCAGATCGCGAGATCCCGACGGTGGCGCTCATTTGCAACTTTCCAGCCGGTGACCACGAGACCGGCCTCATGGAGCATGCGAACGTTGAAACGTTCTTTCACGAGTTCGGCCATTCGCTGCACCTGATTTTCGCCAACCGTCTTGGCTGGGCCCAGCAGAACGCGTTCGAAGTGGAATTCGATTTCAGCGAAAGCCCTTCCACGTTGCTGGAGGAATGGGCGTGGAACTACGAAACACTCTCGCGGTTTGCCGTAAACGCGGCAGGAGATACGATCCCGCGTGCGCTAGTGGACCGGATGAATGCCGCTCGTACGTTTGGAGAAGCGCAAGCAACGATGAGCAACCTGGCCTCGGCCGCCGTTTCGCTGGGCTATCACAATCGCGATCCCTCCGGCCTTGATTTGCAGGGCGAGTATCGTCGGCAGACTGAACGGTATTCGCTGACGCCGTTCAACCCGGAAACGCACAGGTTTGCCGCGTTTGGCCATCTGTACGAATATTCAGCGGTCTACTACACGTACCAATGGAGTCAAGCGATCGCATTCGATCTGTTGACGCGGTTTCAGGAAGAGGGCATTCGCAATCCAGCAACGGCGCGCGCCTATCGCCAAGCGCTGCTCACGCCCGGCGGCTCCAAACCCGCCGCGCGAATGATCCAGGACTTCCTCGGCCGACCCATGAGTCTCGAGGCCTACCGGCGCCGACTCGCGCGCTAGTTGGCGCTCATGGTTGCCAGAGATACACCAGCTTGACCAGCAACTGATTGGTGCGTGCCACATCAAACTGCGGATCCCGCAAACGCGTCGGACGACGGTCGTTGTAGACCACGTACAGGTACGACAACGGCGCAAACTCCCACGAGAACCTGGCGTTGGCGGTGCCGCGTTCGATCTCCGAGTTGTACTGATAGAATCCGCTCAGTTGCACACGAGGACTCCAGGCCAGGCGCACTTCAGGCGCCAAGAGATGCGTGATGACGCTGGCCTTCGGATCTCCCACATCGCGCAGCCGATTCTGTGAGTACGTCAGTGCCAGCGCGGCGCGTGGGTCGGGCGCCCATCGTGCGCTGACGTCGGCGCGTGCCAGGGTGCCGCCAAAAAATCCGCCGTTGCTCAGATCCACAATGGCGCTGGCGTTTGCGCTCGCGTCAGTGCGGAAGTTGACGCCGTACCGATCATAGTCCTGCTGGCCGGCCGGTACGAAGACGTTGCTCACGATTTCGAACGGCGCAGTGGGTCGCTGGAAGTCACGCTCCACGTACGGATAGACCACAGCGCCGCTGTTGAAGACGAACTCCACGTACCCAAACAGCAGGCCCTCTTGCAACGCGCCGTCCCGCGGGCCGTGATACATGTCGAAAAAAACGGCGGGTTTGAACGAGCGCAGAGATTTCGGGCGCCATGCAGGACGCCAATCGCCGATGATGGCGGGGCTGGTGTATATGACATCATTTCGCGAGACGAACCCGGTGGTCGGGTTGTATCCCTTCGTCGCCACGGCGCTGTATACGCCGGTGTAGAGCGCATCGGTTTGCCGACCGAGAAATCCGTACCACCCCACCCCCTGTTCGTTCGTCGCACCGTTGCGCGATCCGGAGAGCATCCACTCCGCATTCACGGTGGGCTTCAACCTGGCGAATCCATCTACCGCGACCGTCGTGCTTGGCGTCACGCCAAGCCCGCCCGGGCCCTCATCGAATCGGGTGGCGACGAGCATTCCCAGGCGGCCCGACGCGCCGATATTGCGCGACGCGCGAGCGACGCCAAAGGTGGTCGGGCCGGCACTGTCACGACCGTCTTGCCGGGTAAGCAGCGCGCCGGCGTTGAACTTTGCATCACGCCAGGTCGCTCGCACACCTCCCTGAATCGGAATCGGATTTCCATCCGCGTCCAGCCCGATCGAGCGCGAAAAGAACGGCCGGATCACATACCTCAGGTCCGTCCCGAGGTTGAACACGTTCGCGTTCTCGAGGAAGAATTGGCGACGCTCGGGAAAGAAGACGGAGAAACGGCTCAAGTTCACCACCTGTCGATCAACGTCCGCCTGGGCGAAATCGGTGTGTAGTGTCCCATCAACCTGCAGGTTGGTGGACGGACGCCACATGATCTCCCCGCCTATCGATGGCTTTATCTCCGTGACTCGTGCGGTCGACGAGCCCGATGCTGTGCGGGTGGCTAGTCCATAGGGACGGACTTGGACATTCACGGCCGGCGGCGGCGGATCCAGTCCCTCCAACCGTCCCGCGAAGTCCATGCGATACACGTTCAGGTTGCGCGGAAACAGCGCCCACGCACTAAACTCGTTGGTCCGCCGTGCCTGACGCGTCAGATTCATATTCCAGGCCTGTCCGTCGGCGCGATATCGCAGCGTCGACCATGGGATGGCGATCTCGCCGGTCCAACCGCTATCGGTGATCACCGTACGCGTTCGCCACACGCCCTCCCACTCGGCGTTGAAACTGTCGCCATCGAACACCTGCAATTCGCGCTGCGCGCCGAATGGGCTGGCCTGAAACCCAAGACTGTTCCGGCCATCGTGCAGCGGATCAAGGATGATCGACGCAAAATCGTTTTCGAACGGATCGAATTCCCGTCGCAGATCCTGCACGCGGACGCCGCCTCTCCCAGCGCTATCGTATGCCACAATGCCCACGTACAGCGCCTTGCTATCAAACAAAATGCGAAATGTCGTGCGAAAAGCACTTGGGGTTCCGTTTTCCGGTTCAATCTGTGTCAATCGGTCAATCGTCGCGGCGCTGAGCCACGCGGCGTCATCGAGGCGCCCGTCCACGCGAATCGGAGCGCTGGCGCGCTGAGCGCGGTAGGTCGGCCGGGCGCTCCCTCGCGAATCATGGGTGGGGCTGGCGGACGAGTCCTGTGCCCCGGAGCCACGGGGAGCGACAACCACCAGCGGCAGCAGCCACGTGATGACGTTCATCACCGTTCTCGGAATTTGTGTCATGCCGAGATCTGCACGCCGTTTCCGCATTTGCCAAGAGCACCGGCGCCCCCTCGACGCAAGCGCAACAGCACGTCACTATTCTGCGACGGTTTGCTCCCACCCCAGTCCGAGTCGCACCATGCCGAAGGCCACACCTTCTAGTGCCGGTACCGCCGTGCTCGCGGGACTTCTCGTGATCCTGCTTGGCGCCGAAGTCATGCCTCGATCGCTGTCAGCGCAGCCCCCACCGGCAAGCGCGAGCCCGAAGATCCCCTTCGAGAAGTACCGACTTCCGAACGGGATGCAAGTCATCCTGCACGTCGACCGCAAGATGCCCGTGGTGCACGTCAACCAGTGGTTCCACGTGGGGTCTGCCAATGAACGGCTGGGGCGAAGCGGATTCGCCCATCTGTTTGAACACATGATGTTCCAGGGTTCTGTGAATGCGCCGGGGGAGTTCTTCGAAAAGGTTGAGGCTGCCGGTGCAAGCATGCTCGATGACCAGGGTGTTGGCCCGGCAAATGGCACCACGAACACCGATCGCACCAACTACTACGCGACGGTACCGTCCGGCAGTCTTGAGTACATGCTGTGGCTCGAGGCCGATCGACTGGCGACGCTGCCGGAAGCGCTCACCAAAGCGTCGTTCGACACGCAGATCAAGGTGGTCGCCAACGAACTTCGCCAGAACCATGAAAGTGCACCGTATGGGCGTTCCCGCTCCATCATGATGAGGCACCTGTATCCGCGTGGTCACCCGTACAGTCTCCCGACGATTGGTAACCTCGAAGAGCTCGCGGTGTCGACGCTGGACGACGTCAGAAGTTTCTTCCGCACCTACTATACGCCGAACAACAATTCCCTCGTCATCGCGGGCGACTTTGATCCCGCTGAGGCAAAGCGACTGGTCGAGAAGTACTTCGGCTCCATTCCGCCGGGGCCCTCGCTAGAACGGCCGGCGAAATCCATGGCGCATCTCTCGGCAGAAGCGGTGATTGAGGTGAAGGAGCGTGTTCCGTTGGATCGCAGCGTCCTGGCCTGGCATTCGCCGGCGCTCTTCGATGCTGGCGATGCGGAACTTGACCTGGCCACCACGATCCTTACCGACGGTCTCTCGTCGCGACTCAATCGTGCGCTGCTGCAGAAAGAGTCATTGGCGGCCGCCGTCGTTGCCGGCCAGAATAGCCGGGCGCTCACCAGCCACTTCTCCATTTCGGTGACCGCGCGCGCTGGTGTGCCGCTTGAGCGCGTGGAGCGCGTGGTGTCGGACGAGATCGCACGACTCGCGGCCGAAGGTCCGACGGCCGCTGAACTGGCTCGGGCAAAAACCAAATGGGAATTCACGTACCTGTCGGGTCTTGAAACGCTCGCCGGCAAGGCCGATGCGCTCAATCAGTACAACACGCTCACAGGTGACCCCGGAGGGTTCGAGACCGACCTTCGGCGATACTCCGATGCGACGCCGGAGAGCGTTCGGGCCGCGGTCAACAAGTACCTGAATACCACCAATCGTGTCATCGTTCGCTTTCGGTCGGAAAAGGTTAGCGCGGAATCGGTTTCCGATCTGGATCGTTCTCGGCCGCCCGCACTTGGCGAGGATCGCCCCTTCAAGGCACCAGCCGTGCAGTCGGCGAAGTTGGACAACGGCCTGACCGTGCTGGTCGTGAACAAACCCGAGTTGGCCAAAGTCGTCGTCTCACTGTCAACACGGGCCGGGTCGATCGCGGACCCGGCATCCAAAGGAGGGCTGGCGCTCCTTACCAATCGGGCCATGCCGCTTGGAACGAAAACGCGGAAAGCACTTGAGATCGACAGCACCTTGGGAGCCTTGGGCACGACTTTGGGTGTCGTGTCCAGCGTGGCGGTTGAACGTGGTGGCTTCAACATGGAAGTGCTACGACGGAATCTGGGTCCGACGCTTGAGATCCTGGCCGATGTTATCATGAACCCCACGTTTCCAGTGGAAGAGATCGGGCGGGAGAAGCAGCGCAGCATCGACCGGCTCGCGTTGCCACGAAGCGATGCGGTCGCTGTGTCTATCCGAGTGCAGAGCATGCTCGCATATGGTCCCGATCATCCGTATGGTCGTCCGGTCGGAGGATCGAGCGAGACGATTTCGTCGATCACACGCGAGGACGCGGCCGGATTCCATCGCACGTTCTGGAAGCCCGCCAGCACCAGTCTGGTGTTCGTCGGTGATGTTTCGCTCGATGAAGCGGTTGCTCTCACGCGCCGGCAGTTTGGCCAATGGGAGGGTGGGGCAGCGCCGACCGTAGACATTCCTCCCGCCCGTCCGACGACGGCAGGGAAGATCTACCTCATTGATTCGCCGGGTGCCGCGCAGACGTATGTCACGCAGGTTCTCGCGGCTCCTGAACGGCGCTCGCGTGACTCTCACGCGCTCTCGCTGGTGAATTACGCGTACGGTGGGACGATCAACATGCGCCTCAGCCGGAACTTGCGTGAGGACAAGGGCTACACGTACGGCGCATGGTCGGAACTGGAGCAGTACGCGCACGGGGGGGCGTGGTACGCGTTTGCCGGCGTGCAAACTGACAAGACCAAAGAATCGGTGATCGAGTTCTTCAAGGAGATGAAGGATCTTGCCGGGGCGAGGCCACTCACTCAACAAGAGTTCATGGCCGCGAAGACGTCACGGGTAAAAAGCTACGCGCAGCAGTTCGAGTCATTTGGCCGTGTCGAGCGACAAGTCAGCAACCTTTGGGTTGCCGGGCTTCCGATGACGGAGTTGCAGTCGCTGCCGGATGAGATCGCACGTTTGACGTTGCAGAACGTGAACGTCGTTGCGGCCAAGTACGGAACTCCGGCCGGTGCGTCGCTGCTGTTGATGGGTGACCTCTCGAAGATCGAGGCGGGAATCCGCGCGCTCAATCTGGGCGAGGTGATCATCCTTGGTCGCGATGGTCGGCCGATACGCCGGGAGTGAAAGGCATGGCGGTTGTGCGGAAACCCTCACGTCGTGTAAGGGCCCCAGTGTCGCCGATCTACCGCGCTGGTGGAGGTGGTGGTACACGCGGGCTCGCCACGCGTGGATCCTTCTTCCACTCCTGATTGTCTTTCCGGATGTCACTCAGCGGTCGCAGGTTC
>JANOPS010000251.1:0-1679 GCA_031421995.1 Gemmatimonadaceae bacterium
GCTGCCCCGCTCCAAGCGTCGCGACCGCCTGCGAGAAACATTGGCCTTGATTGCCACAGAAATTGGCCGCTGTGCGTGGACCGACGACGTCAGTGCGGCGTTCGGCGCGATCAAGGCGAAGTTGGAAAGGGCTGGAACACCGATCGAGGATGTCGATGCAGCGATTGCCGCGCACGCACTGGCATACGGTGCAGTCCTTGTGACCGCGAACACGAAGCACATGGCACGCATTGACGGACTGGCGATCGAAGACTGGTGCAAGTAACCGTCTTCCAACAGCTGTAGGCCGCGCGCTCCCGCGATGGTACCGGGCTTCGCGGGCCGTTGTGCCGGCCACGTTGCGCCGGCCACGTCCTCGCGCAACGTTTCCTCAGCACGCCGACATTGAGCGGCTTCTATCTGCGTCGCACACGGCTACGATCTAGCCGCGTTGGAGTCTAGCGTAAATCTACATTGTAATATATACTCCGGTATACATTTAACAACACGCATCGCATGACCAAACTCCTCACCCCCCACATCGCCACGATGACCGAACTGCGCGAACCGCACAAGGTCTTGGAGCGGGCGCAGGGCCAACCCGTCGCCATCCTCAGGAACTCAGCGCTGGTCGGCTACTTCGTGCCCGCCGAGGCCATCAGCAATACGGAACATTACGCGGCCACCTTGGACGAGGTGCAGCAAAGTCTCGCTCGCCGTCGCGTCGTCAACGAACCCGTCCTTGCCTACTTGAAGGACAAGTGACCTATCGGCTGCTCACACCGGAACTGATCGAGGTCATTCACGATTCCATCTTGAACCCCGGAGAATTGCAGGGTCGAGCGCGCGACAAGTCGCTCGAAGGCGCGCTTGCCCGTGTCAGCAACCGATTGGCCTACAGCTTGATCACGGACGTATTCGATCTCGCCGCCGCGTACGCGATTGCCATCGCACGAGGTCACTGCTTCAACGACGGCAACGAACGGACGGCGTTCCAGGCAATGGACGTCTGCCTTGATCTGCATGGCATCCAGATCACCTGGAATACCGAAGACGTCGCCGACGTCATCATTCGCGCCGCGCAAGGGCTCGTGGACGAGCCGAGCCTTGCCGAGTGGCTGCGTGGACAAGCGCGCGGATCATGAAGCACGCGTGACCGGATAGGAACATAGACGTGCTCCCGTTCTAGTCGCCGAACGCGCGTGAGCTGTTCGGGGTCGCAGACGACGGAGCAAACGCGGGTGCGGCCGAAGTAGGCGGCGCATCGTCGCGTCGCCGGATGACCAAGCATTGCCGCGACCGCGCCTACCGCAGCTTCTCCACCGGCGTCAGCTTCTCCACCCGCCGCCTGGCCTCGGCCACCCGTGGTTGGAACTCGGGCTCCGCGTCCTTCCAGAGCGCGATGAACGTGCGGTAGTTGTTGACGGCTTTCGCGGTGTCGCCCTTGGCTTCGTACAGTTGGCCGAGGCGCTCGTGCACCATCGCCCGCAGGAAATAGGCGTCCCTGAAGAGGGTTAGCCGATGCAGTGGAATGGCGAGATACCGTTCCATGGTCACGACAGTAGAGTCGGCCCGATTCGCCGCGTCGAACGCCCGGGCCAGATTGATCAGCGCACATTCCCTGCACAGAGCCGGGACGCCGGAGGTATCCGTATCACTGGCCCGAAACTCGCGAACTGCATCGGCGAAGCGCCCTTCCG
>JANOPS010000252.1:0-13880 GCA_031421995.1 Gemmatimonadaceae bacterium
TACGTGCTCAAGTACCTCGACAGCACCGACTACCGGATGCTGCTCACCGACATGCTGGAGGATCGCTTCGGCATCGAGGGCGAGTGGCCGAAGCGGCTCCTGACTGGGTACCAGTCGCTGTTCACGCAGATGGCTGCCGACCTGACCGCCACCAACAGCACCAAGATCCTGACCTCGAGCCTGATCACCTCGATCACGCGGGACCATCCCGGCCCGCGCCCCGTGCGCGTGGCATTCACGCGGAACGGAACGCCCGAGGTAGCCGAGTTCGGCCAGCTGATCATGGCATCGCTGTTGACGGCCGAGGCGTTGCCGTTCATGGACCTCGCCGGCGAAGAGCTTGCGCTGCTGTCGCAGGTCAAGGTCTGCAACTACTACACGACGCTGTGCGACATCCCCGGATTGCTTCGCGGGACCTACGCCATGTCGGTCGAACACGGCAAGGTCGTGGACCCTCCCGACGGCACGCCCTGCATGATCATCAAGAACTGGGACTCCACCGATACCGTCGTCGTGTACACGTACTCCGCCACACCACTCAGCAACGACGAGGTGGATCGCCGGGTCCGGGCAAGCATGGCAAGGATGCAGCTTCCCCTGGGCACAATTCACGAGACCATCAGTTGGCCCTACTTCCCGCACGTGGAGGGGCAGGCCCTGCAAGACGGCTTCTACGACAAGCTCACGAAACTGATGGGCCAGCGGCACACGTGGTACGCAGGAGCGCTCATGAATTTCGAGGACGTCCAGAAGTGCTTCGAATGGTCACGACACTTGGTGGAGCACCATTTCGTGGGGCAGACGGCGTGAGCTATTTCATCATTGCGGTGGATGGCGGTGGTATTCGCGGCGTACTGCCGGCGCTGTTGCTGCAGTCGGTGGGTCAGTCGCGGATCGACCAGGCGCAGTTCTTTGCCGGCACGTCGACCGGAGCCCTGCTGGTGGTGGGTCTCGCCAGCGGCGTACCCATAGACACGATCGCTGCCACGTACCTGGACCCCGCGACGTGCCACAAGATCTTCACGCCGTACGTCGGCAGCGCGGCGCACGCCGCCAGCCAACCGCATTCGCTGCTCGGTGAAATCAAGGCGAAGCTGCAGTCCGAGGAAGAGAAGCTTCTCCACACTATGCTGGGCAATGAGATCGAGGAGCTGCTCTTGCCCAAGTACACCGCCGAGGGGCTGCGCGAGGTAATCGCCAGCTTTCCCCAAGTGCCGGCCACCCTTGGCGCCATCGGGCCCAAGGTCTTCCTTCCGGTCTTTGAGCTCGATGCCGATCCGCCCGGGGCGCCATCGGGCCCTCAGTGGCAAGCCACCGCGTTCCACAATCTGACAGCCGATGCCGGATTCGGCGGCCACCCCGAGGCGCCGCCGGCCGACGCCATCCTCGCGAGCGCCGCGGCGCCGTTGTACTTCCCTCCCCACGAATATGCGGGCCATCGTTTCATCGATGGCGGCGTCATGGCCCAGAATCCGACCATGTATGCGCTCGCGGCCGCTACCCGCGCCGGAGTGATCGGCCCGCGTGGCGTGCCCTTCGATCAGGTGACGGTGCTTTCCATCGGGACGGGGCGGAACGAAAGCAGCTATCCACCGCCTGCAGAAGACTTCCCGCCGCCCTATGGTATGCTCGGCTGGTCGTGGCCGAGGCCGCGCGGACCGCGGACCCCGGCCTTCCCGCTGACCGATGCGATACTCGACGGGGTCGCCGAGTTGACGCACTACCAGGTGGAGGCGATGGTGGGTGCCGACAGCTATCGACGGGTGCAGATCGACCTGGGCACGCGAGCCATGGCGATGGACGACTGTTCCAGTGCCCTGGCGCCCGACGGCCTGAAGGCGAAGGTCGATGCCTACCTCCACACAGCCGAGTGGCAGCAGGTGCTGGCCTGGCTCGACCAGCGCCTGCGTTAGCTTACCTAGTGTCCATCCTGAAACGCCGTGAATCGCTGTGAGGGGTGAGCGACAGCACGGGAGCAGGCCTGAGCGCTCAGGCCTGAGGAAAAGAAGGCGTGAGACCACCACAGGCGTGAGCGCTCAGGCTTCAGCGTTCAGGATTGAGCGCCTGCTTGAGGGATGAGGAGCGAGCGGTGAGCCCTGCTCAGGGCTGAGGCCTCAGGCTGGAGCTCTCCCCTGACCGGCTGAGAGCTCAGAGCCCACGCCTGTAGTGCGCCTCACCCCTTCTTTTCCTCAGGCCTGAGCGCTCAGGCCTGCTCCCATGCTGTCGCTCACCCCTCGCAGTGCCGTGTGCCGTTCGCGGTGTTTCAGGATGCTAGGCTAGGTAATGACCGTCGCCTCCGTCCGCCCCGTCCGCTCAACCAGCTGGCTGATCTCTAGCGCTCCGGCGACAAGCCCAGCGAGCGCCGCCTGCACGTCCAGGTCCAGTCGCGTCGATTCTGTTTCCCGCGACTCGACGTAGAGTCTGATGGTCGCACCACTCGTGCCGGTGCCGGAGAGTCGAAAGATGATCCGCGCCCCATCGGCGAACAGGATGCGAAGGCCCTGCGCCGTGCTCACCGAGCCGTCGATCGTGTCATGATACGCAAAGTCGTCCGTCGCGTGCACGGTGCGGCCAGCCACGGTGGTGCCGACCAGCGCGGGCATCACGGCGCGCAGGTGGGCCATCAGGCTGTTGGCGGCGTCGCTCGCCACGCCCTCGTAGTCGTAGCGTGTGTAATAATTGCGGCCAAAGATCGCCCAGTGCTCACGCACGATCGTTTCAACAGACTGCGCGCGGGCGGCGACGACGTTGAGCCAGAAGAGCACTGCCCAGAGACCGTCTTTTTCGCGAACATGATCGGATCCGGTCCCAAAGCTTTCTTCGCCGCAGAGCGTGATGCGGCCGGCGTCCAGCAGGTTGCCGAAGAACTTCCAACCGGTGGGCGTTTCGAAGCAGGGGATGCCGAGTGATTCGGCAACGACGTCCACGGCGGCGCTGGTGGGCATCGAGCGTGCGACGCCGGCGAGTCCACGCGCGTAGCCTGGCACGAGCGTGGCCGACGCGGCGAGGACCGCCAGACTGTCTGACGGCGTGACGAAAAAACGACGACCAAGAATCATGTTGCGATCGCCGTCGCCATCGGACGCGGCGCCGAAGTCAGGTGCCGCGTCGCCGAACAACTCCTCAACCAGATCGTGCGCGTAGGTCAGGTTGGGATCGGGATGACCGCCGCCGAAATCAGGGAGCGGTACTTTGTTGATGACCGTGCCTGGCGCGGCGCCCAGACGATGTTCCAGAATCTCCGTCGCGTAGGGACCGGTGATCGCGTGCATCGCGTCAAAACGCATGCGGAATCCGCTGGCGAACAACGACCGGATGGCGTCGAAATCAAAGAGTGATTCCATCAGCGACGCGTACGCCGCGACCGGATCGACGACCTCGAGGGTGAAGCCATCAAGTGTTGTCACGCCGTCTGTGTCGATATCGAACGGCGGAAGGTCGGCGATGCGATAGGCGTCGAGAACCGCGGCGCGATCCGCGACGGCATTGGTGAAGGACTCCGGCGCTGGCCCACCGTTGGCCGCGTTGTACTTCAAACCGAAGTCGCCGTCAGGTCCGCCCGGGTTGTGGCTCGCTGAGAGGATCATGCCGCCCTGTGCACCGAGGCGAATGAGGTGCGAGGCTGCCGGTGTAGACAGGAGGCCGCCGCGACCGGTGATCACTCGACCAACGCCATTCGCCGCGGCCATGCGGATGATGGTGACGATGGCGTCGCGGTTGAAGAAGCGACCGTCACCGCCGACGACCAGCGTGCTGCCTGGCGGCAAGGCGGCCACGTCGAAGAGCGCCTGCGCGAAGTTTTCGAGATAGCGCGGCGCGGAGAACACCGCGGTCCGCTTGCGTAAGCCGGACGTCCCCGGTCGCTGGTCGGCGAACGGGGACGTCGGTATGGTACGACTGGTCATCAGTGTCGAATGAAAAAGGTCAGTGCTGCAGACGCCGCATCAGGCCCACTTGAGATCCACCTTGGACAGCGGGATCTGGCGAATGCGTTTGCCCGTGGCGGCATAGATCGCGTTGATCAACGCCGGGATCACCGGCGGCAGTGCCGGCTCACCGATGCCAGTCGGTGCGAACTCCGTCTTGCGCCAGTGCACTTCGACCGGCGGCGCCTGTCGCATGCGCAGCAACGGGTACGTGTTGAAGTTGGCTTGTTCGGCCGCGCCATTCGCGAAGGTGATCTCCTGCGCGAAGGCCTGCGAGAGTCCGTCCATCACGGCGCCTTGCACTTGTTGCTCGGCGTGATTCGGATTGATGATCTCGCTGCCAACATCACCAACCGCCCAGACTTTGTCGACGGTCAGCACGCCGGCTTTGGTGACGGTGGCCTGCACGACTTCGGCGAAGTATCCGCGATGGCTGAAGTAGAACGCCACACCCATGCCGGTGCCCTTCGGGAGTGTGGTTTTGCCCCAGCCGGACACATCACGCAGCTGCTCGAGGACACCGCGCATGCGGGCCGCATCAAAGCCTGCGGTCGGTTGCGGTGGTCGTGCCCCAGCCGCTGGTGCGGGTGCAGGCGGCGTCGGCAGTGCGCTGCTCAGCACGTCGATGCGGAACTGCAGGGGGTCCTTGCCGGCCGCCACCGCGAGTTCGTCAACGAATCCCTGAAAGGCGAACGACATCGCGTTGCTGCGCGGCGCGCGCAACGCGCCGGTGGGCACACCGAGCGACATGACCGACGAATCGAGCGACAGATTGGGGACGTAGCCCGCGGGGAATTCGGTCGGCCCGAGATCTGCACTGGGCGCGAACCGTTGTCCTTCGCCGTAGCTGACGAAGTGATCTTTAAAGGCAACCAACTTGCCGTTGGCGTCGACGCCGCCGGAGAAGTAGTGGAACCCACCCGGCCGATAGAAGTCGTGCTGCATGTCATCTTCGCGCGTCCACAGCAGCTTGACGGGAACACCGGTTTCCTTGGCGATCCATGCCGCTTCGGCCATGTAGTCGTTGTACAGGCGGCGTCCAAAGCCACCGCCACCACGCACCATATGCACGGTGATCTGCTCCGGCTTGATGCCGAGGGTGGTCGCAACGAGCGCGCGACCATTCTCGGGCAGTTGGCTGGGCGACCACATTTCGCACATGCCGTCTTTGAAGTGCGCCGTGCAGTTTTGCGGCTCCAACGGCGCATGCGCGATGAACGGATACACATACTCCGCCTTCACCACCTTGACGGCCGACGCGAGCGCTGCATCGGCATCGCCGTCTTTGCGTAACGAGCGTTGTGGCGGCGTGATCGACAGCGCGGCGGCTTTCGCAGCGAAGCCGGCGCTGCTTTGCGACACGGTGGCGCCTTCGTTCCAGGTCACGATCAGTTTCTTCCGGGCTTGCTGTGCAAGCCACCAGCTGTTCGCGACAATGGCCACACCACCCATCAACCCGTTCAAATCCGTGCCGCCTTCGACGACGAAGGCGTGGGTGACGCCGGGCATCGCCTTGATGGCTTCGAGATTGGCCGTCTTCACCTTGCCCGCGTAGGTCGGGCACTTCACGAACGTGGCGTACTTCATGCCCGGGACCGACACGTCAATGCCGAAGATCGGCTTCCCGGTCAGGATGTTCTTGATGTTGACCGTCTTCGTGCGCGTACCGACGATCCGAAACGTTTTCGGATCTTTGAGCGGTATCGTGGCGAGGTCGGGCGCCGGCACGGTTGCTGCTGCGGTGGCCAACGCACCGTAGGTGGCCGTGCGATTGCTGCCGCGATGTTTCACCACGCCCTTCTCAGTTTCCAGCTCAGCGACTGGCACGTTCCACTGCTTTGCGGCGGCTGCGATCAGCATGGCACGTCCGGCCGCGCCAACGCGGCGCATGGGAAGCCAGTTGGTAGGTGTGGCCGTGCTGCCACCGGCGGTTTGCGCCGCGAACTTGGTCGGGTCGAGCATCGCTTGTTCGACGCGCACGTTCGCCCAATCGACATCAAGCTCTTCCGCGATGAGCATCGGCAACATCGTTTGGATGCCCTGTCCGACTTCCGGATTTTTTGCCGTAATCGTGACGATGCCGTCGGGCGTGATGCGCACGTAGGCGCTCAGTGACGGATCGGCGAGTGAGGGCGCGGCGCCCAAGCGCTGCACCGCTTCGAGTGGATCGGCGTAACTGGCGAGCAGCAATCCGCCGCCGGCGAGTGCCGTGACGCGAAGAAAGTCGCGTCGATTCACGCCGTTGGTGGATTCGCTCACGGGGGCGGTGGTGCGTGCGGTGGTACGTGATGGAGTGGTCATCGTCGGTTCCTCAGCGCGTCTCGGGGGAACCGGGCTTCGCGACACCGTCGCCGCCCGTCACCGGTGTGGTGATGCCCGCTTTGATATCGGCGGCGCGATGAATGGCCTTCTTGATGCGCAAGTACGTTGCGCACCGACAGAGATTGGTATTCATCGCCGTATCGATCTGATCGTCGGTCGGCTTGGGCGTCTTGGCGAGCAAGGCGGCCGCGGCCATCATTTGGCCGGCCTGGCAGTAACCGCACTGCGGCACGTCCAGTTCTTCCCACGCCTTCTGCACGGCGTGCATGCCATCGGGCGAGAGCCCCTCGATGGTGGTGATCTCTGTGCCAACGGCACGCGACACGGGTGTCTGGCACGAGCGCGTCGCCACACCGTTCACGTGGACGGTGCAGGCACCGCAGCGCGAGATGCCGCACCCGTACTTGGTGCCTTTGAGGTCGAGCTCATCGCGAAGCGCCCACAGGAGTGGCATGTCGCCGGGCACGTCGAGCGTGCGGGCGGTGCCGTTGACTTTGAGGCTGATTGGCATGGCAGGCGGGGAAGGGCGGAATCACAGGAACGCCGATCCTTGAATGTCGTGCGTCGGGCGCCAAGAGGGAAGGCAGTGCGACGGCGGGTTAGCGCAAAACCACAAACGCGACGATCGCCGCGAGCGCCGCCAGCGAGAGCGCGAGCGCGATAAGCAAGGGATGCGATCGACCGGGCCGCGACTCCCGCGCAGGGGAGGCGCCCACCGGAACAGCGGCGGCAGTCGTCACGCGAAGCCGCTCGCTGGTGACCGCCGGGTTCTCACCGGTTTCGCTGAGCGACGTCAGCGTGAGCCCGTCGATGACCGCGACGATCTCGTTGGCCGCCTGCGGGCGCAGCTCCGGGTCTTTTTCCAGACAGCGCATCACCACGGAAACGATTGCCGGCGGCAGACCGGGTCGCAGATGGTCGAGTGGAGCGGGTCGCTCATTGATCTGGGCGTAGAGCACGTCACGCAGGTTGCGGCCAGCGAAGGGCGACGAGCCGCTGAGAAGTTCGTAGGCCACGCAGCCGAGCGAGTAGACGTCGGCCCGGTGGTCCACCATGCCGGCGGACGAGATCTGCTCGGGAGCGCTGTACGCCGGGGTGCCAAGGGTTGCGCCCGCGGCCGTGAGCCGCCGCCGTCCGCCGCTGTATGCATCGATCGCCGTGCTGACCGCCATGGCGACGCCAAAGTCGGTGATCATGGCGACGCCGTCGCTGAGCAGGATGTTCTCAGGCTTGATGTCCCGATGCACGACACCGCGCCCGTGCGCGTATGACAGGGCGGCCGCGATCTCGCGCATCAGGCGTGCGGCGGTCAACACCGGAAGGGCGCCACGTCTGGTGAGCAGTTCGCGAAGGCTTTCGCCTTCCACGTAGGGCATCGAAAACCACGGCAGGCCGGCGCTCCCAATGACGCCGGCCCTCAGGAGCGGAACGAGGTGGGGGTGCTGCAGGCGCGCCGCCACTTCGATCTCTCGCTGAAAGCGCTCAACGTTCACCCCGTTAGCCAGGTTTTTCGGCAGCATCTTGACGACCACGCGCCGTCCGAGCGCCCGTTCCACCGCAACGAAGACCTGTGACGCCCCCGCGCCCTCGAGCTCCCGCTCGAGGGCGAAGCCTGGCCCCAAGACCTGCAGCAGTTCGTCGCGATAGTCCACGACGCAACGATACCGCTGGTGGAGTGCCGTAGCTACCGGAATGGCACGCGCCCTGTGACGCGGCGCACGCATTGGTCTCGTTTGCACGCGGCAACCGAGGGGGCGACGGGTGCTGCGGGGCGACGCGCGGCGACGCGCGGCGACGTGGCGATATCGTACCGCGCCATGTTGCTGTTGTACCGAAAAAAAGCCGAAGAAAGGATTTTCATTTCTGGTCGGCGCACCCGCTTGTCAATGAGGCAGATGCGGTGTACCATTCTCCTAGCGATACACGCGCTCGTCGCGTGAACAAGTTCCGACCGAGGGGCCTGCTAAAGCGAGCGGGCCTTTTTTGTTGGTGTCGCAGTCATCGGGTGATGACGCCCTTCGTGAGGGTGATCACGAGTACCATGTTGTCGGTTTCGTTTTGCATCAGGTCCCAGGGCCGTGCTCCGACTTCAGTACATTTCTTTTTTAGGAGCATTACGATGCGCATGACCGGCACAGTAAAGTGGTTCAACGACGCGAAGGGTTTCGGCTTCATCACGCCGTCCGATGGACAGAAGGATTGTTTCGTTCACCACTCGGCCATTCAGGGCAGCGGCTTCAAGACGCTGGTTGATGGCGAGACGGTTGAATTCGACATGGTCGCTGGCCAGAAGGGCCCGGCCGCCGAGAACGTTTCGCGCATGAGCCGCTAAGAGGCAGTAATACATGACGCAGTTGTCACCGCAAGACGAGTTTTCGGATCGCGGTGACTTCGCGCCATCTCAGGCGTTCCTGGCCACACATCGTGGCCAGGCCGCCTTTGCTCGTGAATATGCCAGGCTTGTTGCGGCTATTGTGTCAGACATCGGCGCGGCGGCCCGTGAGAATCCGGTATTCGCTCCGCTAATACGGCAGTCCCCCGAGCGTTGTATCGTGCAGCTCGGTCCCGTCGCCATGACCATGGTGTGGTTACGGAAGGGCGCGGAGAGTACGGCCAACGGGGAATTGCTGCTGATCCTCTGGCGCGGCACCATTGCGAAGAGTGCCGGCGAGCCGACTGAGTACACGTCGCGGCGACGCGACGTGGTCGCTCCAACGATTTTGTGGGAAGAGGCGCTCCACGCGTCCGCCGACAGCGAAGCCACATGGGAGTGGCGGTCTGGCGTTACCGATGCCCTCGGCATGATGGCACTCGGCGTGACGTCGCTTGAGCTCGCGCAGCGCTCTGTGCGTCGGCTGGCGGCATTGCATGACGATGAGACGGCGGTTCCCGTCGCGTCGATTTCACTCGACTGAGGTTTGCCATGAAGCAGGAAACCCTCGAATTTGAAGGGGTCGTCAACGATGTCCTCCCGAGCGCGATGTTTCGCGTCGGGCTCGACAACGGCCATGAGTTGCTGGCCACCGTGGCTGGCAAGATGCGCAAGTACCGCATTCGCATCCTCGCGGGCGACAAGGTGACGGTGGAAGTCTCCCCGTATGATCTGGCGCGCGGCCGCATCATTTTCCGCCACAAGTAGTTCATGCGCTGAGGTTCGCGCCGCCGACTGGCGGCGTAGCGCCCTGATCACTCGGGCGACGACGCGCTCGTGCCCGGGTTGGTGATCGGCACGAAGAGATCAATTTGCGGGGCCTGCGCCGGGAGTCCGAGAGCGCGCACGACCGCTGCCGTCCAGCTGTCCCGATCATTTGGCTCCAAGGCGAGCGCGGTGACACCGAACGCGGCGATCAATTCATCAATGCGTCCGTCGATCTCCGCCTGAAACGCGGTGCTGGTCGCGCGCGTGCCGTCGAAGCGCGGTGCGCTCAGCACAGGCACTTTGAACAGCGCATCGTAGCTCCGCACCCAGGTTGCCACGAGCGCATCGAATTCGGCGCGCCGACCGACACGAGCCACCAGGTACGCATAGTTGTCGAGCACGGAGCGGTCGCAGATGACGCATTCGTTGATCGCCGCAGCGGCGATCTCTTCGGCGATCTGCGTGTGAAGAATCCACGCTTGCGCATCGTAGGTCGTGCTTTCGTTAATCGGCAAAGGACAACGCCGGGCGACCTCCTTGACGATGTCGACGCCGAGATCCAGGCGCTTGAGCTGCGCGGCCAGGTCGAAACAGAGCGTGGTCTTTCCGACACCGTGTGTACCCACAAATGCCACTTTGAGACGTCGACCTTCGAGCAGGCTGCTGTGGGATGCGGTGGGCATGCGTCCCAAGATACTCTCGAACCATGGACACGGGAGATGCACGGCCCGCGCGCTCTCGCCATCGCCATGCCATCGCCATGCCATCGCCATGCCATCGCCATGCCATCGCCATGCCATCGCCATCGCGGTCGTCGCGACGGCGATGATGCCGCTCGCTCGCGTCGATGACGGGCATCGCGTAGAATCCCTCTGCGGCGGACACGTACTGCATCCCCCGCATCTCCCCGCCTATCCCTGCCACTCCCGCCGATCGGAGTTGTTGTATGATCACGTCATGTTCGATGCGCGTTGCCGGGTGCGCGTTCCTCGGTGCCCTTGTCCTGTCTCCGCACGCGCTGAGCGCGCAGGACCGTTCGCAGTCGCGATCGATGGTGTCGTCCACACGCGGTGTGGTGGCCAGCGAGAGTGTGCTGGCCTCGCAAGTGGGTGCGTCGATTCTTGAGCGCGGCGGCAACGCGATAGATGCAGCGGTGGCGATGAACGCGATGATGGGACTGGTCGCCCCAATGAACGATGGCATTGGCGGGGACCTCTTCGCGATCGTCTACGACGCCAAGAGCGGGAAGCTCTTTGGACTCAATGCATCCGGATGGGCACCGAAGGGGCTGACGGTCGAACACTTGCGATCGAAAGGACGCACCGCAATGCCTGCTCGCGGCATTGATGCGGCCACTGTGCCGGGCGCGGTGAACGGCTGGGGAAAACTGCTGACGCGCTTTGGTCGGAAGTCATTTGCCGACGTGCTGGCTCCGGCCATCGCGTACGCCGACGCGGGCTTTCCCATCGGCGAAGTGGTGAGCGTATACTGGAAGGACAGCGAGAAGGTGCTTCGCGAAGACAGCGCCACCGCGAAGGTGTTCCTGCCCAATGGCCGATTGCCGGTCGCCGGCGAGCTGTTTCGCAATCCTGAGTTGGCATGGAGCTATCGGCAGATCGCCGCGCGTGGTGTGCCCGCGTTTTACTCCGGCGCGATCGCGAAACGTTTGTTGGCCAGCTCGGCACGTCACAATGGGACCATGCGCGCCGCCGATCTCTCTGAGTTCGACAGCGAGTGGGTCGAGCCCATCTCGACCACGTATCGAGGATGGACCGTCTATGAGCTCCCGCCAAACGGGCAGGGGATCGCCGCGCTGGAAATGCTCAACATCATGGAGACGTTTCCGCTGGCGCGTATGGGACACAACTCCGTCGATGCGCTGCACCACATGATCGAGGCCAAGAAGTTGGCGTATGCGGATATGGAGCGATTCGATGGCGATCCGCGCTTCGTGAAGGTTCCCGTGGACGCGATGCGCTCCAAACCGTATGCCGCGACCCGCGCGCGGTTGGTGAACGCGGCGCGCGCCACCTGTGACGTGTCGGCGGGATCCGGACAGATCACCGACAACGGCACGACGTACATCAGTGCCGTCGATGCGGACGGCAACATGATCTCGTTGATCCAATCGAACTACTCGACGGTGGGGTTTGGTGCCGGCATCAATGTCGCCGGGGCCGGCTTCGTATGGCACAATCGTGGCGCGGGCTTCTCCTTCGATGCCGCCAGCGCGAACGCGCTGGAAGGGCGCAAGCGTCCGTTGCACACGATCATCCCGGCGTTCATGGAGAAGGACGACACCCGCATCGCGTTCGGCATTATGGGCGGCTGGAATCAGGCACAAGCGCACGCGCAGTTTGTATCCAACATCGTCGACTTCGGCATGAACATTCAGGGAGCGTTGGATGCTCCGCGGTTCTCCAAAGAAACGTTTCCCGGGTGCGACGTGAACTTTGAATCGCGCATACCCGACGCCACGTTGCAGTCGCTGGCGGCGCGCGGTCACCAGATCGTGATGCGCGGCGACTACTCCAGCACGCGTATGGGTGCTGGACAGGCGGTGCTTCGCAACTTCACGTCACGCATCAATGCCGGGGCGTCAGATCCGCGGAAGGACGGCGCAGCGGTGTCGGAGTTGCTACCCTTGAAGAAAGCGCTCGCGCCGCGATCGACGCGGAAGCGTTAGCGGAAGCGTTGAGCGGAAGCGTTTGGCGGAAGCGTTGCACGTGCTAGCCGAGGCAGCGGGTGCGTGCCATGGGGATGTCCATGGCACGGGTCTGCCCGTTGCGAACGGCGGAGATGCGCGCGACGACCGAGTCCGGCGTGACGCGACGATACACGATGCGTTGGGGAAAGTCGTGCGTCGGATTGTCGAACGCCACCAGCGTATCGGTAACTGATGATGCAGGAAAGGCCGTCTCGGTCTGACCACTGGGTTGCGCGATGTAGGTCAGCGTTCCCGACGCGTAGGCGATCCGGAGAAACTCCCAGCCCCGTGTGACGTCGCCGGCCACTGTTCGGCTCATGCCAATCATCGTGCCGCCGCTGGGTGCCATCCAGTGCTCTTGCGTGACCCGGCCAGCGGCGCGTTGCTCCCAACAGCCGGCCATCCATGCCAGCGCCTTGATGTCGTACACCGGTTTCCCCGCGGGGGGCTGCGCCGGAAGGGCGGATGCGCAGGTGACTAGCACCGCGAGCAAGGCGCCAATGCGTCTGTGCGTTGCAGGCTGATACTTCTGGTGATGCGAGATGCGCGGCGGGATCATGGGTCGGGAGGTAGGTTATTCGCGAGTGGCTGGGCGATGGTGAATCGTCGTGCCGTGATGTCTCGTGTGATTGGACAAACGCGACAGCAGCCTGAGCCTCCTGGACCTTACCCGGCGAGCCGTGATGGACTATAACGAGTGGACGCCGGAGGGTACGGCGCACAGCGCTGTGGTGTGTTGTTGGAGCCTTCGCGGCGACGCGGCTGACGCTGCGGCGCAGGTCCCCGAACCCGCGCTTCCCGATGGGTGTCCGGAGTTGATCTTCAACTTCGCCGATCCCTTTGAGCACATTGCCGCGAACGGCCATGTGACCACGCAGCCGGCGGTCTTCCTGGTCGGGCAGATCACGCGTCCCTTCGCGCTACGCCCAACGGGAACGGTGGACCTCGTGGCCGTGCGCTTTGAAGCGCATGGTGCCTATGGGTTGCTCCACGACATGTCGACGCTACGCGACGCCTGGGCCGAGCCCGACGCGCTGCGCGATACCGCGTTACGCGCGCTTGCCGCGCGACTCCCGGCGCTGCCGGCGAGTGAGCGACGCGCTGAGATTCGCTCGTGGCTTGCTGCGTACAGCGCGCGCGCGCCGCGCGCCGACGTGCTGGTCGCCGCAGTGGTCCGTGCGATTCGTGAGACGCACGGCTCAGTGGCCATCGAGGCGCTTGCGGCAGCGCATGGTGTGGGAATGCGGACCCTGCAGCGGCGCTTTGCCCAACAGGTTGGGGTGTCTCCGAAGCTCTTGGCGCGCATTGTCAGATTCCATCGCGTCTGCATGGCGTGGCAACAGGCCCCGGAGACGCTGGCCCGAGTGGCGGCCGATAGTGGGTACTGTGACGAATCGCATCTTATTCGCGACTTTCGTGCGTTCGTCGGCATACCGCCGGCCGCCTTCCTCGCGGCGCTTCCCGAATTCACGAAGCTGTTTTTGTAGTCGGGATGGCATACGCCCCCGTTGCGGCGTGCAATTCTCAACGTGACATTGAAGCGAGGCGCATGCGGGCGATCGCGCGCGGGCCTGGTGCACCAAGTGGGAAACGAGGGGGATCTATGAGGCGGGGTTTCGAGTCGTGGTCCTTGGCATTGACCGTCGCGGCGATCGGGCTGGCTGGATGCCGCACGGAGCAGTCGGCGGAGAAGACGTCACCGCAGACCGCGACGACCATGGCCGATTCGCTGAAAGCGCTGGCCGCACTCGCTCGCCAAAACCCCACGCAGAATGTGTTCTTGAAT
>JANOPS010000253.1:0-5423 GCA_031421995.1 Gemmatimonadaceae bacterium
TTGGTGCACGATGCCCTTGGTCCGGCGGCCATCGGCATTGTCGTCCCGCGGGTCATTGTCCCGACTTGGCTGCTTGAGTTGGACCCGTCGCTGCGAGCGCTCGTGCTCAGGCACGAACAGGAGCATTGTCGCGCCGGCGATTCTCGCGTGGTGTGGCTCGGCGTGCTGGCAACCGCGCTGCTGCCGTGGAATATCGCCCTCTGGTGGACGGTGTCGCGTTTGCGTCTCGCGATGGAGGTTGACTGCGACGCCCGCACCATCGGTGATGCCGACCCCGCGCCATATGCACGACTGCTCTTGCTCATTGCGCAACGACACGGCACCGCGCGTTTCGTGCCAACACTTTCCCCATCAGCATCTCAACTTCACCGGAGAATTCAGGCTATGCAGACCACTGTGATTCGCTATCGCGCGTGGCAAACGCTCGCGGCTGTCGCCACGGGCGCGTTCGCCATTGTGGCGGCATGCTCGCCGCGTGTGTCGTCCAACCTCACGGCGCCGTCGCCACTTGACGCACCAACCACCGCGCGCGTCGCCACGACGCCAACGTCATCGGCGACCACCGCCACGGTCACGCCCGAAGCCGGCGAGCGACAGGAAGCCGTGTTGCTGCCCGGCAGTCGTGGCCCGCGCTACCCCGAAGCCATGCGCACGGCCGGCGTCACAGCGAGCGTCTTCGCGCAGTTTGTGGTGAACGCCGACGGCACCGTTGACACGACGACGCTGAAAGTTGCGCGCGTCACGACCAGCGAAGGGGCGGACCAACAGGCTGCACGCGTGGCATTCGGCGCTGCCGTACGGGCATCGCTAGCGGAGATGCGCTACACGCCGGCTCGCGTGAACGGACGGGATGTTCGCCAGCTGGTGTCTATGCCGTTCGCGTTCTCACTCGCCGGACCGGCGTCGTCCGCCGCGCCAACAGTGCAGCCCACTCCTACGAATTCGTCGCAGCCGTACTTCGACTTTCAGGTTGAGAAGCCTGCACAAGCGCGACAGGGATCGAAAGGACCGCAATATCCGGACGAACTCCGCGCCGCCAAGATCGAAGGTCAGGTGCTGGTCCAGTTTGTGGTTGGTGCGGACGGCGTGCCGGATATGTCGACGTTCAAGGTGCTCAAGTCCGATCATCAGGGCTTCAGCGACGCCGTGCGCTCGGCCCTCGCCGATATGCGCTTCGAGCCGGCCACGATCGGTGGCAAGGCGGTGAAGCAATTGATGCAGTCCCCGTTCGCGTTCTCGCTTTCGCGCTGAATCGTCAGTCAGTCGTCGATTAAAAGACTACTACGTTCGCGCCCAGATAGTCGGTGACGAAGTCGGCGCGGCCACGGAGCGGAATCGGGAGGCGACCCATTTGCGCCGCCCCCCGCTGATTAGCGCGCGGCGAACAATTGCCTGATGCGCGCGCGCGCGGGGTGCTCCCAACCCTTTGCCTCTTCAGTGTTCGAAAACTCTCTGCGCGACGCCCACGACGTGAGAACGCGAAGATCCGGATTCGCGCCGTTCGCCAGCAAACATTCTGCCGCGCGAACGTTTGCCTCGGCGGCCGCAATGTGCAGCCACGTGTAGGCGTTGGGCGTATAGTCGATCGCCGCACCACGCTCGAGCAGAAACTCGAGAGCCTCCGCGCGGCCGTTGAGCGTCGCGATCAAACCCGTCTCGTACAAGATGTCGCGATCGGCGGCGTTCGGACGAGCAGTGGCGAACTTGAGGCTGCCCATCGCGGTAAAGTCCGGGCGATCTCGTCTCGCCGCTGCCGTGAGTGCACCGCGTGCGTCAAAGTAGGTGCGCATCGCGTCCACGTCGCCCAGTCCCGCGGCAATCCAGAGTGCCGGCCTGTCAGGGGGCACGCTTGCCGCAATCGCGTCCACCGCGTCACCATCTTCGTGGAGCGCGATGGCGTGCGCCAACACGCTGATCCCGTTCGTAGGGGTATGCGTGGGATCGGCGCCGAGCGCGAGCAGTCCGCGTACAAATGACGCGCTTCTTCCCCAGGGGCGACCAAGCAACTGAAAGTCGAGGTGCGACTGAAGGTCGATCTGCTCGCGTCGGCAAATCTCGCGAATGTCCGCCGCCTGCGTGGTGCTGTCCATCATCGCCTGGCAAATCAGACGCCACGTACTCTCATCGTAACCAACGCCCGAGCGCGGTGCGGGATGGAGTTCGGGTTGTTGAGCCAACAGCGCGGCCACGCGATCGACATCCGATTCGCCATCGACGAAATCGTCGAGGCGCATTGGGCCGGCAGCTCGGGTAAGACGTCGTGCTTCTTGGCGCGCGCGGACGGCAATAGCGCGAGGGCTCTCCGCGACGTCCCTTGCCGACCGGCGCGCGAGGGCCTCCTCCCACGACGCAAGACCGATTCGGCGCGCGCAGACATGTCGCGCCTCAGCGTCGGTGATACCCGCCGCAAAGATGTCTTCATCACGGGCGCCGAGAAAGCGCGGAATGAAGGTGGCAATCGCCGCTGCCGTGCCAAAGACGTCCGGCGGTTGCTCCGTCATCGCGCGACGATCGGCGTACTCTTTCAGCACCGCGTTCACTGCGCGCTCAGAGTCGCCACCAGGCTGCCAACCCAGCACGGGCATCGCCGTGTGTTGGTGCCATCTGGTGTAGTACGCGACAAGCATCCGCCAATTCGCAAAACCGTACTCGCGCGCGACCTGTCGCTGCGCCTGCGTCAGCGTGGCCTGACTCGCGCGTGCGAGATCTTTGGCGCGCTTGCGTTCGAATGCGAGATTGGGGCGCGCGGGTAGTGACCGTAAACCTTCTGGCGCGATGATGCTGGCAGTCGTGCTAGCCATCAAGCCTCCGAGCGTAGCGGCCGTTTTTTGTGGGAGGCCTGGCGGGTGGGAAACGTCTCAAGGCGTAACGGTCCCGCAAGGCGCGCATGAGAAGCCCACTCGCCATGTGAGCAGAGACCGAGTGCACACGACTTCAGCAAATTCGCGCGCGCACCGGTATCCGCAAGGCTGCGAAACCAGTCAGCGCCGGCTTGGCCCGCTGGCGAACGATTCAATCTCCCCCCAGATTGGCGGATGGGCTCCACACCCCCGCGGCAGGACATGAGCGACGACTTCCTAGCGCACATTGCGACAATCCTGGGCACCGGCTACCACGTCGAGCGCGAGCTCGGCGGTGGCATGAGTCGGGTGGTGGTCGCTCGCGACGTCGCGCTGGGCCGCCAAGTTGTTGTAAAAGTCTTGCCGGTCGACTGGGCCGCCGGCCTGAGTGCGGAGCGATTCCGACGCGAGGTGGTGTTGGCCGCCGGCCTGCAGCACCCGCACATCGTCCCGTTGCTGGCAGCCGCCGAGGCGGCCGATGGCACGCTGTATTACACGATGCCGTATGTGGATGGCCAGTCGCTCCGCACCCGGTTAAGCGCAGGCATTCCGACACTGGGAGACACCGTGCGGTGGCTGCGCGATGTGGCATCCGCCCTGGCCTATGCACACGCGCGCGGAGTGGTGCATCGCGACATGAAGCCCGACAACATCCTGCTGTCCGGCGGATATGCGGTGGTGGCGGACTTCGGGATTGCCAAGGCCCTCAGCAACGCCAGCGCCACCATGACGCGCATGCCGGCCGCGATGGACCCGATCACCACGATCGGCATGTCGATGGGTACGCCGGCGTACATGGCCCCCGAGCAGGTCGCCGCCGACGGCGACGCGGACGCGCGAACGGATCTCTACGCACTTGGCGTGATTGCGTACGAATTGCTGACCGGGGAGACGCCGTTCACCGGTTCCTCGCAGGCCATTCTCGTGGCGCACCTGAGTGCCGAGCCGGTGTCCGTCGATGTCCGCCGCGCCGGGCTGCCGGACGCGTTGACTCGGCTCGTGATGCAGTGTTTGTCGAAGGAGGTTGCAGATCGGCCACGCACGGCCAACGAAGTCGTCACAACACTCGAATTGGTTATCCAGTCGATCTCCGGCGACGACGCCGCGGCCGCGCCGCGGATCACGGGCAAGACCGCTGCTGAGCTCTCGAAGAGGCTCACCAGCAAGGGTGGACGGAGGTCTCGCACCGAGTTCGTCGCGGCGGGTCTGGTTGTCGCGGCCATCGCAACAAGTGCCGCCCTGCTCTGGCCACGACGTCGCACCGAGCCATTCGTCGAACATCGTGTCGCGGTCGCCACGCTGCGTGATGCATCGCCGGATTCTTCGCTCGGCGAAATCGCAAGGAGCGTGGCCAGCGACATCGCGAGTGAATTGAGCGCGCTCGACAGCAGCGACGTGGTGGCACGAGAGGAAGTCGAGCGCATCGAAGCGCAGTTTGCGCGCGGCGCGACATTGCCGACGGCCATCTCGACGCCGCTGCGCGCTGGGCTGCTGGTGACGGGTGTTGTCTCGCCCATCGGCCGGGACAGCGTGCGTCTTCGTATCGCGTTGGTTTCTGGCGCCGACGGCAAGACCATTCGCGCGCTGCGCGACGTTGACGTGCCGCGCGCCGATCTGCGGGCGTCAACGGCCGACCTTCGTGAACGGCTTGCCGGCGCCATCATGGCCCTCAGCAGTCGAGACTTCACGCGCACCATGTTGCCGGCTGGAGACCCGCCACGGCGTGCCGCGCTGCTGGCGGTGCGTGAAGGGCTGCAGCTGGAGGCCAGCCTGCGTCAGCCCGATCCAGGTGAGGACGAAGGGATCGCCGAGCTGATCCGATTTGACAACGCGTTAAAAGCTGACACCGAGTACACGCAGGCCCGTTTGTGGTTCGCAAGCGCCGCGCTACGCCGCCCGGGTGGCGAGGTGTTCGCCGATTCCGCCCTGCTGATGGTGCAGGCGCAGCAGAGCACGCTCACGGAGTACGAACGGGCGCTCTTCGATGCGCTGCGCGCGGATGCTGGCGGCAACCACGAACTGTCCGTGCGCGGATGGCGCCGCGCCGAGGCACTCGCGCCGGTCTGGCCGAATCGGTGGTGGCTGGCCATCAAGTTGCGCGACGCCAACCGTCCGCGTGAGGCACTCGCCCACTTCGACACGCTGGGCAAAGCCGACCCGCACTTTCTGCGGAGTCTGCCGGGCTTGCGCCACTATGTCGCCGACTATGCCGGCGAGTATCGCGCCTTGCGCGACGAGCGCGCCCGCGCGCCTTCGACAGCGCAGAGTTTGGGCTTTCAGCAGGCGTTGCTCCAGGCGCTGGCCGCGATGGACAGCCTTATCGTCGTGGCGAAGGTGCTTGATGATGCGTCGCAACTACCCGCTGAACCTGGCTCGTCCCTGGCGTTCTTGCTCACGCGCACGGCGTGGGAACTGTCGGCTCATGGACACGCGCGCGAGGCGAAGTTGGCGTTGCAGCGCGCCGCCGCGTGGTGCGGTCGCCGCACCGCGGTTGATCTCGCGAACGGCGCCGTGGCCTTCGACTGCATGGAGGCATATGCGTACTCAGGCAACGTCGCGGCATTGGCCGCACTGGCCGAACCC
>JANOPS010000254.1:0-7360 GCA_031421995.1 Gemmatimonadaceae bacterium
AGTGGGCCGGTGCGATCAAGCGCAGCGGCGCGCCGTGATCCACGGAGAGGGGTTCGCCGTTGAGTCGATCCGCCAGGAGGACGTCTGACGCCATGAGGTCTTCAAGCGGCATGGCCGTGCGCGCGCCGTCTTGTCCACGCAGCGCCACTAGCGTTGCTGCTGCGTGTGGCGCCGCCCGCGGCACCACCACGCGCGAGTAGAACTCGGCAAATCGCACACCCTCCCAGCGCAGCGCGCGCACGCTCCATGTCGTGACACAATGGAAGTCCGACGTTTGTGCGACCCGCGGGAGCCTCTGCAACGGGTCGGTAAGGTCAAACGCTTGCGCAACGTCTCCACCAATGCGCAGCGTGCAGGTGGTGGTCTCCCTTGGGAACCGTGACGCGAATCGTGTCAGGCCAAAACGATGGAAGGCGTCGGCTTCGCGTTGACCGGGCGGCATGGGCATTGGGGAATTCTACGGTCGGAGTCTGGACACCGCCAGCCGAACACCGGCGGCGCGCTTCGCACATATTGCACGGCACAGGTTCAGTCCCGATCCTCGTGTCACGTCTTGCATCAACCAATCCGTCGATGCACTGTCCGCCGCATAGAGACTCCGTCATCATGAAGCTGCACACCACGTCTGCCGCCCTTCTGCTGTGCGCCTCGGCGCTTCGCGCGCAAACGACAGACACCACGACGAAGGTTCGCCTGCACGGCTTCGTCGATACCTACTACGCGTATGACTTCACCCGGCCCGCAGATGGCGAGCGCCGCTTCACGACGCAGCCGGTGCGACACGATGAAATGAACGTGAATCTGGTGTGGCTTGGCGTCACCGTCGAACGGCAAAAAACGCGCGCCCGTATCGCGCTGCAAGCCGGCACCTCGGTGCAAGTCAACTACGCCGGTGAACCACAGAATGGCGCAACCAGTGGTCCCGATGTGGCGCGGCTGATTCAGGAAGCCGTGGTTGGGGTTAAGCTGGCGGACAACGTCTGGGTCGACGGCGGCATCTACGCCAGCTACATCGGCCTTGAGGGGTGGTCCAGTTCAGACAACCTCACCTACACCCGTTCACTCGTCGCCGAGTATTCGCCGTACTATCTCTCCGGAGCACGACTCACGTGGGCGGTGACGCCCAAGGTGACCGCGCAACTCCACGCCACCAACGGCTGGCAGAATATCTCCGAGAACAATCGTCAGAAGGCGATTGGCGCACGCATCGACTACGCGCCGACACCAACATTCACGCTGTCGTATGCGAACTTCTTTGGCAATGAACGTCCCAGCGGCAGCCGCAACGCGCTGCGCGTGTTCAACCAAGTCATGGCAAAGGGTGGATTGCCGAACGGCATGCAGCTGCAGGGGCAAGTGGACATCGGTCGACAGGATGGCAGCGACTGGTATGGCGCGTCGGCCATCGCGATGCAGCCGATCGGCCGAGGTGTTGCGCTTGTCGCCCGCGTGGAACGCTACTCGGACCCGGATCAGGTGATCATCGGCACCAACAGCCCGTCGGGCTTCGTTGGCACGGGCGCGTCGGCGGGTCTCGACGTCGCGCTGGACACTGGCGCACGCTGGCGCTCGGAGGTCCGCGGCGTCCGCACGTCGGCCGCCCTCTTCAGCGAGGGTGCGACAAACCGGCCGACGCGCACGAACGCCGTGCTGGTGACCTCACTCAGCTTTGCCTTCTAGTTGCACGCTTCGTTACGCGACACACAAGACGTTCGGACTTCAGAGTCCGTTTCGCAAGGATTTACAAGGTTGTTGCGCGTGTGGCCTCCCCGCCGAGCGCGCGTCAACATCGCGCATCGACCGCTCGCCGGGAGCGGCGCACGTTGCCGTAGAATACTGATGTGACGCCTACGACCTCGCTGACCTTTACGCAGTTACTCGCGGCAGCGATCGCGCTGACGTTCGGACTTTCGTTTCTCGGCTTGTGGCTCCAGTACCGGCGCGAGACGATCTTGGCGTATACCCGCGCATGGTTGGTGTTGGGCGCAGGATCCCTCTTGGCGGCAGTGGCGGCGCCGCGTCTCCACGAGCCCGGCATCGCGCGCGTGGTGGTCATGCTGGCATTCTTGGCGAATATCGCGGGCCCTCTGCTGTTCATCGATGCAGCGCTCAGTGCGACGACGGCGCACGGCACGCGACGCGTGTTTTGGCGCGTCATCCTGCCCAGCCTGATCGTGTTCGAAATTTCGGCGTTTGCGCTCAGCAGCGACGTTCCGTTTGCCGCGCGGACGTTGGCCGTGCGCCTCATCAACAGTGCCGTGTTGGCGGCAGCGACCTTCGTGGTCTGGCGCGCACCCGCTCACGCTGGTCGCCAGAGTACTCTCGGTGCGCACGCGCTCCTGCTGGCACGTTTGCTGACCGGCCTCATGGAAGTCGTTTCGCCCCAGGCGATAACCGTCGAGCGCCAGCCACTGCTGTTTTCGATGATACTGTTCGTCACGACGCTTGGTGCCGGCTTCTTGCTGACGGTGGCATTCTTTACGGCTGAACGGGAAGAAACCGTGCGTGAGCGGCTGCGGCTGGAGCGCGAGCGCGCGAGTGCGCAGCGGATGGACTCGTTGGGCCGGATGGCAGAGAGCGTCGCGCACGATTTCAACAATGTGCTGACGGCGATACTCGCCTCGAGCGAACTCGCGGCGCTTCCCGATGCGACCGATGATGATCGCCAGATCGCCTTCCGCGAGAGCACACACGCAGTCGAGCGCGGAAAAGATCTGACGCGTCGCTTGCTCGCGTTTGCATCGCCGCTGGCCGTCGTCGAGACGGTGTACGGTCCGGTGCAACGCCTCCGAGAGCTGGTCCCCATGCTGCAGCGCCTCGCCGGCGCCGAGGTCCGCCTCACGCTGGACACTTCGCGTGTGGACGGCATCGCCGTTTGCGAGGCACTCGGTGACCCTGGTCAGTTTGACCAGCTGTTGCTCAACCTCACCGCCAACGCCCGTGACGCGATGCCGCGCGAGGGGCAGGTACGCATCTGCTGTGAGGTGACCGATCCGCGACACGGGACACCAGCGGAGCGCGGCACGCCGAATGCCCGGCAGTTGCTGATCAGCATCGAAGATACCGGTTCGGGAATCCCTGCCGCGATCAAGGATCGGATCTTCGAGCCAGACTTCACCACGAAGGAGGCGGGCAAGAGCACGGGACTCGGACTGGCAAGCGCGTATGCGTTCGTGCAGTCATGCGGCGGACTGTTGCACGTCGAAAGTACGGAAGGCGCTGGAACGACGTTCACGGTGCGCCTCCCGATCCGCACGTAGCGTCGCGACGGTTTACCTGTCTGCTTGCAGTACCATGAACCTGTTCACCGAGGCTGGCACATGCTGGAACGGCTGACGAGGCGCCACATAGTCAAGGCGGCACTGCTCCTGCCAGTGGCCGTGTATGCGCCGCGCATGTATGTGCCGGCGGACGTGCAGCGGATACCGCTGGCGCGCGTGTCTGCCAACTTGCAGCGCGCCATGCGTGCAGAACCGCGCAACCCGCAGTGGGTGCATAATCTGGCCCGCGCGCACGCCATGGCCTGGTCGACGCGCACGCAGGACGTGCCGATCATGACGGGCTACCAGCCTGGGTTCGCTCCGCTACGGCCGGGGGCAACCGACGCCGCTCGACGCCGGGCGACGGACAGCACGGCCCAGAATGCGACGTCGGTATGGTTTGGCCATGAGCCTGCCGTAGTACCCTTCACGCAGGTGGTCGACGTCACCGACAGCAGCCGCCTTCGTGTCGCGCGCGCCCATCTCGATACCGCGCTGGCGCTCTATGAGGCAGCGATCGCACTCGATTCCACTGACCTCAAAATCCGACTCGGACAGGCGTGGCTCCTGAGCCAGACACCGAACCGACCGCGCGCGATCGCGAGATTGCGGGGGATAGTCCGGGATTTTCCAATGGATGAGCAGCGCGCGAGCAAGAACCGGTCGTTTGGAGGTCATTCGGTATTGGCCGAGGCCGCGCGATACCTGATCCCGATGCTCAATCGCACAACCGACCAGGCCGAGATCGACCGTCTGCAACAGCAGATTCGCGAAGAGGAGCGTCGCCCTCGCGCGGTAACGCCGATCGCCATTCCACTCGAAGATGGTGCTTCAGCAAGCGACCTCGAGAATCGTGCTGCATCGGTCACCTTCGATGCCGATGGCACAGGACTGCCCAAGCGCTGGTCCTGGATCCGCCCCAACGCCGCGTGGCTCGTGCACGACCCACAACACACGGGGCGCATTACCTCCGCGCTCCAACTATTTGGCAGCGTGACCTTCTGGATGTTCTGGGGGAACGGTTACGACGCGCTCGCGTCGCTTGATGACAACCGCGACGGCGCCTTGCGCACAGAACTCGATGGGCTCGCGCTCTGGCACGACGCCAACAGCAATGGGGTCTCAGAGCGCGGCGAAGTCCGCCCCATCGCCGCCTATGGCATTATCGCGCTCAGCTGCACAGCATCGCGTGATGCGACCCATCCGGATCGCGTCTTTCACGCGACCGCAGGCGTGACCTACCGCGATGGAACGACGCGTCCGACATACGATTTTGTGCTGCACGAACGCCCTGCAAGATCGATGGCACCGATATCGTCGACGCCAACAAACCGTACGACGCAGGCGGCAGCCTATCGGTCATGGAACGAGCGCTCTGGCAAACAGCGAGCACTACAGGGTAGTTGACCCAAACGCCGTCTCATAGTTGAGCAAGTCGACACTCCCGCCGACCCCGTACGTCGCTCCCGCGTAAACACCAACGCTGCTGCCAACGGGAGCGATATAGATGTAGGGCTTGCCTGTACTGACGGCCTTGTAGGCGTCCGCTGCGGTAGCGAGAAGATCAGTGTACTCGGACATGGACTTGTACAGCTTGTAGGTGCCTTGAAGAGTCTTTCCCAGAGTTCCCAGTTTCGTCACGGGGAGACTGAACCCTATGGACCCTCCGGTCCCGATATCCATGCCTTCGGCGTTGGCAATGATCCCCAAATTGAAGAAGAAGATCAGATTGAGTTCGACTTCTCCCCCGAGTCCGAGTCCAAAAGTCGACACGCGTGAGACAAACGTGCAGCGGTTGTCGGTATTACCCAAATTCCACACAGCGCCACTGTATGATGTCTTGCCAGCGAATACAAATTGCCCGCTCGCGCGAACCGCAAAGCCACCCCATGTCCGTTTCAGAGTTCCGGCTGGTAAGATCGGCATCTTGTGCATCCTCAGTAGTGGTCAGTGTGCATACTTTCGAAATCGAAGCTACTCGTTCCGGATCAAACACATGTCAAATGCGCGACATCACCTTTGTGGCTTCAACACCTCCGGCTCGCGCTGTACCGAAAACACACCCGGCATCGGGGCGGGCGCCGGATACCGTTGGCGGCGGTGGGCGGCGGTGGGCGGCGTGGGGTGACGTTGGGAGTTCCAGCGTTACCCTGAGTCATCGGGCTCACGCCGGATGTCCGACAAACACGGTCGCCGCGTAAGTTTGCATATATGACCTCTTCCCTGAGACGTTGTATCGCCCGATCCGGCCGATGCGCACTCCTCGGCATCGCGCTTGCCGCATGCGACCGCGCCGCGCCCCGGCGCGCCGGCGATTCCGCCACCGCGCCAACCGTTGCCATTGCTGCAACGTCCTGGTGCGCCGCCCTGCCCCGCTCTGCCAATGCAGCGCTCGAGCGCATCGACGTGGGCAGCGAATGGTTCACGGGGTACCGCGTGGAGCCCAACGTGTATGCGTTCCTTGAAACGCGCCAGTTTCAGGAAGCGATTTCCTATCTCATCGTTGGGACGTCGCGCGCATTGCTGTTCGACGCCGGGATTGGACTGGTGCCCATGCGTCCGGTGGTTGAACGGCTCACGAAGCTCCCGGTCACGGTGCTCAACTCGCACACCCACTTCGATCACGTGGGGGCCAACTATGAATTCACCGACATCCGGGGCATGGATACGCCCTTCACCCGCGAGAAGGAACGTGGTCGGCCGCACGCCGATATTGCCGACGAGGTCGAAGCCGGGAGTTTTTGCGGAGCACCACCGGCAGGCACAGATACGGCCGCGTTCGTGTCGCGCCCATTTGCGATCACGCGTCGCGTTGCTGATGGCGATACGATTGACATTGGCAACCGCAAGCTCGTCGTCCTCGCAGCGCCGGGACACACCCCTGGTGCCATCGCGCTGCTCGACCCGGCGAACGGCCTGCTCTGGACCGGAGACTCATTCTACGAGTCCACCATCTGGCTCTTCTCACCAGGGACGGACTTGGACGCGTACGGACGGTCCATGGCACGTTTGGCCGCGTTGGTGCCAACGCTCCGTCGATTGCTTCCAGCGCACAACACCGCCACGGCCAGTCCGTCTCGTCTTACGACCCTCGTGAGCGCGTTCCAAACCATGCGCACTGGTGGCGAAGTGCCTACATTAGAGGGCGCGAATCGCATGCAGGTGCGCGTTGGCGACGTCACCTTCATGATCGCGAGGTGACGTCAGACGAGCGCGTCGCCGGTCGACGCGCCGGTCTACGCGTACAGCTTGGCGATCATCGGCTGGGTGATCAACACCACACCCTTCTCCGTGCGCCGAAAACGCTTCGCATCCAGTGCGGCGTCTTCCCCAACGGCCAGCCCGGCCGGAATGTGCACGCCGCGATCGATCACCACATTGCGCAGACGCACAGACCGCTCAATCTCGACGTCGGGCTGAATCACGCACCCGTCGAGATACGCATACGAGTGCACCTTGACGCCCGTAAACAACAACGTCTTGTGCAATCGTGCACCGGAGACGATGCACCCACCAGCAACGAGTGAGTTCAGCGCCAACCCGCGCCGACCATCCTCGTTGTGCACAAACTTTGCCGGCGGTGAAAGCTCACTGTACGTCCAGATCGGCCAGTCCTTGTCATACAGATCCAGCTGCGGCACCACCGACGTGAGATCAATGTTCGCTTCCCAGTACGCGTCGATCGTACCGGCGTCACGCCAGTAGGCTTCGCTCTCTTCCTTCGACTTCACGCACGACGTGCTGAAGCGGTGCGCGACGGCCTTGCCGTTGGCCACAATGTACGGAATGATGTCCTTGCCGAAATCGCGACTCGACGTGGGGTCGGCCGCATCACGCTTCAGCATCTCGAAGAGAAACTTGGTGTTGAAGACGTAAATGCCCATGCTGGCCAGCGCCATCGACTCATTGCCGGGAATCCCAGGCGGGTCGGCGGGCTTTTCGAGGAACGACAGTATGCGATCCTCGCCATCAACGTGCATCACGCCAAATCCGGTGGCCTCCAACCGCGCGACCTCCAGCACACCCACGGTCACGTCCGCCCCCTGATCGACGTGCTGCTGCAACATCAGTTCGTAGTCCATCTTGTAGATGTGATCCCC
>JANOPS010000255.1:0-12373 GCA_031421995.1 Gemmatimonadaceae bacterium
CGAGCTAACGATTTGTAGAGGCTCGGAGCGCTACGGCAGCGCTCGACCCTGCGCCTCTGCGAGCCCACGATCTGTATGGGCTCAGCGCTCGGGCATCACCTTGCGCGGCATGAGAGCGCTAGCGTTCGCCGCATGATACGCATACGACGCCATGATGACGGCGTTCTTCATGAGGTCCCCTGCCTGAATGGTGTCGAAGAAATCCAAATTGGTATGTCCGCCGGTGCCCGGAATGCGATCCTGCAGGAACTGGAATCCGGGGAGTCCGACCTCATCGAATGCGACATGATCCGTGCTGCCCAAGCTTTGGTTTGATACCAGCGTCATACCCAGATCGCGAAACGGTTCCATCCATGCGGTGAGTTGGGCACGTGCTTGCTCGTTGCCTTGCAGCATGATGCCGCGGTACTGCCCGGCCCCGTAGTCCTGATTGAAGTAGACTGACAGCTTTTCGTACGCCGGCGTGACGCCGACCGCGCGGTCTCGTGGGTCACCGAAATGCTGCTTCACGTACGCGCGCGAACCGAACAGCCCCTGCTCTTCGCCGGCCCACAGTGCCACGCGAATGGTGCGACGGGGTTTGGCGCCGATGGCCTTGAGGATTCGCATCGCTTCAAGCGATACCGCGACTCCCGACGTGTTATCGCTGGCATTGGGGCTGGCGTGCCACGTGTCGAGGTGCGCCCCGATCATGACCACTTCGTCCTTGAGATCGGTGCCTGGGATTTCTCCCACCAGGTTCATGGCCTTCTCAACACGATCGCCCATGCGGTTGCGCACTTCAATTTCCACCTTGACGGGAATATCGCGTTTAATGATGCGATACATCCGGTTGTAGTGTTCCGGCGTGATGGCGACGATGGCTGGGGATGCCATCATGCCAGCTCGCGACCATCCGTCATTGCGAGAACCGGGCCGGGAGAAGCCGCGCACTGCGCCAAGCCATCCGCTTTCGCACTGCAAAACGGCCGCTACGCCTTCCGCCGTGTAGAACGCGAGCTTTTCTTCCGCGCTCAACAGCTCCGCGTTCCGGGCGACACGCGGTGGTGTGGGACGCGGCGGTACGATGACGGTCTGTTCGAGCGCGTCCAATCCCTGTTGCGTGTACCGCGCGACGCCGTTGGTGAGTGGTGCCAAATCAATTACTGCGGGCGGCGTGACCAGCACCGCTTTGCCCTTGAGCTTTCCACGATACGTCTCGAGGTCAGCCTTGACGAGCAGATCCACGATGACCGCCGGGACTTGCTGCTTTCCCTGCGTGCTGCCCGTATGCGCGATCGGATAGCCCACCATGGGTTGATAGTCGGGCTCCAGCATATGCAGTGACACGTACTCGTTATCCCACGTCACCCCAAAGTCCATGAACGGCTCGGCGGCGACGTTCACCAGTCCGATGCGGGTCATCTCGCGTTGCACCCACGTCTGCGCCCGTTGCATATCGCGCGAGAGTGTCAGTCGCGCGCCGAGGACATCGGCGATGTAGGCCTCGAACTCCATGACCTGCGAACGTTGCAGCCCCTCCTCGCGGATCTTGGCAACGATGATCGGATCAATGGCATCGTTGGCAGTCGGTACAGCCGCAGTCAGCAGTAGCAGCAGCGATGTCGCAAGGAGTCGGCGTGTGACTGGCATGGGCACGAATACCGGATAAAAGGGAGGTCCGTCAGGCGCAGCTCGCGCAGCCACCATTCCCGCAGAGCCTCGCCTCGATGGCCTTTGACGTGGGAGAGATCGACAAGCCACCAAGCGCCGTACACCGCAGTTCGCGCGCCATGTTCTCACTGATCTGCCGGTGCGCGTCGAGCACTTCATCGAGCGGAATGAGATGATCGTAGCCAGCCAGCGAAATGTTCGCACAGGCGAGCGCATTGGCAGCCCCGGCGATGTTGCGGCCAAGGCAAGGCGCTTCCACGCGCGCCGCAATCGGGTCGCACACGAGCCCAAGCACGTTCTGCAGCGCATGACTCGCGGCGGACAATCCTTGCGCCGCACTCCCCCCAGCCAGCTCTACCAGCGCGGCCGCAGCCATGGCCGCACCGGCACCCGTTTCGGCCTGACACCCGCCAACTTCCGCCGCAAAACTCGAGCGCGTCGCCACGAACACGCCGATCAACCCTGCCGCGAGCATGGCCCTGACGATGACATCATCCGATGATCCCTGCACCTCAGCGGCTGCCAGTGTCGTCGCGGGGAACGTTGCACACGATCCCGCGGTCGGCGCCGCAACGATCACCCCCATCGAGCTCTTGACCTCCATCAACGCGGTGACATACAGAATCGCGCGGTTAAGAATGCCACCATCCAACAAGGCACCGCGATCAAGCATCTCAGCGAAGCGATGGCTTTGGCGCGGCAGGATGCGGTCATGATACTCGGTGCCGGCGAGGCCCTGTTTCACGCCGGCGCGCACGATGGTGAGAATGCGCTGCATCTGCGCAAGCACGGCCGCGGCGTCCAACCCTCCTCGTGCACACTCATACTCCAACGCGAAGTCCGAGAGTTTTCGCGTGGCAGGATCGGCGGTGGCCACCATTTCTCCGGCGTGCAAGAACGGCACCGAGAGATGTTTGCGCGATCGCACCGGCAACACGGCATCGAGTCGACGCACGCGCCCCACGGATGGCAGCGCCACCAACACTGCGTCCGACACCCATGCCTGTCCCGAGACCACGATGCGTGTCGGGCGCACGCCAGTGATGTGCACGCCGTCAACGTCCGCACGGGCCGCCAGTACTTCGGCCGCTGCACGCCCGTCGTCGTCCATATCCAGGAGCGTCACGACGTAGTCCCCGTACAAGGTCACGGGCGCGTCGTCGATGGATGTCACTTCGATCATGCCGCCGCCGGTCGACAACGCAATCAGGCGATGTTCGACGCCGTCTCTGGTCAGCGTGAGGCGATACGTATTGGGATGGGGATCGTGGAAGGTGGCGATACGCAACTCGACGTGCACGCCCGCGGCCTTCAACGCCTCCGCCGATCGTGGGAGCCGCTCGTCATCGGCCTCCCACCCCAGCAAGCCGCCAAAGAGCCCCATGTCGGAACCTTGGCTCTCGTGCGTGGTGGGGAGCGAGCCTTCGGTGTCAAACTCTACGAGTACGTGCTCGGGCTGCCCGCCACACAAATCGCGTGCGAGGCGACCAATCCGCACGGAGGCCGCCGAGTGCGAACTCGACGGCCCGCGCATGACCGGACCGACGACGTCGTTGAAGATGCTCGGCGGCAACGTTGACGGCATGACTACATCACCGCGGCTTCCACGTACCCTGCGCCACTTGCGGGACGAACGTGTCCACACCGCGCGGTGGATACTCGACCGTCTTGCCCTGCTCTGCACTCATGTACGCGGCCATCAACAAGCGCACGACATCGAGCCCATCGTGGAATGTCAGCAGCGGCTTCTCTTTTCCGAGAAACGCGCGCACGAAATGACGGTCTTCTGCCTCGTAGCCGTACGCGATGGCTTCGTTCACGACCACCGGCATCTGTCCGACTTCGGCGTTCTGCTTCTCCACGATATCCTCGCCCGACCTGCCTTTGACGGCGCGCGAGAAGAACAGATCCAGTCCCGACTCGAGCGAGTTCCACTTCATGGAGTACTCTGGCCCAAGCAGTTCTGCCGACAACCGAAGGCCGGGACCAATAAAACTCCAACTGGTCGTTGCTTCGCCGATCGCGATACGCCCATCGGGTGTCTCGAACTCGATGTTCACACTGGCGAAGTCTTCGCTCGGCGTTTTGAGATAGTCGACGCCCATCGTTTTCTTGAGCTGCGCGGCGTACTCCTTGCGCGTCCATTTCAGCGACGCAATGTGGCCGGTCACGCGTTTGGGAACCAGCGTGGACAGCGGCGCGCCTGGTGCGCACAACAACTGCCGGACCACCAGGATGCTGTGGCACATCATGTCGTTCAAGACGCCGCCGCCTTGCTGCTGCCCATTCCAGAACCATGGCATGTGCGGTCCGCTGTGCTCCTCGGCCGCGCGCGCGAGGTACGGGTTGCCTGTCGTGGCGGCACCGCGCTTCCAGATCAGGTTATGCCCAACGCTCACTTGCGGTGAGAAATACTGATTCTCGAGATAGCCGTGCATGATGCCAGCTTTCTCCACCATCTTGAGCACCTGCTTGGCTTCGGCGACGGACCGCGCCAACGGCTTTTCGCACGCAATGCCCTTCAGTGTGCCTTTCCCGCTGGTGACGGCGTCGCAGATCTCTTCGACGTTCTCGATACGAGCTTGGTTCGGACCATTCAACCAGATCGCATCGATCGCGGGATCAGCCACCATCTCCGTAATGCTCTTGTGGGCTTTGCACGCGCCGAGTTCGAGTTCCCGCGCGTACTTGGCGGCGGACGCCGCATTCTTCGCGTTCGGACTCCACACGCCGAGCACGTTGCAGTCACGAACGTAACGCATGCCTTGCATGTGGAAGCGTGCGTTGAAGCCGGAGCCGATGAAGCCGATACCGAGAGACATTGGACTGGAGGGCGTAGGGAGAGGGAAGTGAAGCGTAGAGTACTTGCTACTTGTTGGCGGCGGCTTGTCTTTCCTTCTCGACCAGCAACCGTCTGAGAATCTTTCCGGACGGCGACTTGGGAATGCTCTCGACAAACTCAACGGCGCGTACGCGCTTGTATGGTGACACGCGCTCGGCAACATACGCCATGACGGCCTCGGCGGTGAGGGCGGCGCGGGCAACCACAAACGCCTTGGGAATCTCACCGGCCTCATCATCCGGCACCGGGATTACGGCGGCATCGGCGATGTGTGGATTGGAGAGCAGCACGGCTTCCAGTTCTGCGGGCGCGACCTGAAGACCTTTGTACTTGATCAGCTCCTTCACGCGATCAACGATCGAGAACCAGCCGTGATCATCAACCACCGCAATGTCGCCAGTGCGAAACCACCCGCTCTCGCTGAGGCAGGCCGCAGTCGCTTCGGGCTTCTTGAAATAGCCCTTCATCACTTGTGGACCATGGATGTACAGCTCACCGCGTTCGCCTGGTGCGACATCGAGATTGGTCAGCGGATCCACCAGTCGGCAGGTCGTGTTGGGCACGGCCGGGCCCACCGACGACGGGATGACCGTGTCACTCTCCAGCGGGTGGAAGTGGGTCACGGGACTGGTCTCGGTAAGTCCGTACCCTTGCCGCACGCGGACGTTCAGTCGAGACTCGACGGCGGTGGAGAGCTCTGCGCCGAGCGGAGCGGCACCGCTGAACAGCGTGTGCAGCGCGCTCAGGTCGTTGTTTGTCACGCTCGGGTGCTTGGCCAACGCCAGCAGAATGGGCGGGACAATGTTCGCGTAGGTGATGCGGTGATCCTGAAGGGTGCGGAGAAATCCTTCCAACTCAAAGCGCGGCAGCGAGACGATAGTGGCGCCTTCGACAAGTGCAGCGCCCATGATGACCACCATGCCGTAGATATGAAAGAACGGCAGGACACCGATCACGCGGTCGTCTTCTCGCAGCATGCCGTCGCTATGGCGCATCTGACAGAGGTTGGCTACGAGGTTGCGATGCGTGAGCATCACGCCCTTGGGGATGCCTGACGTTCCACTGGAATACGGGAGTGCGCACACGTCGGTGGCCGGGTTGATCGCCACCTGTGGTGGCGTATCCCCATGGGCAAAGAGTTCGGCGTACGGGGTCGCGCCCTCGTGTGCGCCGAACACGACGATTTCACGGACCGTGCTGGCCAGTCGCGCGGCCGTTTCACACTTGTCGTACAATTCGGGGATGGTCACCAGCATGACCGCTTCCGAATCGGCGAACTGCGCGCCAATCTCTTCGGCTGTCGCGATCGGATTGACCGTGGAGCAGATCGCGCCGATCACGGTGACGGCGTAGAACACGACGGCGAAGTCCGGGGTGTTGGGGCTCACCAGTCCCACGACGTCGCCCTTCCGGATCCCTCGTGCGGCAAGGCCCGCGGCTACCTGTCGAATGGCCTTCGTGAGACCGGCATAGCTATAGGATCGACCAGTAACCCCGCAGACGATCGCGGTCTTGTCGCCATGCGTGTCGGCCTGTGCGAACACGAATGACGCCAACGTGCTGTCAGGGATGGTGATGTCGGGGTAAGGACTGCGAATGACCATGGGGCCGTCTACATCCGTTTCATCGCGGCGGCACTCGCGGCGATGGATGCGAGTGGATCCGTCGGCGCATCGTGTTCGATGTACCAGTGTTTCAGGCCGTGCTTCTGACCAGCCTGCAGGATCTTTTTGAAATCGATGGTACCGCTGCCAACATCCATCATGGCGCGCTCCGGCGCGGGTCCGGCGTCTTTCACATGACAGCAGGCGAAACGGTTCTTGTGGGTGTCGATCAGCGCGAGCGGATCCTGTCCTGCCTTCACGGCCCAGTACAGGTCGAGCTCGAAATCGACCAGCGATGGATCGGTGTTCGCTAACAGGATGGCCAGACCGTGGGTGCCGCCCTCAAGGGTCTGAAACTCAAAGTCGTGGTTATGGTAGCCCATGCGCAGCCCCGCCGCCTTCGCCATCTTGCCGCCGCTGTTCAAGCGATCCGCGAGCCGTTTGTATCCGTCTGGCGTGCGAAACTCGTTCCCAACGAATGGCACGATGACCCACCGTTGACCCATCGCGGTCGACATCGCAAAGTGCGGCGCCCACTCCGCGTCGGCCTTGGGAAGCGCGATGTGCGATGACGGCGACGTCATGTTGTGCGCCCGCATGGTGTCCCGCCACCACGCTGCCGGCTGATTATAGTAACCGGCGAACTCGAGCTCGGTGATCCCAGCAGCTGCCACAGCAGCCAGGGTGCCACTCAGGTCCTTGGCCATTGCCGCACGCACCGTGTACAGCTGTAACCCAATCTGCCCGATGCGCGGTACCGCAGTGGGTTTTGGCGCGCCGTTCGCCGCGGCACCAAGATGTGGAAGCAAGGCACTGCCAGCCACCCCTGACGCCAGCAGCTGCAGTGCCGTACGACGCGACATGCCCGTTGATCGTGTGTTCATTGATGCTCTATGCCTCACCGGAAGCCAACATGGAAAGCGCCGTACCTGTCACCCGGTACACGGTCCAATCATCCTGCGCCTGCGCGCCAAGGCGCTGGTAGAAGCCAATCGCATCGACGTTCCAGTCCAGCACGGACCACTCAAGCCGACCGCACCCTCGTGCCATTGCCAGCGCCGCGAGATGCTGCAGCAAGGCCTTGCCCACCCCGCGACCACGGTAGGTCGGCACGACAAACAGATCTTCGAGGTAAATCCCCGGGAGCGCAAGGAATGTTGAGTAATTGTGAAAAAACAACGCAAAGCCGCACGCCAGCTGGTCACACTCGGCGATCACCACCTCGGCGAAAGGCCGCTCGCCAAACAGGGTGTCTCGCAGGCGGTCATCGGTTGCCACGCAGGCATGTCGCAGCTGCTCGTACTCGGCGAGGCCCTCGATAAATCCGCGAATGAGGGGTACGTCCGCGACGCTCGCCGCGCGGATAACGGTCGTCATCGCGCGAGGCGCGCGGCAAGGCGCGCGATCCGCTTGGCGTTCACCCCAAGGTCACTCCGGCCCACGCGCGACGCCGAGCGGAAACGAAACACACCCGCTGCACTATCGACGACGATATCGACATCATCGACGAATCGGAAAATCCGGCTCTTGCACTCGGCATGGATCGCGTTGCCACTCTCGGCGGTCATGCGCGTGCGAGGTTCCGCAAGCAGGGCGGCCTTTGCACGCGCCATGGCCTGTCCGGGGGTGTCCGCGAATGGGACGCTGGCCACGCGTTGCGACGCTCGTGTTGCTTCGGTGGACACACAGTTCGGCGTATCCGGACAGGGTGCGATTCCGTTCACCAATATCGGTGCAGACTGCGCCATCACGCTTCCTCCCAAGAGACAGGCAACCACCCACCGCCGCACGCCGGCGTGGCGCGCTCGTTGTTTCACACCGTGACCTACCGAAACGGCCTTCATTTGCGTCGATGCTTCCAGCCACGCTCGGTCAGCACCGATTCATACTGATTCGTCTGCACGCGAACTTCCGAGACGCGAACCAAGGACATATGCGCCAACACCAATTCACTGACCGTCGGAATGCGCTCTTCGCGACTCTGCAGTGACCACGTTGGTGCGGATACGGGGACTGATACGGTGCGAATAGCCGGCGTGCTTCGTCCGTGGCCGAGCTCGCGCACTCCGTCGGCCGACATCTGAATCAGGGAATCTCCGCCCACAATCGCCGTGAAGAGGTTGGAAGGAACAGGCAGAAACCACACTTCGATGAATTTGTCTTGCACCAAAGGTACCGGCGTGAATTCGTACTTGCCGGCTCCAGGCAATGGCGCCGAGAGTCCGCGCAGCAGCGCGCGCGCCGACCCGTTCACGCGCGCGGTGTCTACTGGCTCCGTCGTAACGACACCCTTCGTCGACCCGCGCAGTGCGAACTGTCGCTGCACGTCGATCGTCCCGTCGCGAAGACTGCCGAACACGCCGCGCCATTCGCCGGCCTGCTCGATACAGGTAATCGACCAGTCGCGCGCGACTTGGCCTAATGCGCCGGCTCGCAGCGCCGTTACCGTCGCCTGCATACAGGCGAAATAGCCCACGGCGCCCAGCGCCCGCTTGTCGCGCTCGGCGAAGAGGGCGTCAAAGCCCACTGGAATCTTGGGGGTCTTCGGCAGCTTTGAGAGGTCCGGAGCGCCTGGCGGCGGTGCCGTTCCTCGACCTTGAGCGCCGAGGGACGGCACGTGCGTGCCAAGAGCCAAGAGCAGCGAAACCATGCTGTACCACACGGGACGAATACGCATGTGGCAATCTACTCGCGTGGCGAGGCGTCGGATCAGTGCCCGCCGAGCGCGCGGGCGGCCGTTCCGTCGCCCTCGATCGCCATCGTCACAATCGCTCGGCCGCACAGCGCGCCGATCACGTTCCCCGTCCCACTGTAGGCGCCGATGGCGAAGACGCCGTCCCGGAGCTGCTCGACGATCGGGAGCCCGTTGTGGGAAAAGGCCGCCGACGCGGCCCAGCGATGGGTGATGGGCGCGTGGATGGCGAGTCGGTCACGCAGGAATGCCTCCAGCAATCCTTGTACAGTGTCGGTCGGTTCCGCATTGTGGGTCCACTCACTCTCGCCGGCGATGTCGCGGAAGCCGCCGATGGTCACACGGCCGTCGGGCGTTTGCTGCCAGTATTCGTAGCCTTCACGGTAGTACATCGGACACGGGATCGCCGCTTCGTTCGTTGGCGCGGTCGCCAACATCTGCAGTCGTGCCGTGCGTGCGCGAGGGCGGAGCTCCGGCAGGATGCGCTCGAGGCCTCCGTCAACGGCGACGATCACGCGGCGGGCCGTGATGCGCCCGTGCGGCGTCACGACAGTCGTTCCCTCAAGATGGAGCACCGGTGTCCGCACAAACAACTCGGCACCATCCCGTTGCACGGCCTGCGCGAGCATTCGACACCGCGCCAACGGGTTGAACGCGGCATCGCCGGGAATCGCCAACCCGACGCCGTCAGGACCCTCGTACCAGTCGCAGGCCAGTCCATCGGAGTGCATGGCGCGCAGTTGTTGGCGACAGTCTTCAACTTCCTCCGCCGATGCCGCGATGCGGCGCGACCCAGTACAGCGTACCGTGCCTGGCGCCGCCTCGGCAATGCGTCCGATCTCGCGCATGGTTTCGCGGTATACCCACAGCGCGCGCTCACGACCGTGCACGCGTACCGCGTCATGGTAAAAGTCGTACATGCCCGCAAGCAGAAATCCACCGTTGCGTCCGGCGGCTCCCGCGCCGACATCGGCCGCATCAATGCCAACGACCGGTTCGCCACGCGCGAGGAGTTCACCGATGGCCGTCAGGCCAGAGCCACCCAACCCAATGACGCACGTTCCCGTGGTCAGATCGTTCGCGAGCGCGGGCAACGGGTCCCACCGATCATCGTCCCACACAGGGAGTGTGGCGCGAATCACGGCGGCGCGTCTTTGGCGGTCGGCGCGACACGGAACACGCCGTTGCGTTCAGCCAACACACCGACGGCGGCGTCGATGAGTGGATCCCGGTCGCGGTCGTACTGCGATGGCATCCACGGCAACACTACGTGGGGCGCAACGCCGTGCCATTCAATCGGACCGCGATCGGGTCCGTATTCGATCCACTGCGGCACCGTGTACGACCACCCACCGCCGAGGACGAACGTGGCGGGATTTCCTGAAGCACCTCCCGTGGTATCACCGATCACCGTCACGTTGGGCAGTGTGCGCAACGCCGCGACAAAACTTTCGGTAGCGCTATACCCACCGCGTCCGGCGATGACCACCACGGGCTTCAGGAACTGCCACGCCCCCCGTGGTACGATGGTACGCGCCGTCAGTGGCTCCAACTGCTCGTGAGCCGGCCCATTCCGCGTCTGCACGTATGAGGCGGCAAAGCTCAAGGCCGTAAACCGGGACGCGAAGGCAAGGGCCGTGGCGTCGTCACCACCACCATTGGTTCGCACATCGACAATCAACCCTGGCAGCTCGCGCGCCCGTGCGAGGGCGAGGTCGAGCGCCGCGACGTCGTTGTCACCGCGCCAACTGCCGATGAAGAGATAGCCATAGCCACCCACAATCGCTTCGCCAAAGTCGTTGCTGCGACTGACGTAGCCAACGTCTCGGAGCGCGCGCTTCCATCGGGCTTCGTCAAAATTGGCCACGCCCGACGGACGGAACGTCGGAACCACTTGACCATGGGGATCGATGAACCAGATATGCAAATCCCGAAGTGGCTCAAGCATCTTCGCCGCGATCGCCACAAACTCCGATTGGGAGCGAGCCCGCAGCGCACGCGGGCGGTACAGCGCGCGTTGCGCTTTCCAATCGATGCCCTTGACTTCAAACGACGGGTAGACGGCGTCGAAACGCGACCACAGTTCATCAAACTGTGCCAGATAAGTCTGCGACGACTGCGGCCGAGCCCGCTCGACGTTTCGAAGTGTCGGACTACACGAGAGCCCGATGACGGCGACGCAGACAGCGGCCAGCACGTGCGGTCGAGAGCGAGGCACAACGGCGTCCATCCGAATTTCATGCGGGAGGAGGAAAGAACCGAAGACGGTTCGACGCGCCCATGTGACTCCTAAACAATGGCGCTCGAATCCCGTTTGGTCCAGCGGTCCTACCCAATACCCACTCGTCGCGCGCAGGTTATGCGGGGCTGGACTGGCGGACAGCCACCTGCCCGAGGAGCTCGCCTAGTGCGGGCGAAACCTTGGCGGCCTCGTAGACCAGTCGCTGGAAGGCGTCTCCCTCGGTATCGGCCCGGAGCAACGCCCGGGACTGAAGGAGGAGCTCTCGGGACTCCGCGCTCCCGAGCGGGCTTTTTTTGTCGCTCGTGCGCTCATCAATCAGGAGCACGAGCTGCGCCATCGGGCGCAGCCACTCAAACCACGGATCGGCGATGACCATTTGGAGGAGCGCACTATTGTTGGCGATCGGTCCTTTCGCGTGCTCGTAACGCACGCGCTCAACCGCCAGCAGCGCGCGATGCACGCGCAACAGGTCGGCGCGTGCTGAATCCAGGCGCGCGAGTTGGTCGGACGTGGCCGGGGATTCGGGCAGGCGGGCATCGTCGGCGGGGATGTTCGTCACGAGGGCCGGTCGGCTAGGGGGGCGGAGAGTTCAGAACCATGCATGGTTGAAAGGTAGACACTGGACAACCTGTTCCCGTAGCTGCTGTGTACACTTCGTCACGGAACGCACCAGTCGAACCTCGCGTGGCGGATGTCTCGCTGTCGCGACCCCCAATCATGGACTTGCTCTAGGAACGAACCTGCTCTCTGTCGATTAGCCGCGACGCTGCTGCTGGTCGCCAATGGCCGGTGCTGCAAGGGCAATCGGCAGAGCGGTCGGGCATAGTGGGCGTCCGGGCCTCCCGCACGTTGGTCGTGCGCGAGCGCCTCCGGATTTCGTGGCTTGTCGAGCTCCTGCCGGCGATTGTTGCGACGGTGAGCGCGCCGGCGAATCGACGCCCCTTCCAAGTCAATGACAACGGGGCACGCGATCGCTCGCCCGTTGAACGCTACCTGGTCCGCGATACGTACGGCGTCGGTTTCGCACCGCTGGGTGCCGAGATCTCGCGCGCGGAGACCGAGCGGCTGTCGCTGTCATTCTCGGTTACGGCCGGCGCCGCGAGGTTTTCCGAGGTCGTGCCCTATGGGAAGGCGACGCGGGCAAACTTCACGGCGGCACCAGCTCTGGGGCTTGAGTGGATGTTGACCGATCGGTATGCGATCTCGTCGGGCTATGCGCTCCACCATGTGTCCAACGCGGGGTTGGGGGAATCTAATCCCGGACTCAACGCGCATCTCGTGTACGTCAAGCTGGCCGTTGCGCGCTTCGGTGCCCGCCCGTAACAGCCGAGCGGGCACCG
>JANOPS010000256.1:0-8125 GCA_031421995.1 Gemmatimonadaceae bacterium
ACGATCAGATTCTCGAGGTCCTCGACCGAGGCCGACACCCATGAGCGCCTGTAGAGCCCAAACGTCGCGCTGATGGTCAGCCAGAGCGGTACCGAGATGATCAGATGGTTCGTTGCCGGCTCACGCCAGAGTGTGAGCCAACCAAGCCCCTCGAACCCGAGCGTCCACGACAGACCCCAGCAGAAGACCAGCACTGTGGAGTCGACAATGAGCAGCTGACGGTTTGAGAGCCAGAACTGGCGAACAACAGACGACGACGCGTTCGGTGTCTTCATGGGACCAACGGGCAGACGGGGCCAGGATCAGATCGCAACATCGCGACTGCAGCTCGTGGCGAGTGTCGTCCACTGACGGGCGAATCTTTACCCGTGTGGTGACAGCTGGAATGAATCGTCAGTTCGTTCGGCTCAGCACAACCGCGATGGTCACGATACTGCCCAGCACTTGCGCGGTCGTCCCCAACAACTGCGCCCAATCCCTCTTGGCATTCGGATCCTTGATCGGCACCACTACCCGGCTGCCCGGCTTTGGCTCGGGCGACGACGTGAAGATCCACGCCGACCGATGCCGACTCTCGACTTTCCCATTGGCCTGCCGCACCCAGACGCGATCCAAGTCGCCCTCCGACGAGGCACCGCCGGCCGCGCGTATGTAATGCCCCAGCGACTTGCCTGGCTCGTACGGCACCGCCAGTGGCGAATTGACGGCGCCCGCGATGGTGACCAACGCATTAAAGCGGGGCACATGGATCGAGTCGCCCACAATCAGCAGCAAATTGTCGCGATCCTTTTCATTCTTGAGAACGCTCGGCAGGTCGATGCCAACGCGACCCAGCGCGCCATCCGCGCGCGCGAACGTAATCCCACCGGCGTACGCGGACGCCGTCAACCCACCGGCGCGTTCGATCACGTCGGAGAGACGTTCCGTTTTCGAGCGCAACGAATACACCCCGGGGTACTGCACCTCCCCGGACAGCGTCACCGTTTGTTGGAGCTGCCAGTCGGGTTGCCGGAAGATCAGGACGTTGTCGTACGGCTCGAGCAGCACTTCCGGTACGGCGGCCGTCGAAGCGCTGTTCGAGGTCATGAAGGTGGAATCGAGTGGCACGCGAAAGGTGCTCGCAATGATGCCTTCCGCGCGCGCCCGGGGGAGGCGGGCAATCTCGGCGTCGCGAAGCGCCGCACTGGGCTGCAGCCCACCAGCTTCCAGCACCAGATCGCGAAGCGTCATGCCCGCTCGAAAGGGGTATTGGCCGGCCTTCACCACGGCGCCGCTCACGGCGACGTACCGTGGCGCGCGAAACTCCGTGAGCGAGTAGACGGTGATCTCATCATCTTCGCGAACCACGAGTGGTTCGACGGTGGCCCCAGTGAGATCGCGCAATGTCGCACGCACTTGTTCGCGAGTGGAGTCAGCGCGCAACCGCGAGACAATCACCCGACCAAGGTACGTGTCGGGCTTGAGCCCGCCTGCGCGGCGCAACGCATCTTCAAGCGTCTCGTTCGCGGTAATCCCCTGGACTCCGGGCTGCCACACGTTGCCCTTGACCGTAATACTGCGGCGCACACGATCTGCGACCCGAGGGACATCCACGACATCCCCCGCTTCGAGGCGAACGCTGGACAGCGCCTTCGCGTCTGACTGATCGGGGAGGCGCACGTCAAGTACGATGCGGTCACTCCCTTCTGCGGTGCGTTGCGATGGCGGCACGATGCGCTCAATGCGCGCGGTGCGCCGCGATGCATCATCGGCAAAGCCGCCGGCCGCGTGCACGAGATCATCGAGCGTTTCACCAACGCGGAGCTCATAGGTGGCCGGGCGAAGCACGCCGCCGCGCACACGCACACGTGCACCGTGCGGCGGAACAAACAGCACATCGCCATTCTCCAAACGCAGATCGCCAGACGCATCGCCGCGAATGAGATAGTCGTACAGATCAAATTTCTGTGCGGGCACCCCGCGTCGACGGATCTCGATGGCGCGCAGTGAGCCGCGTTCGGTGGGTCCGCCCGCCGCGTACAGCGCCGAGAGCGCGGTGCCGGCGCTCGAAATGCGAAAGCTGCCTGGCAACTTCACGTCGCCCACGACAAACACCTGATTCGACCGGAGGCGCGCCACGCTCAAGGAGAAGCGCGTCGTGCTGCCTATTCCCGAGTAGACGCGCCCGAGACGTTGGCGCAGCACGCGATCCAGATCGCCGAGTGTCAAGGACGCCACCGGCACTTGTCCCACAATCGGAATGACGACAAAACCCTCGCGCGATACATCGAGCGTGTAGGCCTCCTCAACATCACCCGTCAGGATCAGCACCAGCTGGTCGCCGGGCCCCAGTCGATACGAGGCATCAACGGGCCCGCCGGCATTCGCATCGAACAGTGTGGTGGCGCGCGAAAACAGATCGAGACCGAACAGCGTGCTGCCCGAGGGATCGTACGATGTTTCTGACTCTCCGGACATGGACGTCTTCGGCGGCATCGTCGCATCACCACCCTGCGGCGTGGTCACCGAGGAGCGAGTTGGTGTTGTCCCTTGCAACGACAGGCGACGCAGGACGCCCGCATCGGTCGAATCCACCACGCCAAGGGCGCGCAGCGCGCCGATCAGCGAATCGGAACCGACACGCGGACCGTCGGTCGTCGTGGCACTCCCCATGACCTGATCAAGCAACGACTCCGGATAGCCGGCCGCCCGGAGTCGCGCACGAACCTGTATCGGCGCGAGCCCACTGGCCTGCAGCCGCTGCTTCAGTTGCGACGCCAATTCGGGGCGCACGCGAAGCATCGTCTCCGCCTGTTGCGGAGTGGGTGCATTGGCGGGGAGTGACTGGGCGGTCGCAGACGACGCCAGGAGACTGGCCAAGACCAGCAGGGTAAATGGTGCGGCGCGAAGGGTCGATGACACGGGTCAGGGACAAGCGAGGAAGGTCGCGATCTGGGGCTACTCCCCAAGACGCGCGACCTTCCCGGGCTGTAACGCTCATCCCATGATTTGTGACGCTAGGGCCGCGCAGCCGGTGCCGGGAGCGTGTTCCCGGCACGCCACGCCTGGGCCTCGAGTTGGTCCAGCAGGCCCGAGACGGCTGGCACCGAGATATGGACGCCAAGCACCAACACGTCTCCCGGCCTCGCCCATGCGAGCGCGTCGCGAACCCCATCCATCTCGCTGGCAGCGAGGACCATTACCTCGGGTGAGGCGCCTGCCTCCAGCAACGCCTCCTGGAGGATCTGCGGCAGCTCCCCCGCGGCGCGCCCGCGCAGCATCGACTCCATCTCCTTGATGATGACGCGGTCAAACCGCTGCGTATGCCACGCCATCTGCGCCAACGCGCGAAGCTGGTGGTCGTCGCGGTCGCCTGCCTGTCCGAACAGCAGGAGGCGTCGCGTCGCGGGAATGGATGCGGCCGTTGAGCAGAGTGCCGCGATGCCGCCGGGGTTGTGCGCGTAGTCGATAATAACCGTGATCCCTCCCAGCGCCCGGACCATGAGTCGCCCCGGATTGTCGGCCGACGTGGCACCGAACGTCGCCAGCGCAGATCGGATCGCCGACGTGTTCACACCGGCGATCGCCGCGGTGAGGGCCGCAGCCAGCGCATTGTCGATATTGTGCGCCGCGTACCCGCCCAGCGTCATCGGCATGTCGGCAACCGCACCGAGCTCGTGCCACTGCCCCTCGACGGATACCCTCAGCGTTCCGTCGTGCACGGTGGCGCCGAAGCCAGTCCTCGCCATGCCCAGCTCTACGCGTTCGACGGCGTCGGCACGCAGCCCGCGGCTGAACCACGCGATGGGTCGTCCGTCTGTGGCGAGCGCTGTGCCAAGTGCCACAAGCGTTGGATCGTCGGCGTTCAGCGTCAGTGGACGACCCGCTGGCAACGCCCGGGCGACGATGCGCTTCACGTGTGCCAGATCGTCGAGCGTATCGACCCCATACTCACCGAAGTGGTCTGCGGAAATATTCGTGATGACCGCCGCGTCGGCGCGGTTGACCGCAAGTCCTCGACGCAGCATGCCACCGCGTGCGGCTTCCAGCACCGCGAACGAGACGCGCCGGTCGTTGAGTACGAGACGAGCACCGCCAGGTCCGGTATAGTCGCCACCGGCCACCTGTTCACCGCCCACGTACACGCCGTCGCTGCAGTTCCATCCGACCTCATGCCCCGCCTGTCGCGCCATCGCCGCGACCAAACGCGTGGTCGTCGTCTTCCCGTTCGATCCCGTCACCAACACCACGGGCACGTTGTGCGCGCGACTCGCCGCGAGGTCGCAGGCGGATGTGCTCAAGCGCGCGCTTTCGTCGTGCCGCAACGTGAAGACGCCCATACCGGCGCCCACCGCACAACTCTCGTCGTCAAGGGAAAACACCAGATCGTGTAGCCGCGCATACTCGCGCAGCGGCATGACGTGGGCGAGCGGCACACGCTCCGCCGCGTACGCGTGCTGCAAGAGTGTGATCACGTGCGGATTCGGCGTGATCGCCGCACTCGTCGCAGCGTCTTCCATCGTGCGCTGCTGCCACGCTTCAGCGGCCACCCAGGCCTGCTCGGTGAGGTCGCTTGCGGTCAAGAGCCCATCGGCGGGTGCTTCGAGAAACAGGCTGGCACTCTCGCGACCGAAGCGTGTGGTCGACCATGCCTGGTTCCACGCCAAGTGTGCGGCGAGGTACTGCGCTTCGACGGTCCATCGTTCGACGACCATGCGCGCGTGCGCGCTCGTGCACACAACGTCGAGCACCGCGCCCGGAGCCGCACTGAACACGTTGGGCCCGAAGAGCCGACGCGAACTGAGAATCGTCGGAGCGAGATACTCCGACGTCATGGACTAGTCGCCTGATTCTGGGGCAAGGATGACGCCCCGTTCGTCGCGGACCAAGACCAGCTCGTCGGAGGCAATATTCCAGCGAGCCGGAGGCGCCTCCTTCGGGGATACCACCAACGACGGCGCGGCCGCCTGTGCCGGACGCCGATCGTCCGCGGGCGACTCTTCGTGCACCGACTGCCGAGGGACAGCCCGCGCCGGCCGTGGTGCCGGTACGACGAGTGTTGACGCCTCGGGGCGGAAGTTCGTGATCTGCTTCCAGCCTCGCGCCAACGCATCCGCGAACACCAGCAACAGATCGCCGGATTGCGCCATGCGCAACGACGCCTCAATGGCCTGCTGTTCGTCAACGATCATCGTGATGCACGACGGACTGACCCCGCCTGCCGTGAGTCCATCCACCAGCATGCGCGGGACCTCGTCCTCACCGCGTCCACGCAAGGCATCGTCGCGACGGCAGATGTAGTGATCGAAGCGCGCCGCCGCCGCAACCGCCGCAATGGCGTGTATATCCGCGTCGCGACGATCGCCGGGCGCTGACAGCACGCAGATTCTCCGCCCGGCAGTGGTCATGCGGTTGACCAAATCACACAACGCACCAATGGCATGCGCATTGTGCCCGTAGTCGAAGAGCACCTTGAACGGGTGCTGGTCGTAAACGTTGAGCCGTCCCGGGGCTTGGAAGAAGGTCGTGTCGAAGGTGCGCAGACCATGTCGGATATCCTCCAGTCGCACCCCCATGGAAAACGCCATCGCCGCCGCGAACATCGCATTCTGCACGTTGAACGTGGCGCGTCCTTCGAGCGTGGCCGGAATGAGATGCGTCCAGAGCAACGGGATATGCGCCCCACGATCATAGATCGTGATCATCTGCCCATTCACGCCTGCCTCGAGGGCAATCGCCCGCCCGCCGGCGCGAATGTGTTCGCGGACCAGATCGTGCGCCGGGTCGATCGTGACGTAACACACATGCTTCGCCTTGGTGTACGCGGCCATCCGCAGTGTATGCGGATCATCGGCATTCAGCACCGCAGTATCCGTGGCAATCTCCACGACCGTGCGTTTCACCTCTGCCAACTGCTCCAGCGTATCGATGCCTTTCTGTCCGAGGTGGTCTGGCTGGATGTTGAGCACGGCACCGACATCGACGTGACGCATCGCCATGCCGGCGCGCAGCAATCCGCCACGTGCCGTCTCAAGGACGGCGACCTCAACCGCCGGATCACTGAGCACGATGCGCGCCGAGGTCGGTCCGGTCATGTCCCCTTCGACGGTGCGCTGACCATCGATGTAGACGCCGTCGGTGGTCGTCAGCCCCACCCGTTTGCCGGCGAGTTTGTGGATGTGTGCGAGCAGCCTCGCCGTCGTGGTCTTGCCGTTGGTGCCGGTCAGCGCCGCAATCGGAATCGTGCTGGGCGCGTTGCGAGGGAAGAGCATGTCAATCACGCGCCCCGCCACGTCGCGCGGCCGCCCTTCACTTGGCGCCATGTGCATGCGAAAGCCGGGGGCGGCGTTCACCTCGCAGATCGCTCCGCCAACATCTTTGTACGATTGCGTGATATCGGGTGAGAGAAAGTCGACGCCGCCGATATCCAAGCCAATCGCCTGGATCGCGCGCACGGCCATTTCCGCATTGTCCGGATGCACGACGTCGGTCATGTCCGCAGCGGTCCCGCCCGTCGACAGGTTGGCCGTGAGGCGCAGATATACGTCTTCACCGAACACGGGCACCGTGTCGCCGGTGTACCCCAGCTTCGCGAGCAAGCCCAGCGCCTGTTCGTCCAGGTCCAGCCGCGTCAGCACCTTTTCGTGTCCGATGCCGCGACGTGGATCGGCGTTCACGATGTCGATCAGCTGCGCAATGGTGTGCGTGCCGGTACCGGTCACCTTGCCTGGTTCGCGTTTGCTGACGGCCACCAGCTCCCCATTCACGACCAGCATGCGGTGGTCATGGCCGGTGATGAAGCTCTCGACAATCACGCTCCGCGAGATCTCCTTGGCGCGTTCGAATCCGGCCGTCACCTGCTCCGGCGTCGTGAGTGCGACCGACACGCCGCGTCCGTGGTTTCCATTGTACGGCTTGGTGACCACGGGATAGCCAATACGCGATGCCGCCGCAACGGCGCGCTCCGCGGATTGCACCAGTCGCTGCTTTGGTACGGGCAATCCGAGATTCGCGAGAATGCGGTTGGTTTCTTCTTTGTCCGACGCCAGCTCGACGGCGATATGCGACGTCTGTCCGGTGATCGTCGCTTGAATACGCTGCTGATTACACCCGTAGCCCAGCTGTATCAGGCTCTGGTCATTCAGACGCAGCCATGGGATGTCGCGCGCCTGCGCGGCATGCACGATGCTCGCGGTGCTGGGGCCTAGCGCTCGACGCTGCGCGTACCGAATAAACTCGCCTCGTCGCTCGTCGAGATCGAAGTTGGGGTCGGTGCCCGCCGGGCGGAGTTCGACGGGCAGCAAGTGATGCAGCAGATCGAGCGCCACCTCAGCGGCCTCGAGACCAACGTCTTCTTGCTCGTACTCAAAGACGACGTCGTAGACGCCCGGTGTTGCCGTCTCGCGCGTTTTGCCGAAGGTCACCGAGATGCCGGACACATTCTGCAATTCGATCGCGACATGTTCCAGCACGTGGCCAAGCCACGTACCGTCGTCTTCCGTCATGCGCCGAATGAATCCCCCGGGCTCGCCGTACGAGCAGCCATGCTCACGCAACCCCGGCAATGCCTCCAGCAGCCCATCCACGAAGCCAACGCCCAGTCGGCTGGTTGGCCACTCTTCAAGCTCGCCAAGGTCGAGGACCAGGCGAATCACGGGAAACAGCGCGTAGTGACTTGGGCCTACGTACACCGAGCGATCGAGAATCTTCATGCGCGGCTACTCGCCGGTGACGAAGGAATCGTACAGCACAGACGCGGCGACGCGTCGCGTATGCAAGTTGTACGTCGATCCCGCGCCCAGCACATGCACGCGCGCTCCGACGATGGTGAGGGTTTCTCCAGGCTTCGCCTCGGCGATCGAGGTAAAGGCGATGTCCGCGGGATCGACGACGGTGACGGCACTGGCGCCGACAACTTCGAGCGTTTCATCCGGCGCGATGAAGGCGGCCGTATCTTCGTCCACGCCAAGCCCTACGCAAAACGGATTGTAGGAAAGTGCCGTCAACAGGCGTCCCATGCGATCGCGTTGGCGGAAATGCTGATCGATGATCACGCGGTTCGTGAGCCCGAGTCCACCGCAGACCGTGACCATACCCGCTCGTGGCGAGCCGCCTTCTTCGCCAAACGCGATCATGTGTTCGCTCA
>JANOPS010000257.1:0-14907 GCA_031421995.1 Gemmatimonadaceae bacterium
GAGGCGACATTCGCCGGGCGCGAGAGAGTGGACCTCTCCCCTGCCCTTGAGGACGTCGTGCGTCGCTTTGGCAGTTACATGCGCCGGACCGCGCATCGCCACAGCATTGACGTGTCGGAGCTTGATGATGTGGTGCAGGAAGCGCGTATCAGGTTGTGGAAAGCGCTTGGCACAGCAGAAAATGTTCGACAGGTCCCTGCTGCCTACATCTATCGTACCACGATGTCGGCGGCACTCGACTTCCTTCGTCGGCGCCGCTCGCGTCGCGAGCAGTCGCTCGATGTGAGCGAGAGTGGCGCGTCGATGCTTTTGGTCGCCAAGCACAGCGCAGATGGCGCACTGATCGAGAGAGAGACGCGTGACGCCGTGGCGAAAGCGGTTGAGCTACTGGTGGAGTCGCGACGCGGCGTCGTGAAGATGTATCTCGCAGGGTATGATCGGGAAGAAATTGCCGACCTCCTTGGTTGGTCCGAAGCAAAGACCCGCAATTTGCTGTACCGTGGCTTGGCCGACGTGCGCCAGACCTTGATATCGTGGGGCTATGGCCCCGGAGCCCCCTCGTGAACGAACACTCTCTGCGCGACGCCTACGATCAGGCCCTGCGGTCGCGCGAAACGAAAGAACAGTCGGCAATGCTGCCGCTTGATCGACTTGCATCACTCGTATCTCGCGAGGGCACCGAGGCAGAGCGCCTCCGGGCGCTCGATGCTGCCATGTCAAGCGCCGAGGGCCGTCGCGAGTTTGAGGTGATGTGGGCTGCTGCTCGCGCCGCGCGCGCTCCCAAGCAGCGGTTCAGCGTGTCACGGTGGACGGCAGCTGCTGCCGCACTCGTGTTGTCGGTGAGCCTTGGCGTGCTCTGGCAAGGCCGCACGCAGGTTGCCAGCGTCACGGAAACCATGCGCGGCACCGCATCGCCAATTGAGCTGATCTCTCCGCACGGCGACCAGGTCCCCGCATCGGGCGCGCGCTTTCGCTGGCATCGCGTGAGTGCCGCACGCGAGTACACCGTGGTCATCGTAGATCGCGCCGGCAATGAGATCTTCGCCACGAACACCGCGGATACGCTGGTTCAGCTGCCGGATTCAATCGTGTTGCAACCGGATACTGAGTACCTCTGGTGGGTGCAAGCGCTACTGTCGGACGGGAGCCAACTCTCTGCAGTGACCGAGACCATCAAGGTGGCCAGAGCGAAACCGTGAGGCTTGCGCCCGCGCGCGCCGCCACCTGGTGAGCGCACGCCGCGCGACGGCGCAGACTAGGGGGCCGTTGCTTTTGTCGTGCTCCACGGCAGCGGCCCCGAACGGATCGGCGTCAGCGGCACGCGGAGATCACCGTCGCCCACAACCACAAAGGCGGCCCACACCGACGGGGGAACGCCGGCGCGCAGGGCGTCCAGCTTCGCGCGTCGCAGGGCCGTTGAGACGCCAGCGCCCCGGGCGAGATGCGAGTAGAAGCGATCGACCATCGGCAGAATGGACGCATCACCGATCGGCCACTGTGTGGCCACCACGGCGGAGGCACCCGCTTCCAAGAGCGGCGCGGTAAGACCTCGTAGTCCTTCGCCACCGAGAACAACGCCGCCGACCGTTCGACATCCCGACAGCACCACTAACGCACGGCGCAGCCGGAGCGCGCCGAGTGCGTCGGGCCCAACCCGTCCGTCATCCCCAACGCCGGGGGTCAGCGCCACCGCGTTTCGCTGCAGGCTGCGATCGTCGACGATGGCGTGGGTCGCCAGATGCAGCACGCGCACATTCGCGAGCGAGGCCGTTCGCAGCGCGCGCGCCGTGGCGAGGCCGCGCACCAAGACCGTCGACGAGGTGGAATACCGCGCCACGCGACGCGCCTCATCACCTGAAAACGGAAGCCGAGGCATGCTGCGGACGTCGTCCATCGTGGACGAAACGGTAGACCGCGTGCCCGTGAGGGCGTTTCCGTACACCGCGTCGCCGAACGCCAACAACGATCCACGTGTTGGCGTACGATCCTCCCCCCGGCTCATGGCGAAGGTCACCGACGGCACCACACTGATACTGAATCGCTCCACCACATAGCGGCCATCGGCCATCTGCAACGCATCGAACGGGACGCGGTACAACGAAAGCTCTGGGACAATCGTGAGTCGCGTCACCGACGCCGGAAGCGCCGCAAGCGCCGGATTGAGCACGGCATCACCAAGCTGACGGGCAAGCGCGGCGGGCTCGGCGCCGTCTGAGGCGAGGCGGATGTAGCGATCGAGGCGCGTCGCAATCGAATCGATCGGTGCCAGCGAGCGCGCAACCACGGCGCCCTTGGTCACCACGAACACCGTCGTGGCGGCAGCGCCGCGGCCGGCAACGAAGGCGACAAGGGCCGTCGAATCATCGAGCCGCGCCTGCACGTCAGCGACGGTGGTCCGCACGCTCAGCGTCCGCATTCGTGCCAGCGTTGCCGCCTCGTGTTGCTGGTCACTGCTGAGCGCGGCCTGCTGCAGGGCCACGGTGGTCAGTTCGCGAGCTCGGGCCGACTCCGCCAACGAGAAGGCCACCGAGATGCGACCGGCTTTCGTGAAGCGATCAATCAAGGTCGGCAGCTCCTGACCGATGTTGCCCCATGGACGCCGAGCCGCCGCCACACGGAGCCGCACATCCTTGTCATCCACGTCATCGCGCCATGCAGCAAGAATGCGCATCGCGCGCTGCACCGCGCGCTCAGCCGCCGGATAGTCTTCCCGCCGAGAGGCGACATCGGCCACGCGAATCCAATAGCTGTACCCGAGATCCCCGTCCAGAGAGTCACGTCGTGACACACTGCGCAGAAGCGAATCGGCATCCTCCAGATTTCCGCGCGCCAAGGCAACCCCTGCCTGATGATACGGCAGCTCCGCCAGCCAGCCTCGGTTGCGTGTTGCCGTCGCGAGTTGCGTCGCGCGCGCAATCGCGCGGTCCGCATCATCGATCCGCCCCTGTCGGAGTTCCAACTGCGCCAACTGGCGTAACAGCGCGACGTTGGACGCCGATTGGCCGATCTGTCCATACAAATCGATCGCCTCAACGATCCCCGCGCGCGCTCCGGGAATGTCGCCTAGCGCTTCGGCAAGAATCGCTTGCAAATAGCGAGAGACGGCGATGCCGGAGCGATCCCGTGCGGATCTGTGCATGCCGAGTGACCGGTCGAGATACTCGCGTGCCGAGGTGAAGTCATTCAATGCGACGGCGATCTCTCCCAGTCCTTGCAACGCCCACGCCTCCGTGGAGGCGTTCCGGCTACGCTGCGCGCGACCGATGGCCTCCGCGTAATCGCGCCGCGCCTGCGAGATCTCGCCACGTTCGGAACGCACATACGCGGCGCGCTGCAGGACGCCGGACAAGGCCCCATCCGCGTGCAAGCGCCGTAGCCAATAGCTGGCGGAATCGAGATTCTTGATCGCATCATCGAAATATCCACGCATCGACAACCGCTGCGACAACTGGATCCGACACTCCGCATACACGCGCCACGATTTCGAGCGTTTCGCCAGCGCCAAGCCCTCGGCCAAACGCACTTCGGACACGGTGTCGCCCACCTGTGTTGCGAGGCTTCCCTCAAGACAGAGGCGCAGCGATTCCTCGACGGGCGTCGCGTTGGCATATAGCGCGCGACTGTCGCGAAGCAACGCCAGACCAACCCGCGCACCTCGTGATCGCGACCGCAACTGCGCCAAGGACACCAGGACACTGGACTCCAAACGCGCCGATCCAACCGTTCGCGCGTCGCGTTGCGCTTGCTGCAAGGCGCTATCCGCCTTCACTGGGTTCACGCCCGCAAGGCCACTCGCAAGGCCTGCGCGCCCCAGTACCGTGAACTGATCGACAACACCTGCCGCCGGGTTCACCGCATCCGCGACGCCCACGAGACGCATCGCCAACGAGTCGGCCCGCTCAAAGCGAAAGGTGAGTCGCGCAAGCGTGGACAACCCAAGCAGCGCCTCGCGAGCCGTCCGCCGGTCGCCAAGCTCGCGCGTCCACCCCGCTTCAACGACCGCGACATTATCCATCTCGACGGCCCGACTGGCACGTCGCAACACGTCAAAGGCCCGCGCATCTGGCGGTGGCGCGAAGATCGCAATGGCAAGAATGGTGGCGAACATGGGCATAGGACAGCTGGGAATGGGGGCACCCGACGACACGCGCCCTTCGTTAACGCGCCTATGGGTACAATGGGTCCATTCCTCCTCTCTCACAAGGCGAGGACCTGTGGTCGGACGCTCCGTCTGGCGTGAAAGCGGATCTATGGGTCGTCCACCACGCAGATCGCATCGCTCACGATGTTGCTTTCGATCCGTTGCGGCACCATCACCCGCTGACGCCTGACGATATGGACCGTGCCGCCCAGCTGCGTTCGTACCTGCAAGAACAGTTGAAGTCGTTGGCCCGAGCGCCGCCCATCGCACACGGGTGCGCCGCGACCGATCAACGATTGCCAGGAGCCCAGCTGCAAGGGCGTGACATAGGGCATCCAGAGCGAGTTCGCCATGTCGGCACGAGCACTGATGCGGTACTCCACGGGACGCGCTCCCGCGACCACGTGACGGAGATCCAGACTTCGCGCCACTCGTGAGACCGTTGTTGCCGTGTCATTGATGGCGAGGCTGGTCAGTACCGGAGGCTGCGTGCCGAAGGGCGTGCCGAAGGGCGTGCCGAAGGGCCTGGTGACCGGCGGCTGAGCGCGTCCTGAGGCGGGACTGAGTGCCGCGAGGATCACCATCGCTGAAAGCGCGCCGAGTTTCATGCAGGAGAGACGCCGTCACAGGCCACAGATTCTCATGACTTCCGGAAGTATTGTCGAGCCGCGTCTGGTGCCGTGCGGCCTGCGGCACCGGCCTTCTGATTTACGAGCACGGGAGTCTTGCCGATTTCCGGCCTGCCTTGTCTCTTCAACGAGTCCCTAACCTCCCCGTGCATGCACTGGTTCCGCTCAATGCGTTCAGCAGGAATTCTCACCGCCGCCGCGATCGCCTGCCTCGGCGATTCGCCGCGCGCCGCTGCCCAGGCGCCACGTGTGGCCCCACCAACGGTCATTCGAGCGGCGCGCGTGCTCGACGGCACCGGCCGCGTGCTCACGCGGCAGGATGTGCGCATCGCCAACGGCCGCATTCTCTCGATGCAGCCCTCGACCGGTGCACTGCCTCGCGGCGCCATTGACCTCGGCACCAAGACGCTACTGCCTGGCTTGATCGACACGCATGTGCACCTGGGATGGTATCTCACGAAGGCACAGCGGTTGCATGAAAATGGCGATGGCGACACGCCGGCAATGGGCGCACTCCAGCACGCGGGAAATGCCTGGGCCACGCTTCGCGCTGGTTTCACGACTGTACAGAGTATCGGGGAAGCCGACAACGCCGACCTTCGCGACGCCATCAATCGCGGCTCGATCCCCGGACCGCGCGTCATCACCTCACTTGGCTCGCTCAACGAACGCAGTGCCGGTGGCTCGCCCGACTCGCTGCGCGCCGTCGTGCGGCGCTTCAAGGCGCGCGGCGCCGACGTCATCAAGATCTTCGCGTCGAAATCCATTCGTGATGGCGGCGAGGCCACCATGTCACCCGCGCAACTGGAGGCCGCCTGCGGCGAATCGAAGGCGCAGGGGCTGCGCTCGGTGGTGCATGCGCACTCGGCCGAGTCGGTGCAGCGCGCGGCACGGGCGAATTGCACGCAGGTTGAGCACGGGGTGTTTGCCGACGACGCCACGCGCAGCCTCTTGGTTGAGCGTGGCACATTTTTTGACCCGCAGTGCGGCTTGGTATTCCACAACTACCTCGACAACAAGTCGTGGTTTGAGGGCATCGGGAACTACAACGCCGAAGGATTCGCGGCCATGGAACGTGCGTTGCCGCTTGCCGAGGCAGGCATTGGATCGGCCAGCCGCACCAAGCGTCTCAAGCTGGTCTTTGGCACCGACGCCGTGGCCGGTGCGCACGGGCGCAACGCCGAAGAGTTGGTATGTCGTGTGCGGCAAGGCGGGCAGCCTGCCATGGAGGCGCTCGTCAGCGCGACATCGCTTGCCGCAGAGTCATTGGGTCTTGAGAAAGAACTTGGCCGTATCGCCGTGGGGTTCGCCGCGGATCTAATCGCGACCGATGGCGATCCGTCGCAGGAGATCGAGGCCACACAGCGCGTGCGTTTCGTCATGCGAAACGGCATCGTATATCGCAATGACCCGGCAGCGATCGCTGTCGGTGTGCGATCTGGAACATCACCCGTGTCGCGGAAGGCGCCATGAGCCGAACGACACCCTCTGGAGCGAATCGCCGCGAGTTTTTGATTTCCGCCACCGTGCTCGTCGCGGCGGCGGCCTGTACTCCGGGGACCGATGCCACGATCGTCACCGATAGTCCCCGGACGCAACCGCTGCGCGACGCCGACTTCAATCCGGTGCAATTGTCAGCGCTCGCCGACACCGTGCTGCCCGCAAGCCTCGGCACCGCTGGCCAACGCGCCGCCGTCACGGCGTTCGTGGCCTGGTGCGACGGATACGAACCGGTGGCAGAGGAAATGCACGGCTATGGCTATGCTGATGTGCGATACCTCCCTGCTGATCCGGTGCCGGCGTGGCGCGCGCAGCTCGATGCGCTCGATCGACTTTCGCAGCGCGTCCACCATGCGCCGTTTGCATCCCGATCGCTTGCCGAGCGGCAGGCGCTTGTCGCGCAGGCCACACGGTCCGTTCGCGGCGAACGACTGCCGTCTCCGCTTGCGGCGAATCACGTGGCCATCGCGCTCCTGTCGCATTGGGCATCAACGCCTCGCGCGTGGGATCTGGCACTCGGCGTGCAGGTTGCACCGATGACGTGTCGTACGTTGGACGGCGCCACGAAGAAGCCGCTGCCAATCGCGACCATGCCAGACCCGGGGGCTCGTACATGAGGCAGGTACCACGCACGATCGATGCGGACATCCTGATCGTCGGGAGCGGCATCACCGCCGCGATGATGGCCGCACACTTGGTCGAACATACCACGCGCTCGATTACCGTCGTTGAGGCAGGCCGGGCGTCGACACCACTGCGTGAGCGCACGCTCGCTCGCGAGCGATATGTGGCATACGGCGAAAGCCCGTGGAAGTCCGATCATCTCGACGACCAAAATGCGTTTGGCACCACCTGGGGCTTTTCTCCCAGCATGACCGTTGGCGGCTTGGCCATGCACTGGGGTGGCGTGTCACCACGCTACTCACCCGAAGACTTTCGTTTGCAGTCGCTCTACGGTGTAGGCGACGACTGGCCGTTCACGTATGACGATCTCGATCCGTTCTATCAGGAAGCCGAAGAGCGCATGGGGGTGGCCGGCGAGCAGGGTCCAGTGGCGCTCGATCCGCGCGGCAAGCCGTATCCCATGCCACCGCTGCCAATCAACTACAACCTGGCGCAGTTGCAACAGTGGGCCGCAAAGTCCGACATCGCGACATGGAGTACGCCGTCAGCGAAGAACTCCGTGGCTCGAGACGGGCGCGCGCAATGTCAACGGTGTGATACCTGCTATCCCGTCTGTCCGACTGGTGCCAAGTATACGCCTGACGTGACGTGGGATGCGTTGGTACAGACAAAGCGGGTGACGCTGCTGACAGAAACACTGGTGCGTCGACTCGTTGCCGATGCGAAGACGGGGCGCATCGTGCAAGCGACGGGAAATCGCACGGACGCCAGTGGCGAGGCGATCGCGATTGCGGCGAAGACCGTGGTGCTGGCTGCGGGATTCGTGTGGTCTCCGCATCTGTTGCTGCTCTCGCGAGACAGCGCGCATCCCGAAGGCTTGGCCAACCGCAGTGGCCTGGTGGGCAAGTATTTGGCTGGACATCGCAACGTGAATGCGTATCTGCGCGTCCCCATGCCGCTTGTTCCTGGCATCAACGTGCAGCATTCACTGGTCAGCAAGCAATTCATGCGGCCACCGCGCTCGTCGCGCTACCTCCGCCACGACCTGCGAGTGTGGGAATCGAGTGTTGGTCGTGAACCTCGGCTTCGCGACGACAACGGCGAGCTACTGATGGGCGATGCCTTGCTGCGTGATTGGAAGCAGCGCGCGTCTGGCGCAACGGCGCGCGTGCGCGCGTACTACGACGTGTTGCCCGACCGCGAAAGCAAGCTCGTGCTCGATGACGCGCACACGAATCGCTTCGGTGATCCGATGCCATCGGTGGGCTTTCGGGATGCGCCTGTCAGCGCGGCGCTGCATGCGTGGCAGGAGGAACAGCTCCGCGCGCTCTTCACGCGCATGGCCAAGGCCGGTGGTGGCGACATTCTTCGTATGGAGAACAGCGCCAACGATCTTGGTCAGGAGCATCCGGCCGGCGGCTGTCGTATGGGCAACGACCCCATGACCAGCGTGGTGGACGGCTGGGGCCGTGCGCATGACCACGAAAATCTGTGGGTTGCCGGGGCGCCGGCGCAGGTCAGCGCCTCGTGCTGCAACGGCACGCTGACCTTTGCCGCGGTGGGGCTCCGGACCGCGTCCGCTATCGCTCGGGAGGGTGCGAGCGCGACATAACCGACCACCCAACGACTCGTTGCAGCCAGGGGTAGGGTCTTTGCTCGGCTCGGTGTTGTGCTCACGTTCGTGCTGCCGAACACACGCGTCGGCGTCGCCTCCTCTGCTCGCGTCGTGCAAACCAACGCCGATGGGCGCTTTACACTATTGGGTGTTGCAGGAGGCCCGCAGCCCATCAACGCGCTCGGCCTGCGCTTCCTCGGCCGGTACGTCGTCAACGTGTGGCGCGTGAACGAGGCGTACGCACAACTCTATGCCATGCTGCAGCAGGACTCCCGCGACCTCAACGAACCGTTCACGAATATCTCGGGCGGCCTTGGTGTGTTCACCGCGTTCTCCGCGGACACGACGAGTATTGTTGTGGTGCGATAGACCGCGAAGCACGTGTACGCCAGCGCCGCTCTCCTGTTCGCGCCATCGGTCGAACGCGCTCTCGCATCGCACGCGCCTTCCGATTAGCCTGCGCGACCTTCACCTTTCACACGCACTTGGGGATTTCCGACACCTATCTCAGACACCATGCATCTCCGCATCATCGTCACCGGCGGCACGTTTGACAAAGAGTACGACGAAGTGCACGGTCGCCTCTTTTTCCTGCGCTCTCACGTCGAGGAAATGCTGCAGCGCGGGCGCTGCAAGCTGCGGGTGGCCATAGACGAACTGATGATGTTGGACAGCTTGGACATGACCGCCTCCCATCGCGAACAGATCGTTGGAGCGTGTCGTGACTGTGCGGAATCGCATATTGTCGTCACCCACGGCACCGACACGATGGTCGAGACGGCACGCGTGTTGGCCGAAGCGCAGCTGGGAAAGACGATCGTGTTGACCGGGGCGATGATCCCCTACGCGTTTGGCAGCTCAGACGGGCTGTTCAATCTGGGCAGCGCCTTGTCCTTTGCGCAGGCGCTGCCGGTTGGCGTGTACATCGCGATGAACGGCCGCTGGTTTCACCACAATCACGTGCGCAAGAACCGCGAGCTTGGCGTGTTCGAGGCCATCCCGCTCGCTGACTAACGCAGCGTCGCCACACCGATTGTACTGCTTTTTCCCATTGGTCGCACCCACGTCGCCACGACGCCGCGCGGCGAGGCAGCAAGCGCCGGATACCAAGCGCCCGGCGTGTTCTCTGGCAATGCGACGGCTTCGAACGTAACGGCACCGGATGGCGCGACCCGGGCGCGTGTCATGCCAAGTCGCCGAGCACCATCGACGATCTCGTCCCACGCCACCACCATCGATCCATCGGTGCTTGGAACGATCTGCGGATGTGAAGCAGGCCCCTGTGAGGGAACACGGGTGCGCGGTCCAAACGTGGAGCCATCACGAGAGACGGCATAGAAGAGCGCCATGTCCGACATCGTCTTGCCGTCGGCGGGCGTTGGCCACACCACGTGCGCACGCTGCGATGGATCGACCGCGATCGAAGGGCCGTTGTCCGGACAGCCGTCGAACTTCCACAGGTCTTCGCTCACCCGTGTCAGCGGAGCAAACGTTTTCCCTCGGTCGCGTGATATGGTGTAGCCCATGTCACGGTACCCGCCGGGAAACACATGGCGCCAAACTGCATAGACGTTCGCGCCCGACACCACGAGCGACGTCTTGCAACAATAGCAGACGCTCTTGGCCAGCGAACGCGCACCCGTGCCATCCAGCGTGGCGAAGTACAGCTCGGACAGGCCTGCACGCTCCGTGGGGTCGCCCCGGGGCATAGGCGGGGCTGCCGGGCCTGCGATCGCCATCGCGTGCTTGTGTGCCGAATCAGCGGCGACGGTTCCGCGATGATCAAGCCACAGCACGGACACGCGACCGCGCGCGTCGACGGCAATAGACTGCCAACCGCGGGCCCCCTCGGCGGCGCTGCCAGGCACCGGGCTACTCGGCGAGAAACGGTGCCCGCCGTCGACTGAACGCGCCTGGAGCAGCTTGAAGTTTGGTCCGGCTTTCGCTTTCCACACCACAACGATCTCTGGAGTGCCGCCCTTGCGCGGTACCATGGCAACCCGCGGCGGCTCTTCTCCGCTCACGCGCGCCTCCCCGACCACGCTATTCACCTGAACGGGGGTGCCAAACGTTGTACCCCCATCGGTGCTCACGGCAGCAAAGATGTCCATGCTGGACGTCGTTGCCGCCGACCACACCACAGCAACGACGTTTCCAGCCACCGCGACCGTGGGATTCGCATTGGTGCGCCCGTCGACAGACAGCACCGTCACGCCGCTCGTCGTCGCGCGCGCCGTGGCGCTCGGCGTGGCGCTCGGCGTGGCGCTCGGCGTGGCGCTCGGCGTGGCGCTCGGCGTGACGGTGTTCTGCGCGCCGCTGTGAGCGAGCGGTACGCTGATGAATGCCCACAGTGCCACGGTGCGCCATCCGCGCGTGTCGCTCATCGCTTGTTGCTCATCGCTTGTCTCCTGAAGACGCATGCGTTTCAGCACGCGGGGTAAATAAGATTGGAAGCCTGCCATGTTCAGTGTTCCGCGAGCGCCTGTTTGATCGCGCCAACGAATGTCGTATCGGTTGTGCGCAACGCTCCCCCTGCTCGCCACCGGATGGCACCCTTGCGGTCTACCACGAACGTTTCTGGCACGCCTACGGTCAGAAACTTCAGCGCGAACGTGTTGTCTGGGTCTAACCAGACAGGGTACGTCATGTCGTGCTCTTTCATGAAGTCCTGTATATCAGCGCCCATACCGGCGGCGTCGATGCTGACGCCGATGGTCGTTACGCCTTGTGCCCCGAACGTCTTGTGGACCGACTCCAGTTGCGGGATCTCCTCGATGCACGGACTGCACCACGTGGCCCACACGTTAAGCACGACGACCTGGCCCTTGAGGCTCGCCAACGAGACCGGCTTCCCGGCCAGATCGATAACATCGAAGGCGGGAGCCAGCGCGCCGATCGCTGGCGCCTTCAAGCCCTCCGTTTTGGAGCAGGCCGTCGCACTCAGCATCGCGAGTGCCCAGGCGAGAGCAGACCTACGAAGGGACAGCGACGTCATTGCGATGATGCGATGGGAGTGAGTGTCGTCGCAGACAGTCCGAGTGCTGCGGGCATGTTGAATCACGGGGGACACGGGGGACACGGGGGACACGGAGGTGTTCTCGCTAGCGCTAGCGAAGAATCGCGCTCCATATCAATGGCCACGTCGCGTTGGTTTGTGCGCGGTATTGCGGTCTGAACCCATAGAGATACACGTGGCCCTGCCCCACGGTTGCATCCACCATGGCCGACTTGCCGTTCAGACGCGCTCCGCCGTTCAGCCACCCCGAAAGCAGCGGGTCACCGGCGCTTTGATAGCGTGCCACCGAGACGGCTCGCGAGGCATCCGTGATCTCGAACGTCGGGCTGTCTTCAAACCAGATCGCCGGCACTGGTGCCGTGTACGTCGCGGCTGCGGGATGCGCGCGATCGATCTCTATACCAAACAACGAGCCGGGTGCATAAAAATCCGTGTTGCGTACCCCCTCAAGAATGTTCTTCACGGGCAGCGCGAGTGCTTCGATCGCGTATTCGCTGGCCTCATTGAACGCCAACAGCGTGCCGCCTGCCGTGACGAAGTCCTTCAGTGCGGCGGCGCCGGCGTCACCAAGTCCACCGCGCAACGAGTCGGGATAGGGCGCGCCGAGTCCGCGCTTCAGCTGCATCGCGCTTTGATCAGGGAGAATGATGGCGTCGAACTTTGCACGCAGTCCGCCGGCACGCACGTCCTTGTCGTGCAGCGTGGTGAACGGAATCCGGTTGGCATCGAACACCCATCGTGTCCACCCTTCGTCCATCGACGCGTTGTAGCTCTGATAGATCGCGATACGCTTGCGGCTCGAGCCGCTTAAGCCCGCCACATCGTAGCGCGGCTCGGCCACCGGCTTCACGATCGGCCCCAGCGCAATGCCCGGGCTCGTGAGCGCCTCCACATCGACGCCAAACAGCAGCGGCAGTGTGTGCGCCGTCACGTCGTACGGGCGCTTTGGCGGGCCGCCAGGATACTCCAGCAGGTTGGGGTACTTCTGTCGCTCCAGCAACGCTTTCGCGTACGAACCAAAGGGCTGCGCGGTCGGCACCAGATAGTTGCCGTCGGGGATGCTGTGGTACACCTCAACCTGGCCATGCTGCAACGACCACAACAAACGCGTGAGTGCCGCCGGATCCTTTTGTGTTTTCGAAATCACGTATACGGTCGGCACGGCCGTCGCGGTCCACGGATGCGATTCGGCCAGCGCGCGGTCGCCCATTGTGGCATAGCTCTCCAACCATCCGCGTCGATTGCGCGCAGCTTCGACCAGCAACGCCCACGTCGCGCTGCTCTGATAGGCCACGATATCGCCAATGCCCCACCGTCCGCCCGGCCATACGGCGGGATGGTTCCACGTGGCTTCGCGTGCATCGTAGCCACGCGCCGTGCCCAGTGTTTGGTACGGAATGTCCATGGGCGACGCCAGTCGCGCACTCGCCGTTTCCGTAAGAATGCGCGCGCCACGGTGATTGAGCGAGTATTGACGCGCCGGCGACCATTGGTCGTACGATGCGTTCGTCGCCACGCCCAGCTTCCCCTCGGCGATCAGTCGCCACGACATCGCCATCCCCATCGCGTTCGTGCTGGCGGTGAGAATCGGATCGATGTTGGGCTCAACCGGGTCCATATACGGCGGAATGAAAATGCGTCCTCCACCGCTCCCCTGTTGATGCACGTCGTTCACAATCTGCGGCACCCACGGTGTGTACAGCGAATCAACCGTGTAGCGCGTCTCCTTCTGCGAGAACGCGTACCAGTCGCGGTTGTTGTCGTGACCGGTGTAGAAGTGATACAGCGACGGCGGGTTGGTCCCTTCGTAGGGCGTCCCAAGGCTGCTTCGATACCAGTCCCCCACAATGTCTACGCCGTCGGGGTTTTGACTGGGCACGAGCATGATGATCGTGTTCGCCAGAATCTCGCGCGCTTCGGGCGTGGTCGCCCGCGCCAGCCGATCGGCAATCACGAAGGGCGTCAGGAATCCACCCACTTCGGTGGAGTGAATGCTCGACGTGATCAAGATGACGTTCTTGCCCTGCGCGATCAACGACTCACGCGTAGCCGCCGTCTTTTGCCGAGGGTCCATCAGCTGCTGCTGAATGCGCTGATACTTGGGCAGCGACGCCAGGGTGGCGGGATCGCTGATGAACGCCACCAGAAATGGCCGCCCCAGCGTGGTCTTGCCCAACGTACGCACCGTGACGCGCGGACTCGCTTTGTCGAGCGCGGTGAAGTAGTCGGTCACCTGCTTCCATGTGGGCAGCTTGCGGTCGGCGCCTGGCTCGAATCCCAGCACGCTGGCGGGCGTGGGGATCGCCTGCGAGCGCTGCGCGAGCGCGGCGTGCGGCTGAGCGATCACACAGGCGACCGCGAGCGCAATGGCGGTAGTACTAGACCGTGCGACGCGTACGGCGCGAACGAAGGAACGAGTCATGGAGTCCGGCTGTGGAGTTGGCGTACTGGCGATGCACACAAGTTGCGCCCCAGGAACGGCTCCGTCTAGGTCGGCTCGTTCTAGGTCGGCTCCGTCTAGGACGGCTTCGTCTAGGACGGCTTCGTCTAGCACGGCTTCGTCTAGCACGGCTTCGTCTAGCACGGCTTCGTCTAACACGGCGTCGTCTCGGACGGTGGAGGACCGATCTCTGTGGCGCTACTCGCCTGCGCGCATGCGCCCCAGCCGCTCGTCCATGTCCGACGGCAGGAACATGCTGTCGGCGATCGAGGCGATCTCCTCGGCCTCCCGCCAGCGCGCTTCCAGCACATGCAGCTCACCGTCCAACGCACGCCGTTCGTCCGCCTCATGCGTCACCATTTCCATCGCCAGCCGCATCGCGGCTGGCAGGCCACCGATCTGTGCTCTGGAAACGCGAGCGTCCGTGGCGCGACCTTCCGTGACACGGCTACGGTGCTGATGCGTCGTCAACATGTCCATGGCGTTCCCCCCATCCGCCGCCAAGGTCACCGCAGCCGACACCTCTTTCGCCGGTGCCCCTGCACGATTGACGACGGGAAGTATTGCTTCAAACGCGCGCCGTGCGACATCGCCCTCAAGTGTCGTGAACTCCCCGAACAGCGTTCGGCGAGATTGGCGCCCGACCCATCGCAACAACGCCCCTCCTGGTACCACGCTCCGGTGCATCAAGCGAAGCGAAAATTCGGAGCCACTCGGATTCATCAGGAGGAAGCTGGTTGCAGCATGCGCGCTGGAGAGCAAGTGCCGTTTCCCCTGGTGTCCCTCCACCGTCACGCGAACGCGATATGTACGCGAGGCCAGATACCACGTGCTGAACAGACTTGCCACTTGAGAGGCGACCATGCTCGGGACAGTCGTACCGTCTGCGATCCAGCCGTATGCCATGTTCGCGTAGGTTGGTGCGAACCCGATGGCCATCGC
>JANOPS010000258.1:0-8936 GCA_031421995.1 Gemmatimonadaceae bacterium
CGGCGGGCTCTGGCTTGGGGGCGAAGCTGCGGCCGCACGCCTGTCGACATCTTTCAGCGGCGGAGGCTTCAACGGTGCCAGTAGCAGCGCCAATGGCTGGGCCCTCACCGGCCTGGTTGGCGCTCCTGTCGGGAGCAGCCGATGGGGAGTCAACCTCTACGCCGGCGCCGGGATAAGCCATTACGGCACCTCGGGGAAGAACCTCCGCGCGGGCGTCGACCTGCAGCCGTGGTTCCTGAAGCGATCGAAGTAGGGTCTTTGAAGCCTCGTGTCCCGGATCAAGGCGTACGCGGTTGAAGTGGTCACGGGGTTGGAGGTCTTGATGCGATCAGCATCTCTGACCCTGTGATGCGCCTTTCGCGAGGCCGGTCACCCTGTGACTGGTCGCACGGTCTTGCCACGTCAGGCATCAGCATGAAATCGTGCGCTTGACGTGGAAGCTTACGGGTGCGCGACACAGCACGACTGACCGAAGCGGTCCGCCGCGAGGTGTTCCGGCTTTTCGTGCACTTGCGTTGTTCGATGATGATCAGGCCGCAGGGATACTGACGGCCGGACTGCGCATACGAGGGAGCCGGAGGTAAGTCCGACGCACACCTCCAACGCACGCGTCGCATCGTGAGCGGCCAACTGGCCCCTGCCATCAGGGCCGGCGGCCTGGCTCCCGCTCCATCGTCAAGCCTGCCGCCGTCCCGCGCTTGAAGCCTTTCCAATAGGTATGCCTACCAAGCGGTTTGCCTTCGCGGTCCATTGCGTACACGCCATCCTTGCCGTTCGTCGTCACCTGCAGATAGGCGAGCATGGTGGAGTCGCCCTTGAGTTGCGCATCAAGGTGGGCCGTCACGAAGTGTGCGAGAATGTTGTTCATCCGCCGCGTATCCCAGATGGGATCGGCGTAGTGTGTGAACGGGTAGGACTTGAGCACATCGGAATACGCGTAGCTCTCGATCGGCGCCGGAATGGGGGCCCCCGCATTGTGCCCCGCACCAACAAACGTGAGCAGATATCGCTCCGCATTGACGGCACCTTTGAAGATGGCGCGCGTGCCGGTCTCATATCCCGAGACCTCGTCCGCGCTGCCGGCCACAAAAAGCGTGGGTGTACGAATCCCCGCGAGCCCCGTGGAATCCCAGAAACCAGCAGGCATTCCCCACGGTCCGATCGCGACCGCAGCCCGAATCCGCGCGTCCGCGACATTCGCTCGGTACGTCGGATTGGCCGCACTGCGTTCGGCAAGCAAACGGTTAGCTGGTGCGCCTGGTAACGTTGCGGCGGCCTCGCGGAATCCGCCGCCGATGACGTTGATCACGCCGTAGCCGCCCATGGAATACCCGATGATTCCCGTGCGGGCGGCATCGACGTGTCCAGACAGGAAACTCCCGGAGCCAGCGGCCCCAAGCCGTGCAAGTTCATTGAGGACAAAAAGCTGATCGTAGGGCCGATGATACAGCGTGCTGCCAAAGGCCTGTGCGTTGTCGTAGGTACTCTCCGTATGATCAATCGACGCGACCAGATAACCTTTGCTCGCCAGGTTCTCTCCGAGATGACTGAGCAGATAGCGATTCCCAGGATACCCGTGCGAAATGATCACGAGCGGAAACGGTCGCTCGCCGGCCAACGGTGGCGCGTCACGATACGCCCGTCCGTACAGTGTCACGGTGACTGACGGATCGCGCATGATGGCGCGGTACTCACCGCGGCCCACAGGCGTCGCCGCCTTCGCGGGATACCACACTTCGACCGTCAACGATCGATCGCGGCGCACCGTGGAGTCACCGGCCTTCGTTCGAAGGATGTCGGGCCGATCCGGATCGATGACGGTGATGGTTCGGACCCCCACGGCATGCACACCAAACTCGGCGAGCGCCGGTGCAAAAGGCGTCACGACATCAATGCGATTGTCGAGCGCGCGGGCGGGAGGGGGCGACGACCGATCGACGCGGTCACTGGTGTCACGGCGAGCCTGCGCATGAGCGACGACCGGAATCGCCAAGCCGAGCAGTGCCGCAAGGGCAATGATGAGCGCATGCCGGGCAGGGCGCGATCCGAGCGCGCTCATTTCCTGCCTCATCGTCGCCGACTCGGCGGCAGCCTCAGAAGGACTCCCCGCCTGTCGCACAGCGGAATAGTCGAGCCTCGCGGCGGCACGCGTGACACTGGTCTTGTTCATGGTGACAATCTGTCCGGCGTGACGACTCTTGTCACGTTCACGCGGCTTAGCCCGCGGCCTCGCCGAGCGCCGCGGAATAGACCGCGAGATCCTCAGCCGAGAAGCAACAGAATGTCACGGCACGAAGGCCTGGTGCCGCGGCAAGACCCGCGCGCACTGTCGTCACGGCAATCCCGGCCGCTTGTGCGATCGGGAACCCGTAGATCCCCGTGCTGATGCTCGGGAATGCGAGGGTGGCAATCTCCGTTTGCGCCGCGATCGCGAGCACGGCTGTGTAGCACGCCGCGAGCGTCGTCGCCTCTCCATGCGCGCCGCCGCGCCAGACGGGACCAACCGTATGGATGATGTATTTGGCCGGCAAGCGATAGCCGCGAGTGAGTTTGGCTTCGCCGGGCCGGCAGCCGCCAAGCAGGCGGCACTCGTGCACGAGGTCGGGGCCGGCCGCGCGATGAATGGCGCCATCGACGCCGCCGCCCCCGAGCAGCGACGAGTTTGCAGCATTGACGATGGCGTCAACGGCGAGCGTCGTGATGTCAGCGCGAATCGCGCGGAGCGTGGTCACCATTGGATAGCCTGCTGACGAGACTGGTTCTGCTCCACGGCAACCGCACTGAAGATCTGCCTGATCACCTTACGCCGGTCGCCGTGTCAGCAACATACCGCGTTGGTCGGCGCAGTTGCGCGACCGTGTCTCAGGAGATGCTGGGACACTCGCCACAAACCCGCGCACCGCACTAAATGCCGTTGGTCGTGTCGGCGACAGGATATGACTGCAGGCACTGCTGGTCGAGCTGCTGGCGCAGTCGCCGCGTCTCCTGCGAGGGGCCCTCCATCGGCTCGAGATTGCCGGCCCGGGCGTCGCGCGCCACAATCCTCGAGTGCACGACGAATGCCGAGGACGTCTTCGGACCCCAGATAAACTGGATGTCCTCAATGCCCCATTGGCGCTTCACATACGTGGGAACACTCAACCAAAAATCCGTTACGAAGACTTCCTTCCCGCTCGCTCGCGCCGCCATCGTGACACATTCGACGACGGTATCCCACTGCGGAGGCGTGATGCGTCGAGCGAGCGTGCGGTACGGGGTCGATGCGCAGCCACACACGAGAAGGAGCGCGGCGAAGCAAGGAGTAGCGCGAACGATGGAATAGCGCACGTGAGGAGCTCCGGTCAGCGCATCAGCGGGATCTTCGGTGGACGGCCGCACCATTTGGTCCGGCTGACAAAACTGGGTTCTGTTGCAACGCGACCGAACTAAAGGTGCTACTGCTCCGCAATCGGCGGTCGTAGCGACAGCAGTAACGCGGTGAGCCGCTGCGAACAGACGCCGCGCCCCGCACACAGCCTACCGCGTTGCGACGGCGGGATATCCCGCCAGGCACTGCGCATCGAGTTGCCGGGCGACCGTCCACGCCGGACCCGATGCGTGAGCCGAGTCGCGCCGGAACGCCTGCGCCGCCCAATGAAACGCTTCCGTGGTCACGAGCACGGCGCTGTCGCCCGCCGCTCGTGTGACGTGGACGCGGCCAAGGACAGTCGCACGGGTCGCCGGACGGTAGGGGCCGAAGGGCTGGACGCCGGGCGTGACGACGATACTGGTCTCGTCAAAGTCGGCGAAGAAGTTGCTCGCGCGCGCGCTCAGCATCACGCAGTCCACGACGCTGGCCCACGCCGTGGGCGAGACGATCCGCGGCGTCGGCTGCGTTAGGCGGGCCGAAGCGCACCCTGCGAAAATCGCGAGTGTCACGACGCCGCTAAGCGCTGCGCGTGCCGTCAAGGCGTGAGATCCGGTGCGCATGTCGCTACCTCGCTGATGGAAGACTGCGGAACAGCCCGTCTGCGGGCTAGCGTCACGTTGCGCTGCGGCGGCTTCCCCAAAAAGGCGGAATGGCGCCCTTGCGCTACCATAACGTACGATAGCGCACGGCCGCCCGACCGCTACCCCACGGCAGCCGGCTGGACCAACTGCCGAAATACCGCCCTCGCGCCAGAACGTGATCAGGGCGACGCCCTCGCGTGTGTCAAACTGCAAGACCGCACCTGAGACTGCGTCAATCCAGAACACGGTACCGCCACCCGGCGTATCGGCCGCGACGCACCAGGCGGCACGGCCGTTGACGGGCTCGGTGCCGACGACCCGGATCGTGACCTTCACAATGCCGAGCCGTGACGGTGGCCCATAGACGGTCGAGATCGTCCGGCTTGCACCCGCGGAGAACGGCATTGCCGCCGCGAGCGCCTCGATCGCCGCGGAGGAATACGTGCCGATGGCAACGACACGGGCCTTCGTCGTCGCTCCCTTCGGTCCACCGCGTGTTCGAACCGTGACGGCCGTCGCTGCGGACTCAGCCACTCGTGTCGTGTGCCGCTCACGAGGATGTCGAGGCGCGTCCTCAACGACGCGCCGTCGAGGAACAACGAGTCGAGCGACCAGGACCCGTCGAGCGCGCTACGCCAGGCATACACCTGCACGAGCTCACCGCGACGGTAGCTACGCTTCATGATCCCGCGTCCGAGCACCGTTGTGCCGTCGCGCACCGTGAACGTGTCCACGCTCGTCGGAAGTTCCGGGGCAGTTTGTGCAACGGCGACTGTGGTGAGGAAGCCCGCGATCACGAGTGAGCGAACGAGCTAAATCATGGGCGAGGCGAGTGGATGAGGGTCCGCATGAACGCCCGCGCTCAGCCTCGGGCCGAGCAACGCAAGACCCGTCGGAGTGCAGCGCGTTGTTCGGCGACATGAGAACGAGCCATCTCCGGTCAGCGTGCGCGTAGGTAGTGTATGCCGACCGTGCCGCTTCGGAGCGGCTTCGCTGAGACCAGCTCGAGTCGTCGCGTGCTGGGCAGCCCGCTCTGGTACAGGGTCGGGCCGTGGCCGGCGATCATGGGGTGATGGGGAACTACTACTCGTCAATCCAGATCCAGCCGGTCCAACGCGGTCCCCAGCTGGCCGCTGCCTAGGCGCACCCTGGCCGGGGTAGCGAATTTCTTCTTCCACACATAAGGGGTCGCGCCGCCGATCCCGAGCTGCCGGCAGACATCCGCCACGGCCGTCCGACGCTCCGCTAGCCGTAGTGCGTAAGCGATCTGCTCTTCGCTGAACTTCGATTTCATCATCGATTCCACTCCCCGCAGGCGGCGGGCTTGGGCACAACTCTACTGCTGAGTTCCCCAGTTTCAACCTGCCCAACTTTTCCGGGGGGACGTCATGACGAGTCGGTCACAATCGCGGGATCAGTGCTGCATCCGTCGAGATCGTATTCGTCGAAGACCGTTTCTGCAATCGCATACGGAGGTCCGTGATACCAGCTCGGAGCTGGTGCATCGAGCAAGATCGCCACGACAACTCGCGTGCCGACGTCGGTACAGCGCCATCTGCCAGCTGCCGTGAAAACTTTCAGTCCGACCATGAACTCATCGTGTCGCATCGCGTGATATGGTAGAGGGCACCGTCCGCTACTTCCGATACTCGCGCAGGCCTGCCGCGGTCCAATACCGCTTGCCATCCTTCGGCATCGTCCACGGGTCGCTCAGCTCCCTGGTGTGCGGAAGCACGTCGGGCTCCGGCTGCGTCGCAAGGACGCTGCGGACGCGCCGACGCTCTCGGCGATGATTCTTCTGCTTTGCCCACTTCTCCGTCGTGGCGCAGGTAATGCCAGAGATTGGGGTGTGCTTGCGAGAGCGTGCCATGAGCGCAATTGGGCGTCGTGATGCAGTGTGGACAGCGTCGCTTCGGTAAAGCACATCAACGGACGAACGTCGAGCCGTCGGACAACGCACGAGGGTTGCGCAGTCCAATTCTCATGCGGCGACTGCTGACGCGCAATCCACCAGCGATTCGCAACGTGTCAGCCGACAAATCTTGCACAGCGATTTGCGCTTCCGACGTGCGGCAGCATCATTTTCGTGCACAAGGAGCAACCGCCCGCGTCAGTGTCGCGGCAATATGAGTCGAGGGCACTGCCACTTTCTTGAACTCACGCCGGAGGCGGTGGGCGTGGTCCAGCTCGCACTCCGGCGCAGCGATGGGCCGCGCGCGCCGCGTGAAACTCCGGGAATGCCACCAGCGCCGGCGCTGACTTGTGACCGTCCAGTAGCCGGACAATGAGACAAGACAGCGTGTAGAGTCGACGTGGCTGCAGATGCAGGCAGAAGCTGAAAGCGACTCGGCGGCTCGGCGGCTCGCGGCGCGGCTAGACGGTATGTCTGGGCTGGCCCACTGGTTTCACGTGGGTTTGCTCCACAGTGTGACCCGGTCTGTACCGCTGGCGCGCCTGACACCAGGCATGGCCTGCACAGTGCCCCCCCGAATACTCTACCGCGCGGCAACGCGTCTGGCACGCCCGCAGGCTCATGTCCTTGTTTGGTGGCAGCCGACCCGCGCACTGGCCTTGCGAACCGCACATGTATGTACGTAGACTTTTCCTGTACATACACTTGGAGCTCCGATGGCCACACGCTCGCGCCCGACCCCGGGCACCGGCACCGGCACCGGCACCGCGAAAGTGTCGAAAACTTTTCGCCTCGCCCCCAGCAAGCTGGCGGCTGCGCAGAAGATCCTTGGCACCGCCACCGCGACGGAGACCATTGAGACCGCCCTCGACATGGTCGTCTTTCGCCAGGAGTTGCTTGACGGGACGCACGCACTCCGTGGCGTCCGCATCACCTCGCCAGATCCGGAATGACGGGGCGCCGCGAGCGGCGCTACGCAATCGATTCCAATCTCTTCATCCGCGCGTTTCGAACAGACGCCGATCGCAAGGCACTGGATGCCTTTCTGCAGGCATTCGCCCCGTTCTGTGTATTGCCCGCCATCGTCGCGCAGGAGTTGCTCGCCGGTGTCCGCACACCGGTGGAAGCGCGTTTGCTCGACAAGCACCTGATCGGTCGTTTCGCTCGGCGCAACCGCCTGCTCGCGCCATCAGCCGATAGCTGGCTGGAGTCCGGTCGCGTGCTCCGCGCCCTCGTGCAGTCGGAAGGGCTCGAGCTCTCGAGAGTGTCGAAGGCGTTCGGCAATGATGTGCTCCTGGCGCTCACCTGCCGCGAGCACGGGCTCTGCCTCGTGACGGAAAACGCGCGCGACTTTGCGCGAATCCGGCGACACCTGCGCTTCGACTTCGCCGACCCGTGGCCTGATGCCAACTGACGCTGCCAGCTAACACCAGGCATAGGCTGCAGAGTGCCCGCTGGAGGGTTCTCTCTTGCACCAGAAGGTCTGGCACTCTGCCAGCCTCATGTGTCCTGGTTAGGTCGCGCGGTCGCGCGTGGGCAGCGCTTTGTGCCAGTGCAGGGCCACCTCGTCCGGCAACCCGGGATACGCTTCCGCGTCGACACGGTCGAGCACACACCCCTGAGCGTCGTAGAGACGACACGCGGCCACGTTAATCTGTTGCGTCTCGATCTTAAGCGCCCGAGCGCCCGCTGCGAGCGCCGCCGCTTCGACGGTCGACCACAAGGCTCTCGCAACGCCGCGGCGGCGCCAGGCAGGACTCACGCGCAAATCCCAAAGCTCAGCCACGATTTGCGCGCCAGCGTGGTCGTCCGGCACAATGAGAATCGCCCCGCCCACCTGCAAATCACCAACAAAAGCGGTGAATACGCGCCACCGCGCGGTATCCACGCGCCGCGCCCACTCCGTCGGATGATTCCCCGGCAGCACGTCATAGTCCTTCACGAAGGGCGCGACGACGGAGGTCTCGGAGAGGGATACACCCGACGGCGCTGACGCATCAGCGGAGAGGGCGAGTCGCCGCTCGACCCGGAACGCCGTCGAGACGCGCGCGTAGGCCTGCATTGCAGCCATCGTCTGTTCGTGTACCGCGATTCGCATCATGGAGAGTGAAGGCGACCTAACGTTCGAGCTACGCTGGCCCCAGCGGCGTGGCGCGCCGGACAGCAAGCGCAGAATACACCGCATGCTCAGTGCCGGAGGGCCGCTGTGCCACTTAGTTGGGCTCAGCTTGAGGGAGGGGTTTGGCCACATGCGAGGCAAAGCTGACCCCGCGCGTGGTAGGAATTGACACAGCGATTGTCTTCACCTGTTGCCGCGAAGCTGCACAACGAACACCCAGGCGAAGAACATCATGAAAATGAGATCATTAGCGCCGTAGATGCTGAAGAACGCACCTGCGAAGAGATCGTTTGAATAGAGCTGTGCGAGGCTGTTCTCTGACAGCCACCTGATCCAAACCACACCATAGACAAGCTTTTCTACCGCAAAGGTTGCCGCCAGCCATTTGATGCTCGTGGTCACGGCGGCGGCAGCTAGATATGCCGCGCCCCACACAACAATCATTAGAAGTCCGAAGTTCGACATCACGAGTGGATCAGCGTTGTTGATCGCAAGGTTCGTGAATGCACGAGAGAATAGCAGTACTCCTCCGATGTTCATCAAGCCAGCCGCAATAAATCCGTTTCGTATCACAGTTCTGTTCATGCGTATACCTGGAACATTGGAGTGATCGTACTTCGGAAGAACCGGCACATTGCCACGGGCAAGGGGCTGTTGAATACTCGCTTCCGTGGCGCACGACAGCTAGTACAGATGCGGCTTAACGGCGTGCGTTTCTGCGGCGGGGCAAGGTGAGGCCGCCGTGTGCCTCAATCTGGAGCGGAAGCGTGGCGGCCGAGCAGCCATGGCCTCGACCGCAGCAAACGCTTGTCGGGGCGTAGCCAATCGAACGACCCTGAGGTGTGCGTTGGACCATGCCATGCTGACCAGACCTATGGCAGGGTTACTCGACTGCCCTGCATGTCGACGGCGATC